>CALMPK010000245.1 GCA_937873575.1 uncultured Hyphomicrobiaceae bacterium
TGCCGTGGCCCTCGTCGTCGCCGACCAGATGCCCGGCGGCCAGCAACTGGCGGATCAGGCTGCGCCAGGTCGCGCCGCCGGTGTCGGCGCCGATGCCGAATACCGATAGGCGGTCGTGGCCGTTGCGGCCGATGCGGTCGTCGGCCTTGCCCATCAGCACGTCGACGATGTAGCCGACGCCGAAGCGCTGGCCGGTGCGATAGACGGTGGAGAGCGCCTTTTGCGCGAGTACCGTCCCGTCGATGCTCGCCGGCGGGTTGAGGCAGTTGTCGCAGTTGCCGCACGGCGCATCGAGACGTTCGCCGAAATAGGCGAGCAGGGCCTGGCGGCGGCACCCGGCCATCTCGCCGAGGCCGATAAGGGCTTCGAGCTTCTGGCGCTGCACCTGCTTGAACGCTTCCGAGCCTTCTGATTGGCCGATCCACTGGCGCAATTGAATGATGTCCTGCAGCCCGTAGGCCATCCAGGCATCGGCCGCTTCGCCGTCACGGCCGGCGCGGCCCGTCTCCTGGTAGTAGGCTTCGATCGATTTCGGCAGGTTGAGGTGGGCGACGAAGCGGACGTCCGGCTTGTCGATGCCCATGCCGAACGCGATGGTCGCCACCACGATCAACCCATCCTCCTCGAGGAAGCGCCGCTGCACCTCGCGCCGCGTCTCGGCGTCGAGGCCGGCGTGATAGGCGAGCGCCGTGCGGCCCTTGGCCGTCAGCCATTTCGCAGTCTCGTCGACGGCGCGGCGCGACAGGCAATAGACGATGCCGGCATCGCTCGGATGCTCGCGCGTCATGAACTGCCAGAGCTTCTCGCGTGCTCCCATCGAGCCCATCTCGGCGATGGTGTAGCGAATGTTCGGGCGGTCGAAGCTCGCGACGAACTGCTCGGCCGCGTCGAGCGACAGCTCGGCGACGATTTCCGCGCGCGTGCGGTCGTCGGCGGTCGCGGTCAGCGCGATGCGCGGGACGCCGGGAAAACGCTCGGCCAGCACCTTGAGCTGGCGGTACTCGGGGCGGAAGTCGTGCCCCCATTGCGAGACGCAATGGGCTTCGTCGATGGCAAATAGAGAGATCTCGGCGCGGGCCAGCCGCTCCAGCATGCGCTCCTGCACGAGACGTTCCGGCGCGACGTAGAGCAGGTCGAGTTCCCCGGCCGCGAAGCGGCGTTCGACATCTTGCTGTTCGGGCCACGTCAGCGAAGAGTTGAGCACCGCCGCCCTGACGCCCGCGGCTTCGAGTGCGGCAACCTGATCCTGCATCAGCGCAATGAGCGGGGAGATGACGATGCCGGTTCCCGGCCTCACCAGCGCCGGCACCTGATAGCAGAGCGACTTGCCGCCGCCCGTCGGCATCAGCACCAGCGCATCGCGGCCCGAGAGCACGGCCTCGATGATGCGCGCCTGGTGCGAGCGGAAGCGCTTATAGCCGAACGTTTCCTCGAGCACGCGCTGGGCCTCGTCGAGGCTGGCGGCGTGTCGCGTCGGAACCGTGGCGGCAAGCTTCAGGGCGGCGGGGGGCATGTCGTCGTTGGCGATCCTGTGGTGACAAGGGCGAGATGCAACCTAGACGATTCGACGGGTCCGAATTGTGCCGCGCGTCGGCGGAGCGGTTAATGCACTGATATTGGTGTTGCAGGGTCGCAACTTGGCTGACCCAGGGCGGATGAGCCACCGGAGGCTGGTCTGTGGCCGGCGGACATTCAGAGCGGGTTCATATACGCTCGCCTAAAGTGCATCCATGGTCGCCGGTTCGGTGCGGCCGCAGAGGCCCCGCAGCACTGCGGCGGGGTGCTTTCCAAGAGGTTTCTCAGATGCCGCGTTCGACTGCCACCGTACTTCGATCATTGGTTCTCGCCGGTGGCGTCGTGCTGGCCTTCGCGGCCACCGCCAAGGCGCAGTCGAACTGCCAGTGGTACGGCTCCACGGCATTGAAGCAGCAGCAGCAGAACGAGAAGGGCCGCTGCGGCTTCTCGGGGCCGGATTGGCACTCCGACCTCGCCAAGCACCTCACATGGTGCGGCAGCGTTCCCCCGCAGGTCTGGCAGCAATCGGCACAGCGCCGCGACCAGATGCTGGCGCAGTGCGCGGCCAAGGCGAGATAGCCTCTGGCCAATTCAGGAATTTGTCGGTCCATGCCCCTCTCCCCCCGAGCGCGGCACTAGCCCGGACCGGCGAACAGGCAGCCGCCCGGTTCCCCCCACCGGGCGGCTGCCGCTTTTTTATCGGGCCTCAACGCGCGCACGCATTTTCGTTTACAGTGCGGTCAGGCTCGAGTGGGGGCGCGATCTCAATGTCGAAGGTGAGCCGGGCAATTCCGGTGGGGTCCATCGCGCCCGGCAGCTTCTCCAAACGTATCTGCAAGCCGAGGGCTTACTCGTGAAACGAATCATATTCGTGCTGGTGCTCGCTCTGCTCGGCTTCTATGTCGCCTGGCCGGCTTTTTCTGCCTTTCGCTTGAAGCAGGGGCTCGATGCGCGCGATTCCGCGCTGGTCGCAAGCAAGATCGATCTCGACAGGCTGCGCCAATCGCTGCGACCGGTGGCGGAGCGCGAGGCCGAGAAGATCGTCGACGAAGCGATCGCCAAGTCGGGTGCCTTCGGTGCGAGCCTCGGGGCGCAGCTCAAGACACAGTTCATGGGCAAGATCGTCGATCACGCGCTGACGTCGCTCGTGACGCCCGAGATCGTCATTCGAATTCACGCAGAACACGGCAACGTCAAGGATGCGGTCGTTCGCGCGGTCAAGGAACAGTCGGCTAAGCTCACCGGCGTGCCGGGGCCTGCGGGTATCGGCGGGCTCCGCGGCATCCTGAGAGGGGCGCTCCGCGGGGGCCCCCCACCTGCCACCCGGCCGGGCGGGGAAGCGGCGGGGGCGAAGCCCTCGGCATCGCCGGTTCGGACGATCGCAACGGAGGAGCAGAAGCCCGCGCCGAAGCCCGTGACCTCGCCCGTCAGGACCATCTCGACGGACCAGCAGCCGGCGGCCGAGGAAAAGCCTGCCGAACCGCGCCGCAAGCTCGGCATCGCGAACGTCAAGAGCGCAGGGCTCGATGGTCCTCTTGGTGTCTACGTCGGCGTCGCCAAGGACGAGAACGCGAGCGAGCCCGACGTGACGGTGCACATGGGCTTCACCGGCGACGACTGGAAGCTGGTGGGGCTCGTACCGAAGCAGCGCTAGGGTGTGATCGGTTGAGAAGGAAGTGCTGGGCACTTCCGTCGAAAGCGTGAATCGCACCCCAAGATCATGTTTTGGAGTGCTGTTGACGCGCTTTGAGAAAGCGCGAATGCGATTCAATCGAAGTCGATAGCGCTCTCGAGCATCATCCGACCGCTCGCTGCCGAGGCGATTGCTTGCCGCCGGCCAGACAACCATCCGGACAATCTTGCGGTGCGAAGCGATCGCTTCACACCGCTGCCCGCTTTCTCAAACCGTGATCGTCTTGACGTCCTTGAACTCGATGTCGGGCGCGCGTTCGATGACGGTCTGGAGATTGTAGATCGACGGCGCGAGATAGACGTACTCGCCCTCCCGGTCTTGCGCGATCAGCGAACGGTGGCGCTTGACGAACTCGTCGGTTATCTCGCGGGTCTTGCCCTTGATCCAGCGCACCGTGTCGCACGGTGCCGGGTCGAAGGCCGTATCGAGGCTGTACTCGTTGGTCAGGCGGTCGGCGAGAACATCGAGTTGCAGCGCGCCGATGACGCCGACGATGGGCTGCGCGCCGTCGATCGGCGAGAAGAGCTGCACGATACCCTCCTCGGCCATTTCTTCGAGCGCGGCGCGCAGTTTCTTCGATTTGATCGCATCGTTGGCGCGCACCCGGCGCAGAATCTCCGGCGCGAAATTCGGGATGCCGAGGAAGGTGACGTCCTCGCCTTCGGTCAGCGCGTCGCCGATCCGCAGGAGCCCTTTGTTGGGAATGCCAACCACGTCGCCGGCATAGGCTTCTTCCGCGAGTGAGCGATCCTGCGCGAAGAAGAACTGCGGCGATTGCAATGCGAGCACGCGGCCGGAGCGAACGATCTTGGCCTTCATGCCGCGCGTCAGCTTGCCCGAGCAGACACGCATGAAGGCGATGCGGTCGCGGTGGTTCTTGTCCATGTTCGCCTGGATCTTGAACACCACGCCGGTCATCGAGGGTTCGGTTGCTTCGATCGTGCGGTGCGCGGCGTTCTGGCTGCGCGGCGGCGGCGCGTAGGCGATCAAGGCTTCGAGCAGGCTCTTGACGCCGAAGTTGCGCAAGGCCGAGCCGAAGAACACGGGCGTGAGCGTACCGTGCCGGAATGCCTCGACATCGAACGCTCTGGCCGAGTCGCCGACGAGCTCAACTTCCTCGCGCCACGTGGCGAGAGCCGCGGGCTCCATCAGCGTATCGAACACTGCATCGTGCGGGCCTGACACCGGCGTCCCGTCGCCCTCCTGATCGAGACGGCGCAGGCGGCCGGCGGCCATGTCGTAGACGCCCTTGAATTCGCGACCCGAACCGATCGGCCAGACCATCGGCGCGGTATCGAGCGCGAGCGTCTTTTCGATCTCGTCGAGGGCTTCGAGCGGAACCCGCGCCTCGCGGTCCATCTTGTTGACGAAGGTGATGATGGGGATGTCGCGCAGGCGGCAGATCTCGAACAGCTTGAGCGTTCGCGCCTCGATGCCGCGCGCGGCGTCGATCACCATGATCGCGGAGTCGACCGCTGTCAGCGTGCGATAGGTGTGATCCGAGAAGTCTTCGTGGCCCGGCGTGTCGAGCAGATTGAAAACGTGTCCGCCGTACTCGAACGTCATCACCGAAGTGACGACGGAGATGCCGCGGGCACGCTCGATCGCCATCCAGTCGGAGCGCGTGTTCTGCTTGTCCTTCTTCGCCTTCACCTGGCCCGCGAGCTGGATGGCGCCGCCGAACAGCAGCAGCTTCTCGGTCAGCGTCGTCTTACCGGCGTCAGGGTGAGAGATGATCGCGAACGTGCGCCGCCGGTTGATTTCGGCCGCCAGCCGCGGATCGGCAGGCCCCTTGGTCGCCGGGGCAGTGGGCTGTTCGCCCGTATCGATGGTGGTTTCGGTCATGTGTGCAGCAATCCGGTGCAGCAGGTCCGTTTCCCTGGGGAAGGCATGAACCGCTTCATAGCAGGGTTCGCGCAAAGCGAAAGGGCGGCCCCATCGGAGCCGCCCTTCTTGTTTGCTGAGCGTCGAGCCCAGGCAGGGCTTACATCATGCCCATGTCGCCCATGCCGCCCATGCCGCCGCCCATGCCGCCATGGCTGTGGCCGGCGTCACGCTTCGGAGCGTCCGCGACCGCGGCCTCCGTGGTGATGAGCAGGCTGGCGATCGAGGCGGCGTCCTGCAGAGCGGTGCGCACGACCTTCGCCGGGTCGATGATGCCCTTCTCGAGCATGTCGACGTACTCGTCGGTCTGCGCGTCGTAGCCGAAGTTGTCCTTCTTCGACTCCGACACCTTGCCGACGACGATCGAACCCTCGACGCCGGCGTTCTCGGCGATCTGGCGGATCGGAGCCTGCAGCGCGCGGCGGACGATCTGGATGCCCGCGTCCTGGTCGGCGTTGTCACCCTTGACGTTGACGGCGAGCGAGGCGCGCAGCAGCATGACGCCACCGCCCGGAACCACGCCCTCTTCGACCGCGGCGCGGGTAGCGTTCAGCGCGTCGTCGACGCGGTCCTTGCGCTCCTTCACCTCGACCTCGGTGGCGCCGCCGACCTTGATCACTGCAACGCCGCCGGCGAGCTTCGCCAGACGCTCCTGCAGCTTCTCCTTGTCGTAGTCGGACGTCGTCTCTTCGATCTGTGCCTTGATCTGCGAGACGCGGGCCTCGATGTCCTTCTTCTTGCCCGAGCCGTCGACGATCGTGGTGTCGTCCTTGGTGATCGAAACGCGCTTGGCGCGGCCGAGCATCTCGAGCGTCACGTTCTCGAGCTTGATGCCGAGGTCTTCGGAGATCGTCTGGCCGCCGGTGAGGACGGCGATGTCCTCGAGCATGGCCTTGCGGCGGTCGCCGAAGCCCGGAGCCTTGACGGCTGCGACCTTGAGGCCGCCGCGCAGCTTGTTGACGACCAGCGTGGCGAGAGCCTCGCCCTCGATGTCCTCGGCGATGATGAGCAGCGGCTTGCCCGTCTGCACGACGCCCTCGAGCACCGGGAGCAGCGGCTGCAGGCCCGAGAGCTTCTTCTCGTGGATGAGGATGTAGGGGTCGTCGAGCTCGGCGACCATCTTGTCGGCGTTGGTGATGAAATAGGGCGAGAGGTAGCCGCGGTCGAACTGCATACCCTCGACGACATCGAGCTCGGTCTCGAGGCTCTTGGCCTCCTCGACGGTGATGACACCCTCGTTGCCGACCTTCTGCATCGCCTTGGCGATCATCTCGCCGATCTCGCGCTCGCCGTTGGCGGAGATGGTGCCGACCTGGGCGATCTCGCCGGAATCCTTGACCTTCTTGGCCTTCTTACCGATCGCCTCGACGACCTGGGCGACGGCCTTGTCGATACCGCGCTTCAGATCCATCGGGTTCATGCCGGCGGCGACCGACTTCAGGCCCTCGCGGACGATGGCCTGGGCGAGAACGGTGGCGGTGGTGGTGCCGTCACCGGCGACGTCGTTGGTCTTCGAGGCGACCTCGCGGACCATCTGCGCGCCCATGTTCTCGAACTTGTCCTCGAGCTCGATCTCCTTGGCGACGGTGACGCCGTCCTTGGTCGTGCGCGGGGCGCCGAACGACTTCTCGATGATGACGTTGCGGCCCTTGGGACCGAGAGTGACCTTCACCGCGTTGGCGAGGATGTCGACGCCGCGCAGCATCTTCTCGCGGGCATCGGGACCGAACTGAACGATTTTAGCAGCCATGTGGCTTTACTCCTGGAGTGTAATCCTGGGGTGTGAACTGGGGAGTGATCCTTGGTGATCCCGGGGGAATTCAAGGACCGGAGCGGCAGGCGCTCACTTCTCGAGGACGCCCATGATGTCGCTCTCCTTCATGATGAGGAGATCCTGGCCGTCGATCTTGACCTCGGTGCCGGACCACTTGCCGAACAGCACGCGGTCGCCCTTCTTGAGGTCGAGAGCGACGATCTTGCCGTTCTCGTCGCGGGCGCCCGGACCGACGGCGACGACCTCGCCCTGCTGCGGCTTCTCGCCGGCGGTGTCGGGGATGATGATGCCACCAGCGGTCTTGGTCTCGGCATCGGCGCGCTTGACGACGACGCGGTCGTGGAGAGGGCGGAACTTCATGAGAAAACTGCTCCGTTCGAGGGCGCGGACAGGTGTCCGGGCCGCATTATCCTGCAAATCTCGGGGGCTGTTAGCACTTGCCTTCGGTGAGTGCTAGCCGCCGCGCGGAGAGATAATTCGCAGGGGAGTCCCTGTCAAGGCGGCGCGGAAGAATGATCGACGCTGGCCGCTCGCCAGGGTGAACGGGGCGCTGGCTTGGCGCGGGGATCAGGCGGACTATCGGCGCGCTTCCCATCAGGTGAACATTGGATGGCGCTCGAGGCCCCGCAATGGCACGCCGGTCGTAATTCGTTCGCCAAGGCCGCGGAATAATGGCCGAGGTTTGATCGAGATCAGGCCCGCAGACGTCGTCCTGTCATATTTGCCGGAGACGGGAGCGGATCCGGTTGCGAGCTGCGGCGCGCCGGGAGCTGCCGATCTTTGCTGCGCTGCGGCAAAAGTCGCGGTTTTCGATGCGAAGGAGCAGATATGACGATTGAGAAAAAGACCGCCGCAACACCCACGGGTAACGGTGCCAAGGCACCGGTCAAGGAGGTACCCGCCTCGCCGACGCCGGTCGAGGCGCGAGCGAAGCCCGCCGAGGGCAGCGCCTCTGGTGCCTCCCCCACAACCAAGTCGGGTACGCCCGCGGCCCCTGCCGCCGACCCGGCCGCCGCGACGCCGTCCGCCGACGCTGCGGTCGGCCCCACTCTTCCCAGTCCTGGGGTCCCGGCCGGAGCACGCGTATCGAAGGCGCACCGCCTCGCCGAACTGCGCCATAGCCCCGACGAGATCCGCCGCGCGTTCGAGACGGGACAGTATCCGTACGAGACGCGGATGCGGTCCAAGGACTACGAGGAACACGTCACCCAGCTTCAGACGGAGCTGCTCAAGGTGCAGGCCTGGGTCAAGCAGACCGGCGAGCGCATCGTCATGATCTTCGAGGGGCGCGACGCGGCCGGCAAGGGCGGCACCATCAAGCGCTTTACGGAGCATCTCAATCCGCGCGGCGCGCGCGTCGTCGCGCTCGAGAAGCCGAACGAGCGCGAGCGCACGCAGTGGTACTTCCAGCGCTACATCAACCACCTGCCGTCCGGCGGCGAGATCGTGTTCTTCGACCGCTCCTGGTACAACCGCGCCGGCGTCGAGCGCGTCATGAACTTCTGCACCGCCAATGAGTACCTGGAGTTCATGCGCGAGTGCCCCGACATCGAGCGCATGCTCGTTCGCTCCGGCATCCGCCTCTACAAGTACTGGTTCTCGGTGACGCGCGAGGAGCAGGCCCGCCGCTTCGCCGCTCGCGCCAACGACCCGCTGAAGCAGTGGAAGCTGTCGCCCATCGACCGTGCGTCGCTCGACAAGTGGGATGCCTATACGGAAGCGAAGGAGGCGATGTTCTTCTATACGGACACGGCCGACGCGCCGTGGACGATCGTCAAGTCGGACGACAAGAAGCGCGCGCGCCTCAACTGCATGCAGCATTTCCTGTCGACGCTCGACTACCCGGAGAAGAACCGCCACGTCGTCCACGGCCCCGATCCGCTGATCGTCGGGTCGAGTGCTCACGTCATCGGCCGCGACGAGCACATCCTCGGCAAAACGCTCCACCCCGAGAAGCGGCGCGGCAACGGAAGCTGAGCCCAGCCGGAGCAGAGCGTCTGCCGGAATAGCGCGTCTGTGGCGGGATGGCGCTCGGGAGAGTTCGCGTTCAAGCCTTGTTCTGCATGTGGAAAGCGAGCCGGCGCACCGGCTCGCGCAATGCCCCGCGCAGCGGTGCGTCCGCAACCGTCTCTTCCAGCGCCCGCTCGAAGCAGAGCAGCCAGCCGTCGCGCTCCGCCGGGCCGATCTCGGCGATGAAGTGGCGCCGGCGCAGCATCGGCGGGCCATGCCGGTCCTCGAACAGCGGCGGACCGCCGAGCCACCCGCTCAGGAACTCGAACAGCTTCTGCTCGCTTCCCGCGAGGCTCGGGGGATGGATGGCGCGGCACTCGGCGGCTTCGGGCAGGGTATCCATCAGCTCGTACATGCGCCGGGTGAGGCGGCGCAATCCGGCTTCACCGCCGAGCTGGTCGTAGATCGGGCGGTTTTCCGCAGTTGCGGCGTCTGCCATGTCTTGTGCACCTCGAACGAGCCGGGTGGCTCGATGCCGCCCGTCGCAGCGCATCGCATGGAAGCGCTGAGCGATCCACGCGACAATGCGCCCCCGCGACCCCGTTTGCCAGCCGCCGCCGCGGGTCGATCCACGCCCGCGGCCGGGGCTACACAAGGCTGTTACATTTCCATCGCAAAGGTGTCCGGCGCGGCGCTGGCGGCGCGCCGGCCGGGTGCCGCGTTCCGGCTCCATGCGAAGGGACGGGGCCGCCGGCCTCGAGGCAGAACGGCCCGAGCCAGGGGGATTGTATTCACTGGCCTGCTGCACTAGAGCCAGAGCGTCGGCTGATGGCGATCCGAGGTCGTCGCGAGCCGGCGGGAAGTCACGGCCGCGGACCGGGATAGCGAGAAGTCTTCGCCGCGCGAGCCGAAGCCGCCGAGACGAGACAGGAACAGCCGCCCTCCACCCGCACAGCCTTCTCTAGCCCCTGGGAGAATTCACTTGGACAGTGTCCTCATTATTGGCGCCGGCGCCGCCGGTTCCGTGACGGCTCAGAAGTGCGCGATGAATCGCGACGTGTTCAAGAAGATCCACCTCGCCTCGCGCCGGCTGGTGAGCTGCGAGAACGTCGCCAAGCGCTGCGTCACGCCCATCGACATCAGCCAGGTCGATGCCGATAACGTCGACGAGGTCGTCGCGCTCATCGAGCGTGTGAAGCCCGACCTGCTGATCAACATGGCGCTGCCCTACCAGGACCTTCCGATCATGGATGCGTGCCTGAAGACGGGCGTGCACTACATGGACACCGCCAACTACGAGCCGCGCGACGTCGCCAAGTTCGAATACTCGTGGCAGTGGGCCTATCAGGATCGCTTCGCCGAGAAGGGCATCATGGCGATCCTCGGCTGTGGTTTCGATCCGGGCCAGTCGAACATCTATTGCTCCTATGCGCAGGAGTTCCTGTTCGACGAGATCGCGACGATCGACATCATCGACTGCAATGACGGCAGCCACGGCAAGGCGTTTGCGACCAACTTCAACCCGGAGATCAATCTCCGCGAGGTGACGCAGCGCGGCAAGTACTGGAAGAACGGTAAGTGGATCGAGATCGATCCGCTGTCGATCTCGGCCATGATCGATTATCCCGAGGTCGGTCCGCGCAAGAGCTACCTCATCTACCACGAGGAGGAGGAAAGCCTCGTCCGCAACATTCGCGGCCTCGAGCAGATCCGCTTCTGGATGACGTTCTCCGACAACTACATCAAGCATCTCGACGTGCTCCAGAACGTCGGCATGACGCGCATCGATCCCGTCATGTACAAGGGCACGCCCGTCATTCCAATGGAGTTCCTGAAGGAGCTTCTGCCGCCGCCCTCTTCGCTCGGCGAGAACTACACGGGGCGCACGTCCATCGGCTGCATCTTCACCGGCAAGAAGGACGGCAAGGCCAAGCGCGCGCTCATCTACAACGTCTGCGACCACGCCATCAGCTACAAGGAGACGGGCGCGCAGGCAGTTTCCTACACCACCGGCGTACCGCCGGTCGTCGGCGCCATGATGCTGTTCAAGGGCCATTGGAAGAAGCCCGGCGGCGTCTACAACGTCGAGCAGCTCCCGCCGAAGCCGTTCATGGACGAGATCGGCAAGCAGGGCCTGCCGTGGGCCTTGAAGGAGATGACCGCCGAGGAGCAGCCCGAGCTGTTCGCGGTGAAGACGTAATGCCGGCCGCTTGCTAGAGCCACGCAGGAAAGCCTCTCGTTCGCCAATCGGGCGGACCCGGTTCTCGTCGGGTCCGCCCCATTCATACAGGGAACGCCCATGTCGCCCAGTTTCCCCGCCGACATGAACACGCCCGCATACGTGCTCGACGTGGCGGCGTTGAAGCGCAACCTCGCCACTGCAGCGCGCATCAAGCGCGAGGCCGGCGTCAAGATCCTGCTCGCCACCAAGGCGTGGGCGATGCCGGCGGTGTTTGCGCTGATGCGCGATACGCTCGATGGCACCACCGCGAGTGGCCTCTACGAAGCACGGATGGGCGCCGAAGAATTCGGCAAGGAGGTGCACGTCTATGCGCCCGCCTACACGCCCGAGGAGGTCGATGAACTGGCGCGCATCGCCGACCACATCTATTTCAACACACCCTCGCAAATCGCGCGGTTTCTCCCCGCCGTGAAGCGGGCCGGCAAGCACGCGGGAATTCGCGTCAATCCCGGTTTCTCTTACGTGTCGCTGGGCGGCGATCTCTACAATCCGTGTGCACCGGGCTCTCGCTTCGGCACGCCGGCCGATCAGCTCGATGCCGTGCCGTGGGACGACATCCACACCATTCACACGCACGCGCTGTGCGAGGCGACGGACGCGGGTTCCGTCGGGCTCATCGAACACGTCGCGCAAAACTTCGCGCCCTACCTGCGCCGGGTGCGGTGCGTGAACTTCGGCGGCGGTCATTTCGTCAACAAGCCGGGCTACGACGTCGCGAGGCTCATCGCGGCGTTGCGCGCATTCCGCGCCACCTATCCCCACCTCGAGGTCATCCTGGAGCCGGGCGCCGGCCTCGTCGTCGATACGGGCTACCTCGTTGCCACCGTGCTGGACACCATGCGCAATGGCGCCGACATCGCCATTCTCGACACGTCCGCCTCGACGCACATGCCGGACGTTCTGGAGGTGCCCTACACGCCAGGGATCATCGGTGCCGGGGAGCCTGGAGAGAAGGCACACACCTATGTTCTCGGCGGCAAGACGTGCATGACCGGCGACGTGATCGGCACCTACTCGTTCGATCGGCCCCTCGAGGTCGGTGATCGTCTCGTCTTCACCGACATGATGCAGTACTCGTTCGTCAAGAACACGACCTTCAACGGCACGCCGCTGCCTGATCTCGCTGTGCTGGAGGAGGATGGCAGGTATCGTGTGCTGCGCTCGTATGGCTACGATGAGTTCCGCCGCCGCCTCGGTTGACAGGCGACAACGTCCTTCCACTCGAGCAAGTGCGGCCCGCTCGCGCAAACGCGGCACCGTTGAAGGTCCGACGATCTCCGATCAGTGGAGGCCGATCCGCACGACGCTGCGGCCGCCGCCGCGCTTGATGACGCGAACCTGTACGGCGATGCGCTCCATCATCGCCGAAACGTGGGTGACGACGCCGACCTTGCGTCCCTGGCCGTGCAACGCCTCGAGCGCATCGATGGCGATGTCGAGTGTCTCGCGATCGAGGCTGCCGAAACCCTCGTCGATGAACAGCGTATCGACGAACGACTGGCGGCCCTCGAGCGACGACAGCGCAAGTGCGAGCGCGAGTGAGACGAGAAAGCGTTCACCGCCCGAAAGGCTTCGAACGGAGCGGGCATCGTCTCCCATGTCGCAATCGACGATCTCGATCGTCAGGTCCGACGTGCTGGCCTGGCGGAGCTGATAGCGCGGGTTGAGCGCGGCGAGCTGTGCATTCGCGAGAGCCACGAGCTGGCGAAGTGTTATGCCCTGTGCGAAGCGCCGGAACTTCGCACCGTCTGCTTGCCCGATCGCGGCATCGACGTGTTTCCATATGTCGAGTTCGTGCTCGAGCCCGGAGATGACAGCGTCGAGCGCGCCCGCCCGCGTGCGTGCCTCGTCGTCGCGCTCGATGTTGTTGCGTAACAGGGCGATCTCCGCGGTCAATGCAGATCGTGTCGCGTCGAGTTCAGCGAGGCGCGCCGCCATCTCATTGGCTTCGGCGGGAGTTATCGCGCCGCTGGCTGTCGCTTCGTCGAGGTCGCGGCGGCGCGTTGCAAGGTTTGCGGCGGCGGTGTCGAGTGCGCGGGCAAGTTGCTCGCGCGTATCCGCAAGGCGCATGCGCTGTTCGGGCGGCACGGAGAGGAGCTCGCGTGCGCGCGGCTCATCCATGCGCAACTTCTGGAGCGCTTCGGCAAGCTGCCCACGCAAGCTTTCCCGCCGGGCGCGTGCTTGGGCCAAGGCGCCTTCGCACGCTGCGAGTTCCGATTGTCGTTCGACCAGGGCGCGGGAGGTCTGCTCTCGTGCGGAGGTGGCCTGCCGGGCATCGGTTCGGGCCTGGTCGCGGGCAGCAAGCACCCGGTTGCGGTGGGAGAGAGTCGGCTCACCGTCGAGGAGTTGCGCGCGTCGTGAACGGAGATCGTCCAGCCGGTTCCTGCGTGCTTGTTCCGCCTCGCGCAAGCGATTGCGCTTCTCCGCGGCCAAATTCTCCTCGCGTTCGGCGTCGTGCAACTCTTGCCGACGTGTTTCGAAGGTCGCCGTCAATCGCTGCAGTTCGGCAACCAGGTTCACGTATGTGTCCGCCAGCTCGCTCAAGCGTTCGCGCAAGGGACTCGCGTCGTCGCCGAGCGCATCGACTGACAATCCCGCGCAGGCGAGGAACGGCGCGAGCTTCTCGCGGTTATCGGAGATCAGCTCTTCGAGCGACTCGCAGATCGCGCTGTTGCGACCATGCTCGGCCTTGAGTTTCGGCAGAACGGTCAGTGCCGCGCGGAGCGCGACATCCTTCTCGTCGATCGCTGCGCGTTCGCTGGCGGCATTAGCCGTGAGGACCGCAATCAAACCTTGGAGCTTGGCGGCGCGCTTCTGCTCTGCGGCGACGGCGTCGCGCGCGGCGGCGACAGAATGGGACAGCGCTTCCAGCCGACCGAGCGATATCTCGCCGGGGAGCGTCACGTCCGGTTGTCCGGGGCCGAGCATCGCCGCGACGGGGGCGAGTGACGGCAGTAGCGCAAACAGTTCGGCCGATGCGGTCTTTTCATCCCGTGTGGCGGCCTCGATGGCGCTGTTTGCCTGCGCCAGCGTGCCGTCCATGCGCGCAATCTCGGAACTCGAGGCATTTACCGAATTCGAGGCCGCATCGATCGTCTTGTCGAGTTCGGCGCGGCGCTGGCGGGTGGCGCCGATGAGCGCGGCGGCCGCATCGTGATGTCGCGTGTACGGGTGGTCGATCGCGCCGCAGACCGGACACGGCTCGTCGTCGGCGAGTTGTGCGCGCAGGTGCCCGGCCTGTTCGGAGGCGGTGGCCTCGGCGAGGTCGGCAAGATGCGCGACTTCGCGCCGCGCCGCTGATGCTTCCGCGAGGGCCCGCTCGCTCTCGTCTCGCAGACGCTGGGCCTCGGTCCTAAGGCGCCCAGCGGACTCCGCTCGGTCTGTTGCGTCGAGAATGGTGGTTCGCGCTTCTTCGCGCCGCCGGGCGGCACCAATCACCCGGTCTGCTGTGCGATCGGCGAGGCGCAGTGTTTCGTCGCGTGCAGCGAGAGAAGCGAGATCGATGCGCTCGATCTCGTTGCGCTCGAACGCGATGCGCTGGTCGATTTCGGCAAGGGCTTCCTTGTGCCGGTCAATCGAGCTTCGCGAGGCGTCGATCGCCGCCTCGACGGTGGCGGCTTCGCGCGCCGCCTTGTCGCGAGCAGCACGAGCGCCGCGGAGTTGCACCTGGCGGGTCGCACGGTCGTCGAAGAGTGTCGAGATGTGTGCGCGTTCGCTGGCGATCAGCGCAAGATGAGACATCGTCGCGAGACCCAGATCGGCGGCCTGCGCTTGTTCCTCGGCGGCGTGTCGCTTCCGTTGCGTGTCTGCTCGGGCGGTGGCCAAGGCGTCGGCGATCCGCGTGGCATCTTGAACGGCTTCAGCGCTGGCACGCCATTCCTCGTCGGCCGCGTCGATCTGATGATCGAGCTCCGTCGCGGCCCGCCATAGGGGCTCGAAGGCGCGATCTTTCGCCTCGGTGGCAGCCAGGGCCTGCTCGCTTTCGGCAGCAGCGCGCAGAGCTACGTCATTTGCATTCTGTGCCAGTTCACGCGCCGCGTGTGCCGCATGCGACTTGCTCTGTGCTTCGGCAATATCGTTGTCGATATCGGCGAGTGCAGCGACGCTCGCGCGGACAGGCTCGACGGCGGCAATGGCATCGAGCTGGCCGCGATCACCCGCGCTTGCGCGCCACGCATCGTCGGCAGTCGCGTGAGCGGCTACCGCATCTGCGTGATTGTTGCGCGCGGCCGCGATCCGTTCGGCGAGCTTCAGTCGCTCATCCGCGATCCGGATCTCTAGCGCGACCTCGGCAACGCGCGCCTCGGCCGATACGAGGTCGGCTGCGGTGGCCGCACGTTCCTCAGGCGACGCGACGGGGATGGTGGCGTGAGTAGCGCGCTGTTCCGCGAGTGAGCGCGCGCGCGATGCAGTCTCGTCGTGGACGCGCTTCGAGACGCGCGAATAGATCTCTGTGCCGGTGATCTTCTCGAGCAGCTCGGCGCGATCCGCCTCGGAAGCGGTCAGGAATGCGTCGAAGTCGCCTTGTGCAAGGAGAACGGTACGTCCGAACTGCGCGAACGTGAGGCCGGTGCGTGCTTCGACGGCGGCGTTGACCTCGTTGATTCCAGTCGCGACGTTGGTCGCGGCGTCGAGGGCATAGAGCTGGCGCTCGACATTCTGGAGCTTTCCGTTCGGCTTGCCGCGCGCACGCCGCACCGTCCACCGAGAGCGGTAGCGTTGCCCGTCTTGGCCGAGGAAGTCGACCTCTGCGAAGCCTTCTCCGGCACCGCGACGGAGTACGTTGCGCGGATCGGATGATTGAACCTCGTGGTCACTTGGATCGCGGATTTTCTCGCGTCCTTCGCCCTGGCTGCGCGGGTAGTCGCCATAGAGCGCGAGGCAGAGCACATCGAGGATCGTCGACTTGCCGGCGCCGGTATCACCGGTGATGGCAAAAAGGCCCGTGCCCGCGATCGGGGCGGACGTCAAATCGATCTCGAAGCGTTCCGCGAGGCTCGCGAGGTTCTGCCCGCGGATGGCGAGGATGCGCATGTCACGCCTCCGCGGCGACGGCGGCGAGCGCCTGATGGAATGCGGCCCTGTGCTCGTCGTTCGGTTCGCGACCTCCGAAGGCCTGCGCGAACGCCAGCTCGAAGATGTGTTCGGGTTGGAGATCGGCGAGGCGGATCGTCTCGTTCCCCGCCTCGTCGCGGACATCGCTCTGCTGTGACGGCGTTACGGCGATGCCGGCGACGCGAACCGGAAACTTTGCGGCGATGCGGTCCACCAGCTCGCGGTGTCCCGGTGGCAGACCATTGCGGGAAAGGTGGATTTGCAGGAAGGGGCGCTGATCGAGCGCGAGATCCGATGCGAGGCCGAGCGCGGCCAAGCGATCGGGAAGCTCATCGAGGCCGATGTCGCCGCTGCCGGGCACGCGCAAAAACGCGACGGGACGCGAGATCGGTATTTCCTCGACTTCGACCCGCCCGCCGTCGAGCGTTACCAACGTCACGCCATGTCGATAACCCAGTTCGGTTGCCGACAGGGGAAACAGCGAACCACTGTAGCGCACGGTTGCGCGGCCGATGCTCTGTGGCTTGTGAAGGTGCCCGAGCGCGACGTAACGGGCCTGCTCGGGGAAGATCGAGACCGGTACGGCATGCTGTCCGCCGACAAGAATGCGCCGTTCGGCACCCTCGGATTCCATTGCGCCGAGGACGTGCAGGTGCCCGGTCACGATGAGCGGGGCGCCATCACGGTCGGCACCGGTCTCGCGCATCAACTCGTCATAGAGCGCGCGCGTCGCCTCGACGGTCGAGGAATGTCCTTCGCTGTCCGCGATCGATCCGAATGGTGGCAGGCACGCCGCCGTCGGATAGGAGACGGCAAGCACGCGGGCCTCGATGGTGCCGGTCGCGCCACGCAGGTTCACGAGATGATGCGCGGCATCGATGCGGCCTGCGACGCGGCGCACATTACCGACGACGTGAACATCGAGAGATCGCAGGAGCTCGGCCGGCGCCTCCAGACGGCCCGCTGCGTCGTGGTTGCCCGCCGTGACGACGATCGTCATGCGAGGGCAAGCGCGCTTCAGCGCGACGATCGTCTCGAAATAGAGGCGCTGCGCTTCGCCCGATGGGTTCTGATGATCGAAGATGTCGCCGGCGATGATCACGGCATCGACCGAGCGGGCAGCGGCGATCGAAACCAGCTCGGCGAGAGCCGCACGATGCTCGTTTTCGCGCGTGAAACCCGCGAGCGTCTGCCCAATGTGCCAGTCGGCCGTGTGGATGATCCGCATGCTCCCTCCGAAACCGAGTTTTCCGGAGGTCGTCGCAGAGCGTCAAGCCGCATCGGCGCTTATGAACAGGCGCGGGTGCCGGAGCCCGCTCGCGGTGCGGTCGAAACAAGTGGGCTATGCAAGGCGTGGGCGTTACGAGGCGGTTCGCTGGGAGAACCATGCGCTCGCTGGGACGGCCAGCGCGTCGGCGATCCGCGCCCGCCTCAACTTGATTTCAGAGGCCCTAGTCCGCGCCGGCTCAAATGAGAACGAAGTCGGCGTTGGTCAAGGTTCCGACCGGGGACTCGAGCACGGCGAACTGAACCTGAGCGGCCGAGCCCGTGCCGTCTGGATCGTAGTAGAGGGCGCCGGTATTGGGATCGTAGATGATACGGTCCGCGGAATCGGTCGCTTCCGTGCCGATGGTGAAAGCGGTCGCCGCGAGCGTTCCCGTCTTGCTGCCAAACGCCTTGAAGATCGAGTTCTCAAGGCGGATCGTATCGTCGGCGACGTTGAAATCTGCGATCCGGTCGATGTTGCTCGCACCGAGCGCGGTCGTGAACAGGAACGCATCCTTACCTGCTCCACCCCACAGTGTGTCGGAGCCGAGCAGGCCATTCAGGACGTCTGCCCCGGCTCCACCCTTGATCGTGTTGTCGAGCGAATTGCCCTTGCCGGTGAAGGTGCTCGATCCGGTGTACTCGAGGTTCTCGACCTCGCTGCCGAGCGTGAATGTCCTGAGTGACGTCTTCACGGTGTCGTTGCCACCACCAGCGTACTCGTAGACGCGATCCATCGTGCTGTCGACGACGTAGGTGTCGTCGCCTGTACCGCCGTACATCTTGTCGGAGCCGGTTCCGCCGTTCAGCGTGTCATCACCAGCGTTGCCATAGAGCGTGTCGTTACCGCCGAGACCGTTGATGGTGTCGGAGAGATCGGAGCCGGTGAGCGTGTTTGCGGCCGACGTTCCGTTGATCACCTTGGCGTCGTCATCGACGATGAGGCCGCTGGCGCTCGCGGTGCCGAGGTACAGGCCGGACGAGGGGTTGGACAGCACGACGGAGAACGCTTCGTTGCCCTCGAACACAGTGTCGCCAGCGACGGCGATCTCGATCGTGGCGACAGTCGATCCGGGTGTGAACGTCAGCGTGCCGGAGGTCGGGCCCGAGAAATCGGACAGGCTGGCATTGCCGGTCCCGTTGCCGAAGGACAGGGTCCAGTCGACCGTCGCCGCGTCGGTCGCGGCTTCGCTCAGGGTCACGACGAACGTGTAGGACGTGGTGCCGGAGTTGCCTTCTGCGACCGAAGCTTGCGCGGTCGAGATGGAGGCCGTCTCGTAAGTGATGCCGGTGAACCAGCTGAACGGCCGGGTGACGTTGAAGGCATCGGTGAAGTATTCGACGTTGGTCACCGTGTCGGTGCCGTTGGCAAGTCCAGTGAACGTCAAAGCGAGTGTTGCGGCATTGTAGCTGAAGCTCAGTTCGCTCCACGCCACGTCGAAGATCACGTAGTCGATGCCCGTGCCGCCATCCATCGTATCGTTGCCGGCACCGCCCTTCAGAATGTCATCGCCATCGAGGCCGTAGAGCTTGTCGGCACCGCCGCCGCCGGCCAGCATGTTGGCGAGCGCATTGCCATAGATCGTGTCATTGCCGCCGCCTCCGATGGCGTTCTCGATGTTGGCCGTATAGGCGATCGAGATATTGTTCGTCATGCTGTTGGCCGACGAGAACGAGCCGGGAGCGAGATTGATGATGCTCGAGGTGTTCCAGCCGCTGAGGTCCAGTGTATCGATGCCGGCCGAGTCGAAGATCGCCAGAATGGGATTCTTGTTCAGCGTAAAATCGAAGATCGACTGGACGGTGCCGGTGATGTTGGAATTGAAGCCGTAGACCGTGTTGCCGGTCCGGGTCGTCGTCTCGACGCCGTAGACGGCCTGAATGGCCATGATGTCGTTGATCATCGGTGTCTGCGGCGAGTAGAGCTTGCCGTCAGCGCCAACCCAATCGGCCCAGGCGACCAGGCCCTCGCCGTTGGACGAGCCAGGGCCCCAGCTCGGACCATAGTACGACATGATCGAATAGACCGTGCTGTCCTGGAAGCTCGACGGCCCGGATGTGTCCGAACCGTTGTAGTCGCCCATGTGGTCGAGCCCGAGTGAGTGCCCGATCTCGTGAACGAACGTGGAAAAGCCGTGCTGGCCAATGACAGGCGTGACGAGGTTGTTGCTGCCGGTGCTCGAGCCGTACGTCGAGTTGAACCATACGCTACCGACCGAGGGGTAATAGGCGTGGGCGTAGGAAACGCCCTGCGTCGACTGGCCGAACTCGATATTGGCCGACGTGTACGATGACCCCGCCGCGACCTGCTGCATGTCGGGGGTGATGAGGTCGTCCCAGAGCGCCAGAGCAAGCCGGGCGGCATCCTGCTGCGCGGAGTTGAGCGCGGTGAAGCCCGTGCCTTCAGTGCTTCCGTAGATTCCCGCGGAGGACGTCGCGAAGGTGTAGGTGATCGTGCTTCCTGACCATTTGTAACCCGAGTTGAGCTGATCGATGATCTGCTGGTCGGTCCAGGAAGCGAGCGCCATGATGTTACCCTGATGCGAAGCCGTACAAACGCTGAGAGAGGCCTCGCGAGCATCGCGCGAGGTCCCTACCAGTCCGTTACCGGCGCTGATCGCACCGCATTGCTTCCTCGGGTGATGGTTGAAATTTGCGGGCCTTTAGATTGCCCTTTGTCCGATTTTGACGCGCACGCCTGACGAGAGCGGCAATCGAGGCTTCGGTTAGTAACTTGCTAACGAGCATCCGCGGCATCTGCCGGAGCCGTGCAACAGGTGGCCTGTGCAGTGCCGGGACCACTCGTTGGTAAGGACGGCGCGAACGAGATACCTGTCTCCCGGCAACGTCTAGAGACCGCGCGCCCAGGCCGGCCGCAACCGCGCCGCCTCGGGTGCTGCGATGGCGGAGCGCAGCGTTTCCAGCAAACGCGGCTTGTCCGCGCCGAGCGTTCCCTTGAGCACCAGCCAGTTCGAGGCATGATCGCTGCGGAAGATGGTGCGCTTCAAGTCGAGCGCGGATATGAGCGTCTCCATCTCTCGCATCAGCTCGACGACATCGAGCGCCTCGAAGTCGGGAAAGTCGCGCCGCAACCGCTCGTCGCCGTCCGGGAAGCTGACGACGAGTGTCGCCAGATACTCGGGCTGCGCCGCGTTCATCAACGCGGCCGAGTTCAAGGCATGCTGGCGCGAGAGCGTCCGCCCGCCGAGACCATTGAGGATCATCACCGAGCGCTTGATGCCGGCCTCGGCGAGCTTGCCGAGTGAGTCGAGCGTGGAGTCATAGGTCTCGCCCTTTTTTACGCGCGCCAACACCTCGTCGTCACCGGATTCGGCGCCGACGTAGACGAGCGAGAGGCCGAGGTCGGCGAGGTCCTTGAGATCAGCCGCGGACTTGTTGCGCAGGTTGCGCGGCAGGCAGTAGCTCGAAACCCGGCGCACCGACGGCAGCTCGCGGCGGATGGCTTCGAGCACCGTGGCGAGGCGGCGAGTCGACAGCGTCATGGCGTCGCCGTCGGCGAGAAAGATGCGCTTGATCGCATCGCCATATTCCTCGCCGCATCGCCGCAGCGTTTCGAGGATTTCGCTCTCGCCGCGTGGCCTGAAGCGCTTGTGCGGGTCCGTGTACATCTCGCAGAACGTGCAGCGGTTCCACGAGCAGCCGTCCGTTACCGGCAGGATGAGCGACTGCGCTTCGCTCGGCGGCCGGTAGACGGGCGGGACATAGCGGACGGGTTCGGTTTGCATCGGCGGTGGCGTCCTCAGTCTGCGGCACTCGGATGGCGCGCGGATCGCGACCGCAGCAGACCGGATGTCTGGCGTTCCCGCGCGCGCGTCGCCGGATGAGATAACCCAATAGTCGATCGGGTTCGCCGACGGAAGTCTCGCCGAATTGGGACTGGAGTTGAAGCGCTATGAGGTGCCGCGCCTAGGGGCAATCGGATCCTAGCGCTTCGCATCCTCGCGGATCATGTCGCTCACCTTTTCGCCGATCATGATCGCAGGAGCATTGGTGTTGCCCGAGACGATGCGTGGCATGATCGAGCAATCTGCGATGCGCACTCCTGGAATGCCGGCGAGACGCAGCCGAGGGTCCACGACCGCGCGCGCATCGCTGCCCATGCGGCACGTTCCGGCCGGATGATAGATCGTCGTCGACCAGCGGCGCGCCCATTCGAGCAACTCGTCGTCGGTGGTCGCCTCGGGAGTGGGGCGGAAGCGGGCGGCGATCTTGCCCTTGAGCGGCTCGTGATCGGCTATGGCGAGCGCGATGCGAATGCCGGCAACGATAGTGCGCTGATCCATCTCCGCGGAAAGGTAGTTCGGGTGGATACGCGGGTAGGCCAGCGGATCGGGCCCGGAAAGGCGGATTTCGCCACGGCTTTCCGGGCGAAGCTGGCAGACGGAAGCGGTGAAGGCGGAGAAGGGATGGACGCCTTCTCCGGGGCTGTCGGCCGACCACGGCTGGATGTGGAATTGGATGTCGGGCGTCGCCAGCTCAGGGCGCGTGCGCATGAAACCCGTGGCGAGGCTTGCCGCCATCGCCATCGGGCCGGTGCGGAACAACATATAACGGATGCCGATCCGCGCTTGATCGAACCAGCTTCGCACCTCGTCGTTCAGTGTCGGCTCATGGCATTTGAAAACGAGCCGCGCCTGCAAGTGATCCTGCAGGTTCTTGCCGACCTCGCGATGGTCGAGGAGGGGCGTGATGCCCTGCTGCTTCAGTTCGTCGGATGGGCCGATCCCCGAGTGCATCAGAATTTGCGGCGAGCCGATGGCGCCGGCACTGAGAACGATCTCGCGTCGGGCGCGCACGATCTCCTCCACGCCATGCCGATCGATGACGACGCCGGTCGCGCGCCCGTTCTCGATCAGCAGGCGTTTGGCCTGCGCGCGTGTGATGATCGCGAGGTTGGCACGCGAACGCACCGGACGGAGATAGGCAACGGCGGTGCTGCACCTCAGACCATTGCGAGCGGTCAGTTGGAAGTAGCCGACGCCTTCCTGCGTGGCGCCGTTGTAGTCGGGGTTGAACGGGTAGCCGGCGTTCTGCGCGGCGGCCACCCACGCATCGCAGATCGGACGGCTGATCCGCATGTTCGAGACCGAGAGCGGGCCGCCGACCCCGTGGTAGTCGTCCGCGCCGCGCTCCTGGTCCTCGGCGCGTTTGAAGTAGGGAAGCACGTCGTCCCAGCCCCAGCCGACATTGCCGAGCTGGCGCCAGCCGTCGTAGTCCTCGCGCTGACCGCGGACGTAGAGGAGACCATTGAGCGAGCTCGAGCCGCCGAGAACCTTGCCGCGTGGCCAGTCGAGGCGGCGGCCGCCGAGCCCCGGGTCGGCCTCGGTCTTGTAGCACCAGTCGACGCTCGGATTGTGCATCGTCTTGAAGTAGCCGACGGGGATGTGAATCCACGGATTCCAATCGCGCCCGCCGGCCTCGAGCAGCGCTACGCGAAACGCTGGATTTTCGCTCAGGCGGTTGGCGACGACGCAGCCCGCCGAGCCAGCGCCGACGACGATGAAGTCGAACTCACCTGCCACGGCGGACATCACCGCTCCCTCGTCCACACTCGGTTGCCGCGGATGCTGGTCTGCGCGATCACTTCAGTACCCGCGGCAGCCACAGTGCGAGTTCGGGGAAGGCGATGAGCAGCCCGAGGCCGACCAATTGCAGGAGCATGAACTGCACCATGCCCCGGTAGATGTCGCCGATTTCCCACTGCGGCACGACACCCTTCAGGAAGTAGGCCGACAATGCCACGGGTGGCGACAGCCACGCCGTTTGCAGACACACGGCCACGAGCGTGCAGAACCAGACGAGGTCGATGCCGAGCTTCTGCACCAGCGGCAGCATGATCGGCACGACAATCAGCACGATCGGCACCCATTCGAGTGGCCAGCCGAGTACGAAAATCAGCGCGAGAATGAGGATCAGCATGACGGTCGGCGGGAACGGCAACGTGACGAGCCATTCGGCGATCATGTTGGCCGTGCCGAGCCGCGCGAACACTGCGCCGAAATAGTTCGATGCGGCGACGAGCAGCAGGATCATCGACGACACTTGAAGCGTCGCGTAGGTGGCGCGCCTGAAGCGTTGCCAGTCCATGGTGCGCGTGACGACGGTGAGGATCAGCACGACGAAGGAGCCGACCGCGCCGGCATCGGTCGGCGTGGCGATGCCGGCGAGGATGACGCCGAGCGTGCCGAGAATGACGACGATAACGGGAATGACGCCGAGCGAGAGTTCTTTCAGAACCTCGATCTTGCTCTGGGTTCGCTCCTCGGGCGGCAGTGGCGGCCCGAGTGTCGGATCGATGTAGCAGCGAACGAGGCAGTAGCTGATATAGAGGGCGGAGAGCAGGAAGCCCGGGACCACCGCCGCCATGAACAGCTCGGTCGCGGGCACGCCGACGACGGGGCCCATCACGATCAGCATCACGGACGGCGGAATGAGAATGCCGAGCGTGCCGCCCGCCGTGATCGCGCCGGCCGCCATCCTCACATCGTAGCCCGAACGGATCATGGCCGGCGCGGCCATGACGCCGAGCAGCGTGACGGACGAGCCGACGATGCCGGTGGCAGCGGCGAAGATGGTCGCGGTGACGAGGACGGCGAGATAGAGCGATCCGCGCAGGCTGCCGAGCAATTGCTGGACGCCGCGGAACAGTCGCTCCATCAGCCCGGATTGCTCGAGCAGGTAGCCCATGAACAGGAAGAACGGCACCGAGGCGAGTGACGTCTCCTTCATGACCGAGAAGAACTGCAGGGTCATCAGGTAGATCGCGACCTTGCCGAGCGCCAGCCAGCCGACGCCGAGCGCGACGGCGATCAGCGTGAACGAAATCGGAAAGCCGATGAAGATCGCGGTGAACAGGATGACCAGCGAAACGAGGCCGAGCATCTCGTTGGATAGTCCGAGCATCTCAAGCACTGGGTGTCTCCTCGCTGGAGCTGCTCGGCACCATCGGGTGCTTGCGGGCAATCCACTCGCCCGTGCGCCAGGCGTGGATGGAGCGAAGCAGCTCGGCCAGGCCCTGCACGATCAGCAACACGCAAGTCAGCGGCAGAACGGCCTTGAGCGGCCAGATGCGTGGCAGCCAGGGTGACGTGACGCTGCGCTCGTCCCGCATGAACGAGACCACGAAATAATCCCAGGTGACGGAGAGGAAGATCAGCAGCGGCGGGAAGAAGATGAGGATGTAGCAAATGGTATCCGTCATCCCCTGCGTCTTCGTGGACCACTGGCCGTAATAGCTGTCGGTGCGGATGTGGCCGCCGCGCTGGAGGGTGTAGGCGGAGCCCAACATGAAGAAGGTACCGTACGTGATGAACGTCACGTCGTAGGCCCAGATCGTCGGTGCGTTGAAGAAGTAGCGCGCGACCACCTCGTAGACGAGGGCGAGGACCATGGGCACGATGAGCCAGCTCACGATCGCGCCAGACCAGAGCGACACCTTGTCCAAGCGCTCGACGAGACGCGCCAAGCCGCTTGCGGCATCCCTATCCATGCCAACCTCCCGGGAACTTATGGTGGGCCCCATTCCGGCCGCGCGCATGAGAGCCCCGCCGCATCTCGGGCGGGGCTCCACGCTGTTCTCAGATCACTTCGCCAGGGCGGCGTTGCCGAGGCCCGAGTAGAGATCGAGAATCTTCGTCCAGTAGGGGACGACGGTCTTGGCGAACCCGCGCTGGCTATCGAGCACTTCCTTGAAGAAGGCGTCCTTGGCCGCATAGCGATCGAGCACGGTGTTCGTCGCCTTCACGAATTCGGGGAAGAACTCCTTGGGCGTATCGAGGATCTGCACGCCGTGCTTCTCACGCAGCTCGACGATGGCCTGGGCGTTGCGCGCCACGTTGAACGTGTACGTCTCGCCGAGTGAGGCCATCGATGCGGCCTCGAGGATCGCTTTCTGATCGGCGGGGGGCGTGTCGTACCAATCCTTGTTCCAGAGGATCTCGCCGACGTCGGTCGACTGGTGGAGACCCTGCAGGTAGTAGTTCTTCCAGATCGTGTGCAGGCCGAGGTTGCGATCATCGGCCGGGCCGATCCACTCGGCGGCATCGATCGTTCCACGCTGGGCGGCCGGCACGATTTCGCCACCGGGCATGGCTACCGCCGCGATACCCATCTCCTTGAAGATCTCGCCGGTGATGCCCGGGGGCGAGCGATACTTCATCTGCTTGAAGTCGGCGACGTCCTTGATCGGCCGCTTGAACCAGCCGAGCGGATCGGGGCCCATCGGCTGCACCATGTGGGCGACGATCTTGAGCTTGAGGACGTCGTTGTAGAGCTTCGCCAGAAGCTTGTTGCCGCCACCCTCGTAGAGCCAGGCGACGTGCGAGAGCTGGTCGAGGCCGGCGCCGGCGCCCGCCATCGGATTGGAGAAGAGGCCAGCGGCCGGATGCTTGCCGGACCAGTAGTGCGTCCAGGCGTAGCCCGCCTCGACGATGCCCTTGTCCACGGCATCGAGGATTTCGAACGCCGGCACGATGGCGCCGTCCGGCAGCACCTCGATCTTGATCTTGCCCCCGGTCATCTTGTCGACGCGGTCGGCGTAGCGCTTCAGCAGCTCGAAATAGATCGAGGCGCTCGGCACTGCGGTCTGCATGCGGATTTTCTGCTGGGCGGACGCGACAGCCGGAAGACCGAGCGTCATCACGCCGAGCGCCATCATCAAGAGAAGCCTGCGCAACATCTGTTTCCTCCATCGTTTTTCGTTTTTGGCAGTGACTTGGGACCGCGCGCCATGCGCGGGATCCTGATGGCACCGTCCGTTTCGGCTGGCTCGGCGCGGCCGTCTCGTTGTTGTGGCGACCGAAGGCCAAGCTTCAGGTCCGTTGCAGATTATCGTTGAGTGAGACGGTTTATTCCATTACACATGTTTTCAGTCTGCTCGGCAACAGGATTAGGTGCTGCAGTGCGGCAAATTGGCGCTGCCTCATGGGGTGGTCTGGCGGGCCTGTCGGGTGTCGCCGACTGTCGCGGGGCGCGCAGCATCTGCGGCGTTGTGAGCGGCTCGAGATGATGGAGGGGTGAGGCCGGTATGGCGCGAGGCGGAAAGCGGAAGGCAACGAGCCAGGATCAGGATGAGGAAGGTCCGCGCGACGGAGAAAGCGCCTCTGTCGTATTCCGCGTGATGCGTCTGCTCGCGGCGGTGGCGGAGAACGCCGGCACCCTATCGGTCGCCGAGCTCGCCGTTACGACGGCGCTGCCGAAGCCGACCGTGCATCGGCTCTGCCAGCAGCTCGAGGGCGGCGGTTATCTCCTGCGCGACGTCACCACCCGCCATTACGGCGTCGGCCATCGGCTTTGGACGCTCGGCCTCGATGTCGTGCATTCGGGGCTTCAGCCGGAGCGGCGCGCCATTCTCCAGCAGCTCGTCGACGAGATCGGCGAGACGTGCAATCTGGCGATGCGCATGCGCGACCAGTCGATCTACATCGATCGTGTCGAGTCGCGCTGGCCGTTGCGGCTCAACCTCGAGCCCGGATCGCTCGTTCCCCTCCACTGCACGGCGAGCGGCAAACTGTTCTTGTCTGAAATGAGCCGCACCCGCCG
>CALMPK010000246.1 GCA_937873575.1 uncultured Hyphomicrobiaceae bacterium
AGGCGCATCCAGGCTGAGGCGCATGTTCATCTTCACGCGGCCGACCGAGGAAAGGTCATAGCGCTCGGAGTCGAAGAACAGGCCCGAGAACATCGCCTCGGCCGTCTCCAGAGTCGGCGGCTCGCCGGGACGCATGACGCGATAGATCTCGATCAGCGCCTGTTCGCGGTTCTGGACCTTGTCGACCATCAGCGTGTTGCGGAGATAGGCGCCGACGGTGACGCCGTCGACGTCGATGACCGGCAGTTCGTCGAAGCCGGCCTCTTCCAGCGCCACGATCGAATCCGCCGAAAGCTCGTCTCCGGCCTCGGCATAGATCTCGCCCGTGTCGGGATTGACCAGATCGACCGCCAGGAACCGGCCCGCCATTTCGTCGGGCGGCACGATGACGGCCTTCACGCCGTCCTGGATCAGCTTGCGCACGACACGCGGGGTCAGCTTGGTGCCTGCCTCGACCGCCACGTCGCCCGTCTTGGCGTTCAGCAGGTCGACCGAAGGCTTCCAGCCGCGGGCGCGCTCCGCGTCGAGCGGCAGCGACCATCCGAGCTTGGTGTGCTTGAAGGTGACGCGCTCGTAGAAGTGGCCGAGGATCTCTTCCTGGTCCATGCCCAGCGCGTAGAGCAGCGTCGTCGCCGGCAGCTTGCGGCGGCGGTCGATGCGCACATGGACGATGTCCTTGGCGTCGAATTCGAAGTCGAGCCACGAGCCGCGATAGGGGATCACCCGGCCGGCATAGAGCAGCTTGCCGCTGGAGTGCGTCTTGCCCTTGTCGTGGTCGAAGAAGACGCCCGGCGAACGATGCATCTGGCTGACGATCACACGCTCGGTGCCGTTGACGACGAAGGTGCCGTGCTTCGTCATCAGGGGCATGTCGCCCATGTAGACGTCCTGCTCCTTGATGTCCTTGACGGACTTGGCGCCGGTTTCGAGGTCGACCTCGAACACGATGAGGCGCAGCGTCACCTTCAGCGGCGCCGCGAAGGTCATGCCGCGCTGCTGGCATTCCTCGACGTCGTACTTGGGCTCCTCGAACTCGTACTTGACGTATTCGAGGGTCGCGGTCTCGTTGAAGTCCTTGATCGGGAACACCGACCGGAACACGGCTTCAAGGCCGGTATCCGTCCGCTCGGCGGCCGGCGTGTCCATTTGCAGGAACTGATCGTAGGACGCCTTCTGAACCTCGATGAGGTTCGGCATCTTGGCGATTTCCTGAATCTTGCCGAAGCTCTTGCGGATCCGTTTGCGGCCGGTGAAGGACAGTGCAGCCATCGCGAATAACCTCTCGACGTCCAATGCGTACGGCCCATGCGGGGCCCGAATTTCGTTCCGCCAGATCTGCGTCTCCTGCAGGATATCGTCCCGCCCGGATCGCGCTCCATGCGGCGGCATGGAGCCTTTATTCCTGTGAGACGCCGAAGGCCGCGCGCCGCCTGGGCGAATGGCCCAGGCGGCGAACGGTCTTCAGACGACTCGGCTGAGGCCCGGCAATCCGCCGGCCCTCACGACTACTTCAGCTCGACCTTGGCGCCGGCGCCTTCGAGCTGCTTCTTGATCTTCTCGGCCTCGTCCTTGGGAAGGTCGGCCTTGACCTCCTTCGGAGCGGCTTCGACCAGATCCTTGGCTTCCTTGAGGCCAAGGCCGGTGATCGCACGCACTTCCTTGATCACGTTGATCTTGTTCGCGCCGGCCTCGGTCAGGACGACGGCGAACTCGGTCTGCGCTTCGGCAGCCGGGGCGGCGGCAGCGGCGGGGCCGGCGGCCGCGACGGCAACCGGAGCAGCGGCCGAAACGCCCCACTTCTCCTCAAGCAGCTTCGACAGTTCGGCCGCTTCCAGAACGGTCAGGGCCGACAGGTCTTCAACGATCTTTTCAAGCTTCGACATCTATTTAGGTCCTTCAGGTCTCGATTGCGAGCGTTTGTAACACCCGCGGTTTCATTGGGGCGATTAGGCCGCTTCTTCCTGTTTGCGCGCATGGGCCGCGATGACCCGGGCGAGCTGTCCCGCCGGCGCCTGGACCACGGAGGCCAGTTTCTGCGCCGGGGCCTGCAGCAGACCCACGATCTTCGCGCGCAGCTCGTCGAGCGAGGGCAGTTCGGCCAGGGCCTTCACCGCATTCGCATCCAGAGCCTGCTTGCCGAACACACCGCCCAGAATCACGAACTTGTCGTTCGTCTTGGCGAATGCCGCGGCAACCTTGGGCGCCGACACCGGATCGTCCGCAAAAGCGATCCCGGTCGGTCCCTTGAACAGATGACTGACGTCATCCGCCCCCTTCGCACTCAAGGCACGCAGGGCAAGATTGTTCTTCGCCACCTTGAACGTCGCGCCCGCCGCCTGCATCTCGCGGCGGAGCTTCGTCATCTGGGCGACAGTCATGCCCGTGTAGTGAGCGACCACTACGCTGCCGCTGGTCTCGAACACCCCTTCGAGGTACTCGATCTGAGCGGCTTTCTGAGCTTTCAACACTCGTCGCTCTCCTCACTCATCGGCTCGACGGCTTGCCCCGCCCAGGCCTGTTGCACACGCCGCGGACCGAATGGTCCGAAGCGGTCCTGTCCCAGGGCCGATGAGGGGAACGGCGAGCCGCACCCTCGAAATTCGATCCCTGTCTCATGCTGGCCCGGCAAACCGCCGGATTAAGCATCTTGGCCAAGGCCTTGATGCGCCTGCAATCTCGGACAGCAGGCGCCGGGGGCGAACCCACGGCGCCGATCCGGACGGCGGCCCGAGGGCCGCCGTCCGGAATTCACGTCAGACGGCCGAAACCGAGGCCGGCTCGATGCGCAGGCCCGGCCCCATGGTCGAGCTCAGCGCGATCTTCTTCAGATACGTTCCCTTGGCGCCCGTCGGCTTCGCCTTGACGACGCTGTCCACGAACGCGCGGATGTTCGCCTTGAGCGCGTCCTCGGAGAAGCTCGCCTTGCCGACGCCGGCATGGACGATGCCGGCCTTCTCGACCTTGAACTCGACCGAGCCGGACTTGGCGGCCTTGACGGCGCCTTCGACGTCCGGGGTCACCGTGCCGACGCGCGGGTTAGGCATCAGGCCGCGCGGGCCCAGCACCTTACCCAGGCGGCCGACGAGGCCCATCATGTCGGGCGTCGCGATGCAGCGGTCGAACTCGATCTTGCCCGAGAGGACGATCTCGGCGAGGTCTTCCGCGCCCACGATGTCGGCCCCGGCCGCCTTCGCCTTGTCGGCATTGGGGCCCTTGGCGAACACGGCGACGCGCACGGTGCGCCCCGTGCCGCTCGGCAGGTTCACGACGCCGCGGACCATCTGGTCGGCGTGACGCGGGTCGACGCCGAGATTGAGCGCGATCTCGACGGTCTCGTCGAACTTCGCGGTGGCGCGTTCCTTGACCAGCTTGATCGCCTCGTCGAGCGAGTACGACTTGCGCGGATCGATGCCGTCGCGGGCCTTGGTGATGCGCTTGGGATTCGAGGTCATGGCTTACTCCTTCACCGCGAGGCCCATCGACCGGGCGGAGCCGGCGATGATCTTGGCTGCGGCGTCGATGGTCGTGGCGTTCAGGTCCTTCATCTTCGCTTCCGCGATCTTCTTGATGTCGGCCATCGTCACCGAGCCCTTGATCTCCAGGCCGGGCTTCTTCGAGCCGCCGTCGATCTTGGCCGCCTTCTTCAGGAAGTAGCTCGCCGGCGGCGTCTTCATCTCGAAGGTGAACGACTTGTCGCCGAACGCGGTGATGATCACGGGAATGGGCATGCCCTTCTCGTAGTCGGGGCCCGACGTCTTCGCGTTGAACGCCTTGCAGAATTCCATGATGTTCAGGCCGCGCTGGCCGAGCGCCGGACCGATCGGCGGCGACGGGTTGGCGGATCCTGCGGGCACCTGCAACTTGATGTACCCGATTACTTTCTTTGCCATCTCTCATGCTCCTTGTAGGCGGAGTGCGCGGTGCAGCCCTGGCCGGGCCTCCCGCACGGGGTGAAACCGGATCGGGCTATGTCTTCTCGACCTGGCTGTACTCAAGCTCGACCGGCGTCGCGCGACCGAAGATCGATACGGCGACGACGAGCCTGGATTTTTCGGCATCGACCTTCTCGACGACGCCGTTGAACGACTGGAACGGACCATCGGTGACGCGAACCTGTTCGCCCACATCGAAGTTGACCGTGGACTTCGGCCGCTCGACGCCTTCCTTGACCTGGCTCATGATGCGGCCGACCTCGGCCTCGCTGATCGGCTGCGGCTTGTGGCCGCCGCCGAGGAAACCGGTCACCTTCGGCGTATGCTTGACGAGCAGGAACGCCTCGTCGCTCATCGCCATCTTCACCAGCACATAGCCGGGATAGAATTTGCGCTCGGCCGAGACCTTCTGGTTGCGGCGGACTTCGGTCACGTTTTCGGTCGGCACCAGGACTTCCTCGAAGGCGTCCTTGAGGCCTTTCTGCTCAGCCTGGCGCTTGATTTCCTCCGCCACCTTCTTCTCGAAATTCGAGTAGGTGTGGACGATGTACCAGCGGTGCTTGCCCTTCGTGTCTGCGGCGGCCTGGCTCATGGCGTTCTCCCTCAGCTGGCAAGGACGAGCTGGACGATGAAGGCCAGCAGACTGTCCACGGCGAAGAAGAACACCGTGGCGATCGCCACCATGATGAAGACCATCATGGTCGTGACCATCCACTCGCGCCGGGTCGGACGCGTCGTCTTAGCCCACTCCTGCCGGACCTCGCGCACGAATTGTGCGGGGCCGACGCGCGGGCGCGTGTCCTTGGCGTCTTTTGTTCCGGTGTCTGCGGCCATTGCGTCCTGATCAGACAGTTGCGGCGATTGGCAGGAGTGGAGGGACTCGAACCCCCGGCCCTCGGTTTTGGAGACCGATGCTCTACCAGCTGAGCTACACTCCTACGTGCCGGTCCCGCGCCTCGCGGCAGGGAACCCCTCATCGCCTACGGCTTGTCTGAAACTCTCCTCTTTTCCGCCTGCTCCAGTATCTTCTGCTTGCGCTTCTTCGGTTTGAGCGCGCGGAAGAAACCATCGATTTTACGCACACCGCGGGTCGTAGACCAGAGCAGATCCACCATGTGGTTCATGCCGTCGATCCGTTCGCCCGCCACTTCAAGCTCCGCCGCGGCTGCGACATCCGGGGTAACCTCCGGAAATCGCGCCGCAATCCGTTCCGCCGCCGTCCGCTCCCGCCGGGCCGTGGAGGCCTCGTGAAGCCGCCCTGCCCTGATCAGCGACCGCAAAACCGTCTGCTCGAACCCCCAGTCGTGGATGAGCTGGACCTTCTGCGTTTCGCTGCGCCGGCCGGTAAAGCCGCAGATATGGATACGCGCCCTCACATTCTCCAGCAGCCAGACCGCGACCGCGAACCCGCTGCTCGGCCACCTGTCCTGAGGGTAGAAGCCCTCGAAATAGGTGGTCAGGTCCTGGAACCTGACAGCGACTCCCTCGAACTCCGCAGCCGGACTGAACGCTTCCGACTCATGCACGCGGAGGTTGATAGCCCCGCGAAACTCAGGACCCTCAAGCCAGCGCACCGCCGCCTTGAGGGCCCTCTTGTAGATCACCAGCGCGCCGGTCGCATCGCTGCGAAGCACCAGAACGCTTGGCCGGCCAAACGGCCCCTTCAAGACGGCATCGGGCCGGTTGAAGAAGACGAACAGCGTCTCCGCCCCGAACCGGCCCGCGATCTCCGCGACATCGAGCTGGTCGTTGTTGGCGACTACGACGATGTCCGCGTAGGAACCGAACTCGGCCGCTGATATCCCGGCATCGCCCATCTGGCCTTGCCTCCGGGCGGCCGCAGCCGCCCCGTGTTTCCCTGGCTCCCGCCGCTTATTTCGTGATTTTGGCGACGACGCCCGATCCGACGGTGCGGCCGCCTT
>CALMPK010000247.1 GCA_937873575.1 uncultured Hyphomicrobiaceae bacterium
CGGGGCGACCGGCGGCCCTGCCGGCCGGCGGCGGTTCCTCGATCCGGAGCTCGCGGTTCTGGCGTGGTCGGCGGTTGCATCCGTCGTGCTGGTGCTCGCTCTCGCGGGCGTTGTCGAGACGGCGTGGACCGCACCCGTTGTTCTGGCGAGCCTCGCCCACATCGTCACACGCGGTGTGGTGGCGCACCTCACGGATCGCGCGCGTGCCGAGCACGACGCCCTCACCTACACCGCGCTCCAGATCATCTGGCCCGTGCTCGGCCTCGCATTCAGTGCGTTGCTGGCGATCGTGCTCGGCGGCAGCGTCGCAGCGATTCTGTGGGGCTATACGCTGGCCCAAATGCTGGCCATCGCCGTCGCGGCGCTGCGTCTCGAGTTCGGCCGCAACCCGTTTGCGCTCGACCGCGACATGGTTCGCGCCGCGCTGCGCTATGGCCTGCCGTTGCTCGGCGGCGGCGTTTTCATCTGGCTGGCCATCAACGGACTTCGGTTCATCGTCGAGCAACAATCGGGCGCGGCCGCCGTCGGTCTCATCACGGTCGGCTGGATGCTGGGCTATCGGGCCATGTCGTTCGCCGCAATGCTGGTGACGGCCGGTGCTTTTCCGCTCGCCATGCGGCGCGCGCGAGAGCGGGGGATCGAGGCGGGACAGCAGCAACTCGAACGCAATGGCGTTCTGCTCCTGGCCGCCCTGCTTCCCGCGGCCGCTGGACTGTGGCTGGTCGCCGATCCTATGGTCCGCCTCACGGTCGCCGAACCGTTCCAGGCCATGACCATGAGCATCCTGCCGATGTCGATCCTCGCCGGCGTCTTGCGCGTATACCGGATCCATTTCGCTGAACAGATCTTCCTACTGAGCGAGCAGACCTTCATTCCGTTCTGTAATGACGTATTCGATGCGGTCGCATCGCTGACGGGTGTCGCCATCGGTCTGGCGCTCGGTGGTCTCTCCGGCAGCATCACGGGCGCCGCCGCAGGTGCATTGGCGAGCCTGCTGGTGACTTCGGCCATTGCATGGCGCATGCACCGCTACGCTGTGCCGCCGCTCGACGTAGCGAAGCTGTCTGTTGCGACGGTCATCATGTCGGTTGCAGTCGCGAGCCTGCCGAGCCTACCCGACCTCGCTTCGATCATGTTCTCGGTCGCGGTTGGTACGCTCGTCTATGCGGCGGTGCTCGCGGCCCTCTATCCCGACGCGCGCCGCGGTACGCTGGAGGTGGTGCGCAACGCGGCAAGGCGGCTCGCATGACAGTTGGTACCGCACCGCCGTGTCTCTCCTGGTGGCCGAGGACCAGTAGCGAACCGCTGCGCGAACCGGCCGAGAAGCCTGCGGCGGGGAGATGGCATGCGACATAGGCTTTGCGTCGTTCACGCCTTCGACCCGCGCGGAACCAAGGTTGGCGGCATCGAGACCTTCATCCGTGACGAGATTGCGTTTCTGCCTGACGATTTCTCGTTCCTCATGGTCGGTATCGATACCGTGGGCGACCTCGAGCTCGGCCGTGTGTCACGTCACGTCCATCGCGGCCGGACATACGACTTCATCCCGGTTCTTCGCATCGCCGATGCGCAGTCGCGCGAGGCGGCGACGTCGGTGCGCCAGTCGCTCAACTTCCGCTTTCTCCAAGGCCTGATCCGGCATTCCCCGACACTTCGCAAGGTGCTTCACGAGCGCCCGACCAGTGTCGATCTCCAGCGCGTCGAGTTTTCGGCGCTGGTGCGCGCCTGGGGTGTTCCGTTCGTGCAGCGGCTCCACTCCGAAGGCGTGCCGAAGCTGCAGATGGATTCCTTGCTCAAGCGCTATCGCTTCGTACATCACCTCAATGAAGGGCTGGCGGTACGCCTCTGCGACCGCTTCCAGTGCGTCAACCCGATCACCACCGAGCGCGTGCGCAGGGACTACCCGGCCCACGCCGGCAAGATCGAAACCCTCTCGACGTGGGTCGATGCGCGCACGTTCTCGCCGCGGCCGTTGCCAGCGGGCGAAGGGTTCCGCGTCGCGTTTGCCGGCCGGCTCGATCTCTTCAAGGTGCCGTCGCTGATGTTCAAGTCCATCGCACGGCTGGCGACCAAGATCCCAGGCGTCGAGTTCCATTACATCGGGACGAGCGATCCGCACAGGTTTGCCGAGTTCGGGCAAATCACGGAGCGCAGCGTACTCCACGGCTTCAAGACCGCCGAAGGTGTCGCCGACGTGCTGGCGCATGTGCATGCGGGCATCCTGACGTCGGAGTTCGAGGGCATGCCGTTCTCGGTGCTCGAGGCGCTCGGCGTCGGGCGGCCGGTTTGCGCGATCCACCTGCCGCAGCTCGAAAGCGTAATCGTCGATGGTGTCAGCGGCCGGCTCGTGCCGCGTTCGGATGACGCCGACGACATGGCGGAACGCCTGGCGAATGCCTTCGTCGCGATTGATGGACTACAGCGGTCGGGCGTCGTGACGCCACAAGGCGTTGCCGCGGAGATCGCCGATTTCCGCCCCGAGGTTCAGCTTGGAAAATGCTACGAGACGCATCGCGCCTTGCAGCGCCGGATGATGGATTAGGGTGCGCGGCCGAGTTGGAACGCCGTGCATTTTGCAGGAGGCGTGCAAGGCGACCTGAACTCTTGGTTCGAGCACGCTATTCACGGCCCGCACGAGGCACGGGTGCGGTGCTGCCACCCCGAAGGACGTCTTCGATCAATCGCTCGTAGGCCGGCAAGCGCACCGCCAACGAGAACTCCTCGGCGCGGGCGCGCTGTGCGGCCGGATCGCCCGGATCGGAGAGCGCGGCGTCGATAGCTTGGGCCAACGATTTGGCGTCACTTGACGGAACGATGCGGCCGTAGCGTCCGTCGGCGAGAATTTCGACCGGGCCCGTGCAGGCGGTGGCAATGACCGGCAGGCCGTGGGCCATGGCTTCGACGACGGCGTTGCCGAATTGCTCGGA
>CALMPK010000248.1 GCA_937873575.1 uncultured Hyphomicrobiaceae bacterium
CCTGTTCCCGCCCGGGGGCCGCCCCTCCGCCCGCGGTTCCCCACTTCAGGCTTTTCGCCACCCGCCACGTCTCTTCCTGCACGCGGATGTCGGCGAGGATGCGGTCGAGCAGCAGGCAGGTGCGCTTGAACAGATCGGACCCGCGCCGATAGTCGGCAGGGGCGAAGAAGTCGATGCGGCCGGCCTTGAAGAGATCGACGCACTTGTGCTTCGACTTGCCGGGCGGATAGACGGCGATGGCGTGGCCGCCGTTCTTGCGCATCACCGCCATCGACGGCACGTCGGTGTCGCCGTCGCCGAAGTAGATCATGTTGGAGAACGGTACCGGCCGCTCGGCTTCCGGCATGTGCTGGTTGATGTTGCGGCCGAGGTCCTCGACACCCTTGTTGATGCGGAAGAGATACTGAGTCTTGCCCGTGTCGGTGATGACGCGCTTGGGGTACGGCAGATCATAGGCTTCGAACCAGTATTCCGAAGCGAACACGTTATGGAACCGGTCGTAGATCGGCGTGCCCTCGATGATCTCGGTCAGTCCGGACGAAATCATGTAATGGCGGATCGCGACGCCATGGCTTTCCGACCGCAGCTTCACGTATTCGCCGACAGCGTCGAACCACTCGGCGACGCCCTGGAACAGCTCGACCTCGCGGCCCTGCGCGACGAGATCGTCGCGGTCGATGCGGATGCCCTTCTCCTTCGCCTTCTTGTAGAGCAGGTGCATGTAGGTGATGAGCGGATCGGCCTCCTGCTCGCGGGCAATCTCGTTGCTCTCCTGCCAGAACGCCGCCGGGTCGATGCCGAGCTTCGGCATGAAGGCGTATTCCTGCATCGGCCGCGGCGAGAGCGTGCCGTCGAAATCGTAGACGAGGGCGATGGTCTTCTTCTCGAAGCCGCTCTTGCCGGATCCGCCGGTGCGCGCTGCGGAGTGGCTCTCCGTCTCCGCCGCGTCCTGTTTCGCGGCCCGCGAACGGCTCGCGCCCGGCTGTCGCTCCACCATTTTCGATGCTCCCCGCGATCGATCGAATTTCCAGAACGCTATTCGATCAGACGAAGCCGCAGAGGTTTCCCTGATCGGATGATGCCGATGGCACCCCGGCCCGAACGTTCGACTGATTCGGGGAGCGGAAAAAAGGCGGCCTGGCCGCGTTGTCAACCGGTCAGCGGTCCGATTCGCCGAGGAAGATCTCCTCGCGGACTTGCGCGTAGCTGAGAACGGAGAACAGCACGGTTCCGCCGACGACGTTGCCGGCGAGCGTCGGCAGGAAAAAGCCGAACAGGCCGACTTCCGGTTTCACCATCCCGACCAGGTATCCGTATATCACCTCGGCCGTACCGGCGACGATATGGGTGAGGCCGAACAGCGCGATCAGATAGGTGATGAGCGTCACCATCAGGAAATCCGCGCCTTCCGTCGACGACAAGATCCACACCAGTGCCGCGATCAGCCACCCGGCGCCGATGCCCTTGGCGAACATTTCATAGGGGCTGTTCGACATCAGCCGTTCGATGACGCCGGCCATGGCCCGCGCGGTATCGGCGTCGACGATCGGCATCTTCGCGAGGAACAGGGCAAAGATCGCACAGCCGGCGATGTTCGCCGCCAACACGATGCCCCACAGCCGCAGCATGCGCCCGAACCACAGCATGCTCTTGCGCGAAATGACCGGCAGAACGGCCGTCAGCACGTTTTCCGTGAACAGTTGCTGGTGGCCGAGAATGACGACGAGAAACCCGACCGCATAGCCGAGCTTGGCGATGAGCGCGGACGACTCGCTTGCCGGCAGGTGCGCGGCGAGCACCGCTTCCGTCAGGAACGAGAGGCCGATGGAGATGCCCGCTGCGACGCCCGACCACCACAGGGCCGAGACGGGGCGCTTCAATTCCGTGTCGCCCTTGACGCGGATGATCTCGTAAACGACGGCGGCACGCGGCGACTTCGCCTCGCGGACCTGCTGGCGCTCCTCCTCGGACAGCCCTGCCACCGCCTCCTCCACCGTCGGAGCCTGCGGCAGCGGAGCCATTTCCGTATCGCGCGTGGTCTCGGCAGCCAATGTCCCCTCCCGAATGTCGTGGCTCCGCCCGTCAGAGCCCCTCATCCGACCTCGAACGTTCGAGCCGGCGACGGGTTCAGCATGGGCGGACCATAGAGTGCTATCGCACTTTGATGGAATCGCGCCGGTGATCGTTCAAGGTCGCCAACAGCATTTCGAACCCTGGACCGTGTCCAAACTCGTCACCCTGGTCCAACAAAAAAGGCTCCGGCGCGTCGATGCCGGAGCCCGTGTTGGTATCGCCGGAGCGCCCTCGTCGGGTGCTCAGGACTTGCAGCCGCAATCCGGGCTGCCGCAGCCACCTCCGGCCGCCGCGTGCTGATGCTCGTGGCTGTGTCCGTGATGGTGGTGATGGCCGTGGTCATGATCGTGGTCGTGCCCATGGCCACCGCAGCAACCGCCGCCGTGATCGTGGTCGTGGCTGTGCCCATGCCCGCCGCAGCAACCGCCGG
>CALMPK010000249.1 GCA_937873575.1 uncultured Hyphomicrobiaceae bacterium
CATCGCGCCCGACAGTACCGTGAGGGTACTCGTCAAGCACATCGAGTTCGGGCAAGGCCCCTATACCGGTCTCGCCACGCTCGTCGCCGAGGAACTCGACGCCGACTGGAGCCAGATGCGCGCCACCTCCGCGCCGGCCGATGTCGAGCTCTACAAGAACCTCGCGTTCGGCATGCAGGGCACCGGCGGCTCGACGGCGATGGCCAACTCCTACGAGCAGATGCGCAAGGCGGGCGCCGCCGCGCGCCCCCTGCTGATCGCCGCCGCGGCCAAGACTTGGTCCGTCCCCGCCGGCGACATATCGATCGAGAAGGGCGTGCTGCGCCACGCCGCATCGGGCAAATCGGGCACGTTCGGTGACTTCGCCGAAGCTGCCGCGAAGGAACCAGCGCCCGCCGAAGTGGTGCTGAAGAAGCCCGAGGACTTCCGCCTGATCGGTACGCAACTGACGCGGCTCGATACGGCCAGCAAGTCGTCCGGCAAGGCCACCTACACCATCGACGTGCGCAAGCCCGACATGCTGACGGTGCTGATCGCGCATCCGCCGTTGTTCGGCGCGACGGTCAAATCGGTCGACGATGCCGCCGCGCGCAAGGTGAAGGGCGTCGTCGACGTGAAGGCGATTCCGCAGGGCGTCGCCGTCTATGCCGAGAACTTCTGGGCCGCGAAGACCGCGCGCGACGCACTGTCGATCACCTGGGACGAGAGCAAGGCGGAGACGCGCTCGACCAAGGACATCCTCGAGGCGCTGCGCTCTGCGTCGGCCGGTGGAAAAACCGCCGTATCGCGCGGCGCGATGCCCACTGGCGACGGCATCAAGACCATTGAAGCGGAATACGTGTTTCCCTATCTCGCGCACGCGCCGATGGAGCCGCTCGACTGCGTGATCGAGGCCGACGAGAACGCATGCACGCTCTGGTTCGGCTCGCAGATGCAGACGATCGATCAAGCGGCGGTGGCGCAGATCCTCGGCCTCAGGCCCGAGAACGTTTCGATCGTCACGCTGCTCGCCGGCGGCAGCTTCGGCCGCCGCGCGACGCCGAGCGCCGACATCGCATCCGAAGCCGCACAGGCGGCCAAGGCCTTCGGCAAGAAGCGTCCGCTGAAAATTCTCTGGACACGCGAGGACGACATCACCGGCGGGCGCTACCGTCCGCTCTACGTGCACAAGATCAAGGGCGCCGTCGACGCGAGCGGTAAGATCGTCGGCTGGAGCGAGTCCATCGCGGGCCAGTCCATCATCGCGGGCACGCCGATGGCGGCGATGATGAAGGATGGCATCGACCCCACCATGGTCGAGGGCGCGGAGGATCTGCCCTATGCGATCCCGCATCTGAAGGTCGACGTTCACACGGTGGATGTCGGTGTGCCGGTGCTGTGGTGGCGCTCGGTCGGCCACTCGGCGACGGGCTTCTCCAGCGAGACATTCATCGACGAACTGCTGTCGCTCGCCGGCAAAGACCCCGTCCAAGGACGCCTCGAGCTGCTCGCCGAGCACCCGCGCCACCGCGCCGTGCTGCAGGAAGTCGCGCGCATGGCGGGCTGGGGCGACAAGGTTCCCGAGGGCCGCGCCCGCGGTGTCGCCGTGCACAAGTCGTTCAACACCTACGTCGCTCAAATCGCCGAGATCTCGGTCGGCAGTGAGAACGCGCCGCGCGTGCACAAGGTGTGGTGCGCGGTCGATTGCGGCCTCGCCGTCAATCCCGACATCGTGCGCGCGCAGATGGAAGGCGGCGTCGGTTTCGGCCTCGGCGCCGCACTCTACAGCGCGATCACACTCGACAAGGGTCGCGTCCAGCAGACCAATTTCGATGCCTTCCGCGGTCTGCGGATCAACGAGATGCCGCAGATCGAGGTCTCGGTCATCCGATCGGCCGAGGCGCCGAGCGGCGTCGGCGAGCCGGGTGTTCCGCCAATCGGGCCGGCGGTTGCCAATGCGTGGGCGAAGCTTACGGGCAAGCGGGTGCGCCAGCTCCCGTTCGTCGGCGATGCGGTCTGAGCCCGCGGCGGTCTCAAACCGGACCGCCCATAAAAGCAGAAGGCCCGGAAACCCGGGCCTCGCTGGCATCGCAGAAAGTTTGGTGCGGTCGAGAAGACTCGAACTTCCACGGGTCGCCCCGCTACCACCTCAAGGTAGTGCGTCTACCAATTCCGCCACGACCGCATCGCGTGGGCCGGCAAGGCCCATAAAGCGAACCTCGCCGGTACGAGTGAACACACCGGCGAGGCCGCTCAACTAGCAGAGACGAACCGCCAACGCAAGCGCCCCGCCACCGCCCCTCTCCCCCGTTCGCGACGAGCGCGGCACCCGGGCCATAGCCAGGCCCCGATGCTCCGCGATGGTGAGCGAGGAATTGCGCTCGCCTCCGATTCGGCCGATTGTGCCGCTGGCGAGAGCCCACCTGGAGAGCAGGCTTGCAAGACGACCGGCGCAGAACCGAATTGGCCTGGAATCCGGCCGCCCCCGGCGGGAGCGGTGCGCGGCCGCGTGCTTCGGTGCACGCCTTGGCACTCGGTCTCGCCGCCGTTGCAATGGCAGTTGCTCCGACCGCAGAAACGCGGGCGCAGCAAGCACCCACCCAGCGCCCCGAGCAACTGCAGTCCGCCTCCCGCGATGGAGCCGCAGCGCTCATCCGTGGCGACACGAAGGACGCGGTGGGCTTCTACACTTCTGCCCTCGAGGACCCGTCGGTGCCGAAAGACCGCCGCGCCCTGATCTACAACGACCGCGCCGTCGCCTATTCGCGGCTCGGACAGACGCGGCTCGCCTTCGAGGACTTCAACCGCGCCGTGCAGCTATTTCCGGAGAACGCTGCCGTCTACAACAACCGTGGCAACCTTCTGCTCGCACTCGGTCACGCCAAGGAAGCGACGAAGGATTTCGATCGCGCGCTCGCGCTCGCACCCGGCTACGCCGCGGCCTACAACAATCGCGCCGGCGCCTATTTGAGCAGCGGCGAGTTCCAGGCCGCGATCCGCGATTATACCCAAGCCGTGAAACTGCTGCCGAACGGAGCCGCACCCCTCAGTGGTCGCGGCACGGCGCTGCTGGAACTCGGCCGCCCGCACGCCGCGATCCGCGATTTCACGCGCGCCGTCTCCTCCGACGAGAGCTTCGCGTCCGGCTATCACCAGCGCGCACAGGCGAAGATGGCAGTCGGCCACTACGACGAGGCGATCGAGGACTTGTCGCGCGCCATCGCGTTCGACCTGAAGAATGCCGGCTTGTATCTGCTGCGCGGCCGCGCCTACCTCGCCAACGACAATAGCGAGGCGGCCATCAAGGACCTCAGCCGCGCCGTCGAGCTGAAACCGGGTGACGCCAACGCCCATGCCGAACTCGGTCTCGCCCATGCCCGCGGCGGCGCGACCGAGGAAGCCCTGGCCGATCTTGCGCGAGCCATCGAGATCGACCCCCGCTCGGCGCGGGCCTTCGCCTACCGCGCGTTCGTCTACAAGGAGGCCGATCAGACCGACGTCGGCACCAAGGACATCGCCACCGCCGTGAAGATCGCACCGGACGCGCCGGAAGTGCTGTGGGCCAAGGCCGAGATCGCCGACGCCCTCGGACAGCGTGACGAAGCCTTGGCCGACGTCCGCCGCGCCGTGTTCCTCGATCCGGCCATGAAGCCGGCGGCCGATCTGCTCGACCGCCTCGAAGGCGCGAGCGGGCGCCCCGAGGAGGCGGCGATACCGGGCCTCGAGTTCGGCGCCTGGCGCGTCGTCCTGCGCGGCAAGCGCTATTTCGCCATCAGCCCTGCCTTCCCGAGGCTCAGCGTGCCGCTGGAGCTCGCCGGCGAAGGCGAGCCGCGTCTCATCGGTTTCGAGGAGCGCCCGGCCCCGCTCAAGCACATCGCGGTGTTGACGTTCTCGGGCGGAAAGATCGCAACGCCGTCCGGCACCGAGGAGACGGAGTTCGCCGCCGTACTCGACCTCGGAACCAGCAGCGTGATCGCCATAGAGCCGCATCGTCAGGGTAGCCGCGTCGCCAACTGGACGTGGGCCGACGACCGCGTCACCGTGGCCGCCGTCGATGGTGTCACCGACCAGCTCGTACTGCGCGGCGGCCGCGATTCGGCGGTCGCGCGGCGCTCGTCGGACCGGCGCTACTCGGCGAGCGGCTACGACGAGCGGTACGGCTACGAGCAGCCGTGGGGTGGTCCGCAGTATGCTCCGCAGCCGCGGCGCGAGGCCCGGCCCGCGCGCCGCAAGCCGAAAACGCTGTTCGAGCTGTTGTTCAACTGATCCCCGGCTGATCCGCCAGCGCGCTACCGATCCAGTAGCCCCGCTCGTACGTTGCAGTGCGTGGCGCGTGGAACCGCGCCGCCAGGTGCGCGCCGTCGTGTGCGTCTAGCCTCGATAGCAACGAAACCGGAGGTCCGCGGATGGCGCGCAAAGCTCCCGCCCCAACACCCGCAACCATCGTCTGGTTTCGCAGCGACCTGCGCCTTGCCGACAACGCCGCACTCACCGCGGCAGTCGAGCGGGGCAGCGGAATCATACCCGTGTTCGTCTACGACACCGACGCGGCCGGCCGCTGGGCGCCGGGCGGAGCAAGCCGCTGGTGGCTGCACCACTCTCTTGCGGCTCTCGCCGGCGATCTCGAACGTCTCAGCAGCCGGCTCATCCTGCGGCGGGGCAGCGCCAGTGACGTGCTCGCAGCCATCGCGCAGGAGACGGGTGCGAGCTCGGTGGTGTGCTCGCGACGCTATGAACCCTGGGCTATCGCGCAGGAGCTGGCAGTGCGCGACCGGCTGGCCGCCGCAAGCATCGACTTCAAGCGCTTCCCGGGCGGTCTGCTGATGGAGCCCGAGCGCATGGCGACGGGCGCGGGCGAGCCGTACAAGGTCTACACGCCGTTCTGGCGCGCGCTTTCCCAGCGCCTCGTTGCGGCACGTCCGCTCGCGCGCCCCGCACATCTCGCCCCGCCCACGAACTGGCCTCCCTCCGAAGACCTCTCGACGTGGCAACTGCTGCCGCATCGGCCCAACTGGGCCCAAGGCTTCGCGTCGGTCTGGAAGCCGGGCGAAGCTGGCGCACTCGAACGGCTGGACAGCTTTCTCGAAAGCGCCGTTGCAACCTACGCCGAGGACCGCAACCGACCGGAC
>CALMPK010000250.1 GCA_937873575.1 uncultured Hyphomicrobiaceae bacterium
GCCCAGCGGCCCAAGACGGGCCGCCTTGCGCATCAGGTCCGCCGCACCCGGCAGCAGGTCGGGAAAGTGCCACCGCGCCTCCCCCCCGAACTTGGCCGCGCGGGCTGCCACCGCCTCTGCCCCGGAACCGCAGAAATCGACCTTCGGCATCCCCCCGAGCCGGGCGGCCTGCTCCAGATCGGCGACCATCGGCCCGCCTTGAGCGTCTACCCCGTCGCCGTCCGCGCGGTAGGCGAAACGCTGGGCGTAGAACTCGCCACGGCGGGCATCCACGACGGCGACGAGATCGTCAGAGCGATACAAGTCCTGCGCCGGGCCCCGCTCGGCGGCGAGGGCTCTCGCGGCCTTGTCCGCCATCACGGCGAGCGTCGATGCGGCGACGATCCGCGCCTTCGAGGCCAGCGCCAGCGCCCGTGCCGTCGCGACCGAGATGCGTGTTCCGGTGAAAGAGCCAGGACCGACCGTGACGGCGACGACGTCGATCTCGCTCAGCGTCAACCGCGCGTCCGCGAGCACCTCGCCGATCATCGGCACGAGACGCTCGGCGTGGCCCATCTGCATCAACTCGAAACGGGTTTCGGACTCGGGCTCGACGCCGCCGAGACCACGCCCGACCGCCACGGAGCACGCCGCAAAACTCGTATCGAAAGCCAGCACATTCATCGCGCGGGCAAATTACACGCGCGCACCCGGGAATGCACTACGGTTTCGCCAACTCGCAACGGGTGCGGCCCTGAGGTCACACGTATTCAAGAAAGGCGCACGGAAACTCGGTGAACGGGGCGTCGCCGACCGCCCCGGGGACAGTCGGCGATGCGCCTCAGACGATCTTCGCCATGTCGTCGAACGCGAAGCGCGGGCTGCGCGGGTACAGCCCCTTGGGATCACCGTAGCCTAGGTTGCAAAGGAAGTTCGAGCGATACGTCGTACCGGCGAAGAACTCCTTGTCGACAGCCTCCATGTCGAAGCCCGACATCGGGCCGACGTCGAGGCCGAGCGCGCGCGCGGCGAGCATCAGGTAGGCGCCCTGCAGCGTCGCGTTGCGGAAGGCCGTCGCTTCGATCTTCGGCTTGTTGCCGGAGAACCAGCTGCGCGCATCCGCGTGCGGAAAGAGAAACGGCAGCTTCTCGTGGAACTCCAGATCCTCGCCGATGATGACGCACACGGGGGCCTGCATCGTCTTCTCGTCATTGCCCGGCGACAGAAGCGGCTTCAGCCGTGCCTTGGCCGCCGCGGACTTGACGAACACGAGCCGCGCGGGCGACGCGTTGGCGCTGGTCGGCGCCCATTTCATCACATCCACGAGGCGCCGCAGAAGTTCGTCCGGCACGTCCTTCTGCTGCCAGGCGTTGTGCGTACGTGCCTCGAAGAACAGGGTGTCCAGGGCCTTCTGGTCCAGGGCATCGGCCATTCTCGTTCCTCCGGTTCTCGTTTTCGTCTGGGATCGGGCCTCGCTCGCAGGCGGGCCAAGAAACAAGAAAACCCCGCGGTGCGGGGCTTTCTCCATTCAGCCGAGATGTCTCGGCATCAAACGGCGCGGACCTCGTGCACTTCCGGGCAGAAGTGCTTCAGCAGGTTCTCGATGCCGTGCCGCAGCGTCGCCGTCGAGCTCGGGCAGCCCGAGCAGGCGCCGCGCATGTGCAGGTAGACGATGCCATCGCGGAAGCCCGCGAACGTGATGTCGCCGCCATCCTGCGCGACAGCAGGGCGAACGCGCGTTTCCAGCAGCTCCTTGATGGTCGCCACCGTGTCCTCGTCGTCCTCGTCGTAGTTGCCGGCGGTGGCGTCGTTGGCGCCATCAGCCGCGACCACGGGGGCGCCGGACATGTAGTGCTCCATGATCGCGCCGAGGATCATGGGCTTCAGGTGCTGCCACTCGCTGTCGCCCTTGGTCACCGAAATGAAGTCGGCCCCGAGGAACACGCCCTTCACGCCGTCGATGTCGAACAGGCGTTCGGCCAGCGGCGACTCACCGGCTTCGCTGCGCGAGCGGAAATCGGCCGTGCCCTGGCCGAGCACGGGCTTGCCGGGGACGAACTTGAGGGTTGCCGGATTCGGAGTTGCCTCGGTCTGAATGAACATTCGGAAGTTCCCTGCCGTTTGCTGTCGTTGACCGGCCGTCGCGGGGCTGGTGCTCGGGTCGTACCGTTTCGTGCCGTGGTGGCGCTCGATAGCGGCGTTGGATGGTGCCTGCCCTTCCGCGGGCGGCTAACATCTTTAGAACGGTTCGAAACAGCATGTAGGCGATCGATGCGGGAAAGTCGAGCCCCGGCCTCGCAATTCGGCGGGGATTTGTGCGGTTCGAGGGTCACATTTCCGCGGCTGGCGGACCAGGCGCGGAAACGACCGCCGGATACCCGCCGGTTTGCCCCTCTTGCTTGGCATCGTGGGGCCGAGGACCCGCTCAGGCCAGCGCGCGAATATCGTCGAGCGCCAAGTTGCCCGGCACGATGGTGATCGGCACGGGGAACTTGCCGGCGACCGAGCCAGCGGCCAGCGACGCAACCAGCGGGCCCGGGCCTTTGACGTCGGTGGCGGCGCCGAGCACCAGCAGAGCAATATCCTCGTCGTCCTCGATGAGCTTCAGGATTGCCTCGGCCTTGTTGCCCTCGCGAATGACCTCTTCCGTGCCGACGCTTTCGAACCCGGCGATGTTGAGTTTGCGGCGGAACAGGCGGAACAGGGCGCGCGCCTTGTTCGTCTCTTCGTCGATCTGCACCTGACGTACGCCCATCCAGTGATGGAAGCCTTGCGGCTCGACCACGAAGATCATGACGATCAGGCCGCCCGAGTGCTGAATGCGGCTGGCCGCGAAGTAGAGGGCGGATTCGACCTCGGCGCTCTCGTCGACGACGAGCAGGAATTTGCGCCGGTGACCCGATTCGAAGCTACGACGTTTTTTCATCATGCACCGATGCTGCCATGTGCTTTCGCCTATCGCAATATTGCACAGACGAGGGACGACGCGCGACTGCGGCAAAACGAGCCGCCGCGTCGGGCGGACAAATGCCGGGCGCGACGATTATGAGCGGATCAGGCCGATCACGTCCTTGACCTCGGCCATGATCGGATCGGCGATGGCACGAGCGCGGGTCGCTCCATCCGCCAGAATGCGATCGATCTCGTCGGGCTGCTGCATCATGCGGCGCGTCTCGTCGGCGATCGGCGAAAGCCGCTCCACGGCGCGCTCGGCGAGGGCCTTCTTGAACGTCGAGAACTGCGCGCCGCCGTACTCGGCCAGCACATCCGGCACACTGCTGCCCGCGAGGGCCGCGTAGATGCCGACGAGGTTGTCGGCCTCGGGCCGGGCCTTGAGGCCCTCGGGCTCGGACGGCAACGGCTCGGGATCGGTCTTCGCCTTCTGGATCTTACGCGCGATCGTATCGGCATCGTCGGTGAGGTTGATGCGCGACAGATCGGATGGGTCCGACTTGGACATCTTCTTCGTGCCGTCGCGCAGACTCATGACGCGCGTCGCCGGGCCCGTGATGACGGGGTCGGGCTGCGGAAAGAAGATGCCGTCCTCGCGGCCAACGCGAACGATCGACTCGCGGAAGTCGTTGTTGAATTTCTGCGCGATGTCGCGGGCGAGCTCCAGATGCTGCTTCTGATCCTCGCCGACGGGCACGTGCGTGGCGCGATACAGCAGGATGTCCGCGGCCATCAACACGGGATAGTCGTAGAGGCCGACGGAAGCATTCTCGCGATCCTTGCCGGCCTTCTCCTTGAACTGCGTCATGCGATTGAGCCAGCCAAGGCGGGCGACGCAGTTGAAGATCCAGCCGAGCTCGGCATGCGCCGATACCTGGCTCTGGTTGAACACGATCGAGCGCTTGGGATCGAGGCCGGCCGAGATATACGTCGCGGTCACCTGACGGATCGCGCGGGAGAGCTCGACCGGGTCCTGCCAGACGGTGATGGCGTGCAGATCGACGACGCAATAAATGCACTCGTGCGTCTTCTGCAGCTCGATCCACTGCAGCATGGCGCCGAGATAATTGCCGAGATGCAGGCTGCCCGTCGGCTGCATTCCTGAAAAGACGCGCTCGTTGAATTTCATTTCACCGTTTCCCATTGACGGACGCGGGTTATCGCCCGCGCGCGGGGGCTCTGCAAGTGCATTCGCGGCTTCTCGCGGGCCATGCGCACCGGCCCGCGCCCTTGCCGCCGCGGGCCTTGGCGCGTAAGTCCTCTCCCAGCGTCCGCCTCGCCCGCCGCAGGAACTCTCCACGAGCCGGGACCACCCCCGCGCCGACCGATCGCACCGATGGACCGATGAGCACCTCCTCTCCCGCCAGCCGCGACCAACTCATGCTCCGCCTCTGCGAACTCGGCATCGAAACGCGGACGACCGAGCACGCCGCCGTGTTCACGGTCGAGGAGAGCGAGGACCTGGAGCGCACGCTGCCCGGTGGGCACACCAAGAACCTGTTCCTCAAGGACAGCCGGGGGGCACTTTTTCTGGTGGTCGCGGAAAGCCGCACGCCGGTCGACCTCAAAGCACTGGCGCGCCGGATCGGCGCTGGCCGCTTCAGCTTCGGCAAGCCTGAGTTGCTGATGCAGCACCTCGGTGTAACGCCCGGTTCGGTGACGGCCTTCGCCGTCATGAACGATCTGGCGGCACGGGTCTCGATCATCATCGACGACCGCCTGATGCAGCACGACACGATCAATTGCCACCCGCTGACCAATACGGCGACGACGAACATTGCACGGGTGGACCTTTTGCGGTTCATTCGCGCGACTGGGCACGAGCCGCGTACCGCCGTTCTCGAGGGCGAGCGGGCGCCGGGCGCGGCGCCTGACGCGGCAGACGGCGCCATCGCATCGCAGGCTGACATGCCACATACCGCACCGCCGGACCCGGCTTGCCAGCGCTGATTGCCCGCATCATATGAGCCGATGGCTCGAGGAGGAGAGAACATGGACAGCAAGGCTGGCGGCGCGCCCGGCGACGTCATCAAGGACGTCTCGACGGCTTCGTTCGCGAAGGATGTCATCGAAGCTTCGAAATCCGCGCTCGTTCTCGTCGATTTCTGGGCGACCTGGTGCGGCCCCTGCCGGCAGCTCACGCCGACCATCGAGAAGGTCGTGCGCAGCTATGGCGGTAAGGTCCGGCTCGCCAAGGTCAATGTCGACGAGAACCAGCAGCTCGCCGGCCAGCTCCGCGTGCAGTCGATCCCGACGGTCTATGCCTTCCGCGACGGAAAGGTCGTCGATGGCTTCATGGGTGCTCTCCCCGAGAGCCAGCTCAAGGCGTTCGTCGAGCGCTCCATCGGCGCCGTGGCAGACGAGGACGACGAACTGGAGGCGATCCTCGCCGAGGCCGACCAGGCGTTCGAAGCCGGCGACATCCAGAACGCCGCCGAGATCTATGCCGCGATCCTCCAGCAGGATCAGGAGAACGTTCAGGCACTTGCCGGTCTCGCACGCTGCTATCTCAAGAGCGGCGATCTCGACCGCGCCGAGCAGACCATCTCGATGGTCGCGCCCGACAAGAGCCGCACCGCGGCCGTGGAGAGCGTGAAAGCCGCCATCGCACTCGCCCGCAAGGCGGCCGACTCGGGCGACACGGCGGCGCTCGAGGCCAACGTCGCCGCCAATCCGGCCGACCATCAGTCGCGCTATGATCTTGCCGTCGCGCTCGCCGCGAAGGGCCTCAAGATGGAGGCCGTCGATCACCTGATCGATCTCGTGCGCCGCGCGCGCGCCTGGAACGAGGAGGCGGCGCGCAAGCAGCTCGTCCAGCTCTTCGAAGCATGGGGTCCCAAGGACCCAGCCACCGTCGAGGGCCGCAAGCGGCTCTCCTCCGTGCTGTTCTCCTGATATGCTGATCCGTGACGGCGGAGGCGCGGCGCGCCTCCTCCCGCGGCTCGGATGAGCAGCCTGGAACGAAAACCGCATTCCGAGGCAGCAGGGAGCGCGACTTGGCCACTCTCGACCGTTACCGCACAATCGACGACTTGCCGCGCGAGATTCCGCTGTTCCCGCTGCGGGGGGCCATCCTGCTGCCGCGCGTGACGCTGCCGCTCAACGTTTTCGAGCCGCGCTATCTCCAGATGATCGACGACGTACTGGCCGGGTCGCGCATGCTCGGCATCGTTCAGCCCGAGCAGGACGGCGAGACGCTCGGTGGCGCACTCGGGGGCAGCCGCGATAGTCCCGGCGGCAAATCGGTCTCCCTGCATCGCGTCGCCTGCGCTGGCCGCGTGACGGCCTTCCAGGAACTCGACGACGGGCGTTTGCTCGTGACGCTCACCGGCATTTCCCGCTTCGCGATCGCTGGCGAGGTCGAGACAGACAAGCCATACCGCATCGGCCGTTGCGACTACCGCCCCTTCGCCCACGACCTCGTATCCGGCCTTGGCGAAAGCGATGTCGATCGTGAAGCCCTGCTCGTCGCACTCAAGGCTTATCTCACCGCCAACAACCTCAGCACCGACTGGGGCGCGATCGCGAAATCTTCGACCGAGTTCCTCGTCAACGCGCTCTCGGTGATGAGCCCTTACGGTGCCGCGGAGAAGCAGGCACTGCTCGAGGCCGCCAGCCTGAAGGAGCGCGCCGACGTCCTGGTCGCGCTCGCCGAGATGGATCTCGCGACCAACGGCACCCCCGGCGCGATGATGCAATGAGCATCGCCAAGAGCAGGAACCACGTATGAGCGACGAGACACCCGCACCGCGACGCGAGATCGACCCGCGCCTGCTCTCGATCCTCGCCTGCCCTGTGAGCAAGCGCCCCCTCGAGTACGACGCGGCGGCGCAGGAGCTGATCTCGCGCACCGCCCATCTGGCGTTTCCGATCCGTGACGGCGTCGCGATCCTTACGCTCGATGCCGCACGCCCGATCGAGGACTGAACGCGGGCATCGCACCCTCTACGCCCCCCTCTACGCCCCCCCACTCTACGCTCGACGCAAGACCCTGCGCCGGTCGGGGCGCGGGACACGCGGCAAGGTCTCGTTCACCAGCCTCGTTCAAGGTCCGTCAAATTGGATCTGGTTGGGTTAAACCCATCCGCGCAGGCCCGGCAGAATTGCCGCCGGGACCGCGCGGGTTTTCCGCTCCGTGGCGTCACCGGCTCGTTCGAGCACAGGGCGGCGTGCATCGGCGCAATGGGTCCGCTCCAGAGACGGGTGTTGTCGCGTGCGCAGTTCTCAAAGGACCAGCGATGTCCGGACCACCCCGCCTGCGATGAGTCCCGCCCGCACGACTCCATCCTCGATTCGCCGTCTCTCGCAGGCCTGGATCGGCTTTCGCGCAGGTGAAATCGGCGACAAACGCCTTTCGCGCTGGATCGACCGACTGGCGAAGCCCCATCGGCGCCCGGCGATCGCGACATCGGCCAGGGTGGCAGGCGGAGTGCTCGCAATCGCCGGTCTCGCGCTGTTGCCGGGGCCTCCGGGTGCGCCGCACGCCATGTTCGTCGCCGCTGTCGCGATGCTCGTCGCCGGCATCTGGCTCGCCTTCCTCCCCTCGGCGGAACCCGGCGCTACTACCAGAGGTGAAGCGCGCTTCAGCGAACTCTGCGATACGCTCGAGCGACGTATCGAGCACCTTCAGGACGCCCATTGGGAGATCTCCGAGAGCGACATCCGCTATCGCGACCTGCTCGACTCGCAGAGCGACGTGATCCTTCGGCGCGACGCCGCGGGAAACCTGACCTTCGTGAACAGTGCATTCGTCAAGACGTTCGGACTGAGCGCCAGCGACTCCGTGGGCAAGCCATTCACGCCTGTCGTCACGTCCAACGATGACGTCGCCCCCCTGACCACGACCGATACGGAGCGCAACCGCCGCTACAGCATCGAGATCGAGACCGCGTCCGGGCGGCGATGGTTCGCATGGGAGGACCAGCTCGCCGCCGCCGCTGACGGCAGCCTCGAGGTTCAGTCGGTCGGCCGCGACATCACCGACGAGCGCCGCCGTTCGCTGGAACTCGCCGAAGCGCGCGACGCCGCCGAGTTGGCCAACCGGGCCAAGTCGCGCTTCCTCGCCGCGATGAGTCACGAGATCCGCACGCCGATGAACGGCATTCTCGGCATGAGCAGCCTGCTCGACGAGACGAGCCTCAGCGACGAGCAGCGCACGTACGTGGGCGCCGTACAGCAGTCGGCCCGCGCCTTGCTGAAACTGATCGACGAGATTCTCGACTTCTCCAAGATCGAGGCGGGCAAGCTGGTGCTCAGCAACGCGCCGTTCTCGATCGAGCGCGCGGCGCAGAACGTCGGCGCGCTGCTCTCGCCGCGCGCCCCCGAGAAGGGGCCTGAACTTGCCCCGGTCGTCGAGCCGAGCCTCAGGGAAACGCTGATCGGTGACGAGGCGCGCGTGCGCCAGATCCTGCTCAACCTGCTGTCGAATGCGGTGAAGTTCACGGACCGCGGCGGCATCACCGTGCGGATTAGCGGCAGGCCGGTGGCCGATGCGAGCGCCATGCGCCTCACGATTGCGGTCGAAGACAGCGGCATCGGCCTCTCGGCGGAGGACATGCGGCGCCTGTTCCGGGAATTCGAGCAGGCCGACGCCGCGCAGCGTCGCCAGCAGGGCGGCACGGGCCTCGGGCTCGCGATATCCAAGCAGCTCGCGATGGCGATGGGCGGCGACATCTCGGTCGCATCGACGCCGGGCCAGGGCTCGACTTTCACGGCAGAGATCGTGCTCGACTGTGCCGAGATGGAAAGAGCCACCGAACGCACGATCGGGCCGCACAAGCGCGAGTGCGTACTGCTGGCGTTCGATCGCTACATCGAGCGCGGCAGCCTTGCCTGCATGCTGCGCGCGGCCGGCCATAGTGTCATCGAGTCCGACGTGGCAGCCGCCGAGCAGGCGGTGAGCGCCGCCGCCGCGGGCGGCCGTCCGGTAACCCGCGTGATCGTCGATGTCGCCGGAGATGCAACGTCCGCAGGCCGGTTGCTCGCCGCCGCGCGACTCTCCAACATGACTGGCGAGGTGATCGGTCTCGTCACCGTCAACGTCCTCGCGAGGGCCGGCCTGTCCGCATTCCGGCGCAACGGCTTCGAGCGCTATCTGGTGCGCCCCGTGCGAACCAGCACATTGCTGCAGCAGATCACCGCCACCCCCAATGCGGCGACGCGTGGCGGACATGGCGATGCGGTCGAAAGCGACGAGATCACTCCAGATACGGCGCTCGAGGGTTCGGCCCCATTGGGGCGAGGGACGCACTTTCCAGAGCGGCATGACGGGCCGGCCACCGTCCTTCTGGTCGAGGACAACGAGATCAACGCACTGCTGGCGCGGCGCGTGCTGGAACGTTCCGGCTGCGCCGTCGTCCATTGCAGCGATGGCGCGCAAGGCGTCGCACGCGCGCGCGCCGGACATGCCGGAACGGCGGCAGCCGTCGACCTCATCCTGATGGACATTTTCATGCCCGGCATGGACGGGATCACCGCCGCCGCCGAAATCCGCGCGGACTCTCGCTCTGAAGCGGCAGTGAGCTGCGGCGGCGAGCAGCGGGCCCCGCCGATCGTCGCGCTAACGGCCAATGCCTTTCCGGAAGATCGCGCGCGCTACCTCGAGGAAGGCTTCGACGACTATCTCGCCAAGCCCTTCGACACACAGGACCTCGCCGCCCTGCTTGCCCGCTGGCTGCCACCATCTCGCGCCATCGCGACTGCGGCCGGAGAGCACTCCGCCGCACGCTCCGCGGGACGAGCGAACGGCTGACGCCGCCCCCTTGTGAACGCTCGGATACACCCCATTTCCAAGGCTGTTCCTGACAGACACGCACTGCTCCCACGCGGTGCTGCCGTCGCCAATTCGTCATGGAATCGTGCTTATGTCGGCTCGTTACGATGCGCGCGCCGCTCGGCCTCGGGGCCGGACCAGACGAGTGCGCGCCGGCCTTGGGGGGCTCACATGATGTCTGATCGGGCGCGGACGCTCGCCGCGCGCTTCCAGAGCCGCGGGTTCCTGAAAATTCCGCCTGCGGGGCTTCTTGCGCGCAACGCCATGCAGCAGGGCCGCTCGCTCGCTCTGCCTGTGATGCGCCGCAAGCCGCCGAAGGTCTACGGCCGCGTCGGTGACCTCGAGGTCCGCCTCGCCGAATCGTGGGGTGACGTGAAGCGCGCGCAGCGGCTGCGCTACGACGTGTTCTACGACGAGATGTCGGCGACGCCGAGCTTCCTCGCCGAAATGCGCCGCCGTGACGAAGATCCGTACGACACCATCTGCGACCATCTGCTCGTCGTCGATACGAGCGTGAAGCCGTCGCAGGACGTGTGGCGGTCTACGCGCAAGCCGCGCGTCGTCGGCACCTACCGCGTGCTGCGCCAGGACGTCGCCGAGCGCCACTTCGGCTTCTACACCCAGAGCGAGTACGACATCGCGCCGCTCGTCGCCCGCAGGCCCGGCTACAAATTCATGGAGCTCGGCCGCTCGTGCGTGCTGAAGCCCTACCGCTCCAAGCGCTCGGTCGAGTTGTTGTGGCATGGCCTGTGGACCTACGTCCGCGAGCACAAGGTCGACGTGATGGTCGGCTGCGCAAGCTTCGAGGGCACCGACCCGAACGCGCACGCGATGGCGCTTTCGTTCCTGCATCACAACGCCCTGGCACCCGAGGAGTGGCGGTGCAGCGCGCACCGGTCGCTCTACCAGCCCATGAACCTTCTGCCGAAGGAAGCGGTGGATATGAAGGCGGCCCTCAAGGCGCTGCCGCCGCTCATCAAGGGTTATCTGCGTCTCGGCGCGTACATCGGTGACGGCGCGGTGATCGACCGTCAGTTCGGCACGACCGACGTGCTCATCATTCTGCCGGTCGAGAAGATCGATCCGCGTTACTTCGGTCACTTCGGCGCACCCGACGAGACCAAGAGCCGCATCGCCGTCGACGCCTGAGGCGCGACGCGTTCGATCCGAACGGCCGAAACCTCCAAGACACGGCATCATCGACGCTGATGGAAGCGCTCCGCGCTTCCATCAAAAGCGTGGCCCAGACCCGAAAGCATCCCTATCCGAGCAGAGGAGCCGCTCACGGTCCCGTCTGATCGAATAGCCCTCTAGCGATTGACATCGTAGGCGGCGAGCGCCGCCATATTGACGATGTCCGTGTCGCGCGCCCCGAGCGAGCAAATCTGCACCGACTGCGACAGCCCCACCAGCAGCGGGCCGATGATCGTCGCGCCGCCGAGCTCACGCAGCATCTTCGTCGAGATCGATGCGGCGTGGAACGCCGGCATGATGAGCACGTTCGCCGTGTCGGAGAGGCGGCAGAACGGATAGAGCTTCATCAGGTCCTTGTTCAGCGCCACGTCGGCGGCCATGTCGCCGTCGTACTCGAAATCGACGCCGCGCTCGTCGAGCATCGCCACTGCCTCGCGCACCTCATCGGAACGCTCGCCACGCGGCTGGCCGAAGGTCGAGTAGGTGAGAAACGCGACGCGCGGCTCGATGCCGAAGTTGCGCGCGGCCCGCGCCGCCTCCTCGGCGATGTAGACGAGCTGCTCGGTCGTCGGGATGTTGTGGATCGAGGTATCCGCGATGATGACGGCGCGGCCACGGATCAGCGCCAGCGTGATGCCGATGACGTTCCGCTCAGGCGCCGGATCGATCACCCGCATCACGTCGCGATAGACACTCGTCCAGTTGCGCGTGACGCCTGAAACCATCGCGTCGGCATAACCGTGCTCGACCATCAGCGCGGCAAAGATATTGCGCTCGTTGGTTACGAGCCGCAGGCAATCGCGCTTGAGATAGCCGCGACGTTGCAGCCGCTTGTAGAGAAACTCGGTGAACTCCTCGGTATAGGGGGATTTGCGGGTGTCGTAGAACTCCATCCCCGGGCGCACCGGCACGCCGAGCTCGCGGAAGTTCTGCTTCACGCGCTCTTCCGTTCCGACCAGCAGCGGCTGGCCGAAACCCTGCGTGAAGAAACTGTTCGCCGCGCGGATCACGGCCAGATCCTCGCCTTCCGCGAATATCACGCGCTTGGGCTCGGAGCGCACCTTCTCGAACGTCGCCTGCAGCCAGCCGACGAGAGGATCGAGGCGGCCCTCGAGGCGCGAGACGTAGGCATCCATGTCGATGATCGGGCGCTTGGCGACGCCTGAATCCATCGCCGCGCGCGCGACGGCCGGCGCGACGTGCGAGATGATGCGCGGGTCGAATGCGCCGGGAATGATGTAGTTCGGACCGAACGACGGCCGCCGGCCGTGGAACGCTGACGCGACCTGATCGGGCACCGCCGCGCGCGCAAGCTCGGCAAGTGCGCGCGCCGCCGCCACCTTCATCGACTCGTTTATCGTCGACGCCTGCACATCGAGCGCGCCGCGGAAGATGAACGGGAAGCAGAGGACATTGTTGACCTGGTTGGGATAGTCCGAACGGCCAGTGGCGATGATCGCGTCGTCGCGCACCGCCAGAACTTCTTCGGGCGTGATCTCCGGCTCGGGGTTCGCCATCGCGAAGATGATCGGGTTCGAGGCCATGCTCGCCACCATTTCGCGGCTGACGATACCGCCAGCGGAAAGTCCGAGAAAAATGTCGGCGCCGTCGATGATCTCAGTGAGCGTGCGCGCCTTCGTCTTCTGCGCGAACGGCTCCTTCCAGGGGTCCATCAATTCCTTGCGGCCCTTGTAGACGACGCCCTTGATGTCCGAGACGAAGATGTTCTCGCGCTTCATGCCGAGGCTGACGAGCAGGTTGAGACAGGCCAGCGCCGCCGCACCCGCACCCGAGCACGCGAGCTTCACGTCCTCGATCCGCTTGCCCGCGACCTCGAGGCCGTTGAGGATCGCCGCGCCGACGACGATCGCCGTGCCGTGCTGATCGTCGTGGAAAACGGGAATGTCGAGCAGGCTCTTCAACCGCTCCTCGATCACGAAGCAGTCCGGCGCTTTGATGTCCTCGAGGTTGATGCCGCCGAACGAGGGGCCGAGATAGCGCACCGAGTTGATGAACGCCTCGACGTCCTCCGTGCTGACCAGCAGGTCGATGGCGTCGATGTCGGCGAAGCGCTTGAACAGGGCGCCCTTGCCCTCCATCACCGGCTTGGCCGCGAGCGCTCCTAGATTGCCGAGACCGAGGATCGCCGTACCGTTGGAGACGACGGCGACGAGGTTGCCCTTGTTGGTGTAGTCGTAGGCCGTGGCCGGATCGTCGGCGATGGCGCGCACGGGCACGGCCACGCCCGGGGAATAGGCTAGCGAAAGGTCGCGCTGCGTGGTCAGCGGCTTGGTCGGCGTGATCTCGAGCTTGCCGGGCTTGCCCTGGGCGTGAAACTGGAGTGCTTCCTCGGGGCTGAAGCGGGCTTCCTGGAACCTTGTGGCCATGATTGCGTGCTCGGGACCTGTGCTTGAACGGACGGAATTGCGCGGGGTGGCCGCATTGGCGGGCCGAGGGAAGGCGTGCCCGGCAGGGGCCGGCTTCACGAACGGCAGCGTTTCGATTTCCTTCGCGGCGAACCTGCTCTATGCGTTCGGCGGACACGTTGGCAACCGGATTCATGCGACATGGCACCGAGGAAGGGTTCGGGGCGCCCGGCGGAGGCGACCAAAGGAGAATACGCTCACGCCGGAGCACCTCCGGCTGCCCCCGCAGGCCGGCCGGCGGGCGATTCGCCGGCCATTCCATCGACGCCCGGTGAGCAACCGGCCGGCCCGTCCCCGGCCTTCACCGCGCCGCCCCCTGGCATCGGCGAGGCCACCCCGTCGATGGCCCAGTTCCTCGAGATCAAGGCCGCCAATCCGGACTGCATCCTGTGGTACCGGATGGGTGACTTCTATGAGCTCTTCTTCGAGGATGCGGTCGTCGCCTCACAGGCCCTCGGCATCGTTCTTACCAAACGGGGCAAGCACTTAGGCCAGGACATCCCGATGTGCGGGGTGCCCATCCACCGCGCCGACGAATACCTCCAGCGGCTCATCCGCCGTGGCTACCGCGTGGCCGTCTGCGAGCAGCTCGAGGACCCGGCCGAAGCCCGCAAACGCGGCTCGAAAGCGGTTGTGAAGCGCGACGTGGTGCGGCTCGTCACGCCCGGCACGTTGACCGAGGACACGCTTCTCGACGCGCGGGCGCGGAACTCCCTGACCGCCATTTTCCGCGTGCCTGCGGGGGCGACCGCTGCTGAAACCCCGCTGATCGGCTCGCCCGACAAGGTCGCCGTCGCCTCGCTCGATATCTCTACCGGGGAATGCGAGATCGGCGAGACCACGGGCGCGGACCTCCCGGGTGAGCTGATCCGTCTCTCGCCCGGCGAGGTTCTAGCGACCGATTCGATGCTGGCGGAACCCCATCTCAAGGAGTGGCTCGGCGTTGCGGGCGCTGCGGCGACGCCGCTGCCGAACGCACATTTCGACAGCCTCGCGGGCGAGCGCGGGCTGAAGGAGCGCCTCGGCGTCTCCGAGCTCGGCGCGTTCGGAGGTTTCAGCCGGGCTGAGCTTGCGGCGGTCGCGGCGCTGCTCAAATACGTCCATCTGACGCCGATCGGGCGCCCGCCAGTGCTCCGCCCGCCGCGCCGCACGGGCTCAAATGCCGCTTTGCTCATCGACGCCGCCACCCGGTCGAGCCTCGAGCTGGTCAAGGCGACCTCTGGCGGCAAGGAGGGAAGCCTGCTTGCCGCCATCGACCGCACCGTCACCGGCCCCGGCGCGCGCGAACTGGCGGCACGCCTCGCCACGCCGCTGCGCGATGTCGCCGCGATCGACGCGCGGCTCGACTGTGTCGGCTATCTGGTCGAAGCGGAAACATTGCGCCACGACCTGCGCACCGCCCTGCGCACCGCGCCCGATATCGCCCGTGCCGTGGCGCGGCTGGCCTTCGGCCGCGGCTCCCCGCGCGACCTCGCCGCGATCCGCGACGGCCTCGCCGCGGCGGAGACGACCGCCGTAAAACTGACCGTCGCTGCGGGCGCGAGTGCGGCCGA
>CALMPK010000251.1 GCA_937873575.1 uncultured Hyphomicrobiaceae bacterium
GGGTGAAGGAATTGACCGCCGCGAGGATCGGCTTGCCGAAGTCCTGATCCTTCATCCCCGTGGCGCGCCACAGCCCGCGGGCGCCGGCCATGTTGCGGCCGTGGGTGGAGGTGCGGGAACGATAGGCGGGCATGGGCGTCAGTCCTGTTCAAATGATGGTTTGGGCGTTCGGGGTTTTAGAGCAAGCCCCGCCCCAAAGCCAAATTCAATCTCGCGTCATTGATTTTTGACTTCGGTGGCCGGCCCCCCTAACCGCTGGAACATGACCCCGCCCGCTCACCGTCTCTCGGTCGCCCGTGATGGTTGAGGCATACAAGCCAGACGGTTCAATCTCTTGCATGCTGCCTTGTGCAGATCATGTGCAGCAACTCGAGGAAATTCGGGTGGATGGAATGACTTAACTGCGCTGAAACCCGATGCGTCAGGGACCTTGCCACGCCATGAACATCTGCCTCAGCCACATCTGCGCTGGGTCGCCGTCACGGCTGCGATGCCAGATCAATTTCATGGTATAGGGCGGAACATCCAGAGGCAGCTTGCGTGCGCGGCAAGATTCTCTAGCAAGCGGCAGAGACGCAAAACGCTCAGGCACAGCCGCAACCAGATTGCTTTCAGCCAGGATGAGCGGCAGCGCGCCAAACCGGGGAACGGACATTACCACCGGGCGCTCCAGCCCGAGTTTTCCCAAAGCGTCGTCGACGGGGCCCGCAAAACCTCCACCCCGCGGCGACACCAGGATTTGCGGCAGCGCGCAAAACGCCTTGAGGCTAAGCCGGCCCTTGAGGGCAGGGTGCCGCTTTCTGGCCATCAGGACGAATGTATCGGTGAACAGATCATGGCTTAGCCATGGCCCGCGCGGGTGGGCGGCCCCCATCAGGAGCAGATCGGGGACGTCATCGCTATACTCATGCCGGGCCGGGATAATCTCGAACCGGCACTTGGGCGCTTCGGCAGCGAGCCGCGCCAAGACGCGGGGAAGAAAAATGGTTTCGCCAAGGTCGCCGGTGGCGATGGTGAAAGTGCGGTTTGCCAGGCGGGGATCAAACTCAGGAGCGGCAAGAACATCGGATATCCGGTCGAGAATCTCGGGCAACCGGCTGCGCAGGCTGGTGCCGCGTGCGGTGGGCACCATGCCATGGCCGGTGCGCAGCAGCAGGGCGTCACCGAACATGCCGCGGGCACGCTGCAGCGCCTGCGACACGGCGGGCTGCGTGAGGTTCAAGGCGCGCGCCGCTGCTGTGATTGATCCGGTCCGGAGGATGGCCTCGAGAATGACCAGCAAATTAAGATCGTGACGCCGCAAAGACATAAGGGAAAATTATAGTAAATGTTAGCAAAGTCAATTTGCTGGATATCACCCCCGGCCCCTATGCTGCGGCATGCATCAACCAGGAGAGCCAGACATCATGAAGCCGCTGCTTGCCCAAATCTGCCGCGCGACTGTGGCCGCAGGAATCATGTCCGTCTGGGCGCTGGCCGCGCAAGCGCAATCGACACAGGCTCCCTCTGCTGAACTGCGGGCGCTGCTTGCCAAGCACTATGGCGGTTATGCTGCGGGGAGTGATCCGGCCGCCATCTTCGCGCAAACCACAAAGCCCGACTGGGCAAACTGCGGTGCCAACGGTGCCGCATGCCAGACAAGGGATGAACTGGCCGGTGCGCTCAGCAACGGCCTGCACAAACTCGTTCCGGACATGAAGTGGCAAATTCTCGATGAAATGGTGAGCGGTGACCAGGTGATTGTGCGCGGCCAAGGCACCGGCACGCCGGTCGGCGCATTCCTGGGGGTGCCCGCATCCGGCAAGAGCTTCCAGGTAATGTCCATTGATATCCACACCATCAAGGATGGCAGGATTGCTCACACCTACCACCTCGAGGACTGGGCTGCGGCGCTGAGCCAGCTTTCGGCGAAGTGAGCACGCACTACCTGCAACAGCGCGGCATGACACAAGAACCATTTCAACAGGTAGACAATGAACATCCTTCTGATCGGAGCCACGGGTCCAACAGGTCGTGAAATCCTGTCCGCGGCAAAGCAGGCGGGGGTCGCAGTTCGGGCAATGGCACGGCGGCCCGAGATGCTTGCCGATACGGGCATCGAGGTCGTGAAGGGTGATGTGACCGACATCGAAAGCCTGCGCCGTGCGATGAAGGGCGTCACCGCCGTCGTATCGGCCCTGGGCACACCGCTGCTCCTCAAGGGGCCGGTAACATTGCTCTCCGAGGGCACGCGCAACATCGTGGCTGCGATGAAAGCTGAAGGCGTCAGCCGCCTTCTCTGCATCACCGGCATGGGCGCGGGTGACAGCAAGGGCCACGGGGGCTTTACCTATGATCGCGTCATCCTGCCACTGCTGCTGGGCCGCATCTATGCCGACAAGGACCGGCAGGAGAGTGTCGTCCGGCAGAGTGGTCTGGACTGGACTCTGATCCGCCCCGCCTTTCTCAAGAAGGACGCGGGACGTGGCCAGTGGCGCGAAATCACGCGCTGGCAGGGGGAGCCGAAAATGACCGCCATCGCGCGCGCCGACGTTGCCGCCTTCGTGCTGAAAGAATTGACGGAGAATCGTTACAAGGATCAGGCCGTGAACCTGAGCTGGTGAGGGATAAAGATGCACAAGGGCAGACTCGAGGCGTTCACGGACGGGGTTATCGCCATCATCATCACCATCATGGTGCTTGAAATGAAGGTTCCACATGGCGAGACGCAGCAGGCCCTCATCCCCCTCTGGCCGGTCTTCCTGAGTTACGTGCTGAGCTTCGCCTATGTCGGCACCTATTGGACGAACCACCATCATCTGCTGCAGGCTGCTGAACAAGTCACGGGCCGCGTGCTGCTGACGAATCTCAACCTGCTCTTCTGGCTTTCCTTGCTGCCCTTCAGCACGGGGTGGATGGGTGAGAACCATTTCTCCGAGATGCCGGTCGCTCTCTATGGTCTCAATCTGCTGTTGGCGGCGGTCTCATATTATATTCTGCAGTCGGCCATTGTCGCGGCGCATGGCACGCAGGCCTGGTTTAGAACGGCCTTGGGCCGTGATCTGAAAGGCAAGGGTTCAATTGCGGCCTATGTCGCGGGCATCGCGGCCGCTCTGTCGGGTTATCCAATGTTCGGCTTCGCCATTCTTGGTGCCGTGGCGATCATGTGGCTGATCCCCGACCGGCGCATGGAGCGGGTCATCGCAAGCCGTACAGGGCAAGCCTGACCGGCCCTCGCAGGCGAGCATTGATGGAAAAGAAACCGATGGCACTCGCGAGCCTGATTCACCGGATGGAAGACTTGCCGGCCCGCGCGGGGCCGTTGCCGCGCATGACGCCTGCCAATCCCCAGGAGCAGCTCGAGCATTATCCCGAGGACTGGGCAATCATCACGCAACTGGTGGAGTTTGCCTTTGGCCTGCCCGATGTGATCGAGGGGCCGACGCGGATTGCCCCGCCCGGATCGCGCGCCATGATATTGCACGCGGGTGTCGCTTCGAATGAAGCGGCCTTCCTTGTTGGAAGAGAGTTTGGCCACATCCACAATCCACCGATCGGCAGCATGCACTTGACCTTGCCTGAACCCGCTCGCACCCATGCCCTGGCAAAACGCTGGATCGTTCGCCATCCCTTTGCGGTTCGCGGAGTGGGTCCTGCAGCCGCCGTGTTCGTGTTCGCGCCGCGCGATCACACTGAGCTTGAGTTTGCAAAGCTGCTGATCGAGATCTCTCACGCATTTGCCACCAAGAATTGAGAGAGGCTTACGCTCCGCTCTGCGCAGTTTTTTCCAATTGTGAAGAACCTGCTCACCCGCTAGACCGCAGCCATGATTGTTACCAGGCGCGGCTCAGTGGTTCATGGCCAAACATTTGCCGTGGCACCCATGATGGATGGGAGCGACAAACCAAAGAAATCAATGTGTTAATCGGCCTCGTGTGCGCAACGTGTGCAGTAAGAAACTGAGTGTTCCGTGTATATCCGTGCTGCTGCGTATGTCGGAGAGAAATTGGTCGGTACGACCAGTGACGTGAAGCAGAGAGAATAGTGCGGCGTGATGGATCATGAAATCTTCCTGAGTTGTACGACGTGCCGGTGACGGCGCGAGCGAAGTGGGCGTGACCCGCCACGCCAAGGCCCGGTGTGCGGTGATGGTGTTGGAGCAAGGCCAGTCTTCGTTCTGGCAAAGGTACCTTTGCATGCGTGCAGGCTAAGTCATCATCTGAATTTTCAAGCTCCCCGGCGGCTTATGTCCGGTCATCACCTTGGCTACCTCGTCTATCGACAGCCTATGCGTAACAACTCCCGCGACAGTCGGCCCGATCTCGGCGAGCGTCGCGAGGGCTTGTGGGATATTGTGGTTGAGGCTGTGGGTGCCGAACAACGTCAACTGCCGGCGGAAAACCTCGAATGGCGATACGTCGATTCGAGCCTCGCGCGGGCAAACGCCGAAGAAAGAGGCAGCCCCCCCGTTGGCGAGATACTTCAGCAACCCGGAAGCCACGGCAGGCACTCCCGTGGCATCGGCGGCAAAATCGCAGGCCTGCTCCAGCGACGCTAGATCGTCGCTGCCCGAGTGTACCCCGTTAAGCCCCATGCCCCGGGCTAGGTCCAAACGGGCCGGGTCCAAATCAACCATGTTCACCTCGGCCACGCCGCGGGCTTTCAGCGCGAGCCCCATCAGCAGTCCCATAGGCCCGGTCCCGAAGATGGTCGCGCGTTCGATGAGGCGTCCACTGAGTGGCGACAACCCGTTGAGAACGCAGCCCATCGGCTCAGCCAGAGCGGCGATGTCCCAAGGCATATCGTCGATCGGGTGACAACGGTCCGCACGGACAAGGCAGAGTTCGGCGAATCCGCCATTGGTCGTCACGCCGTAGGCCCCGAGACTCTTGCAAAGATGCGCCCAGCCGCGCTTGCATGCAGCGCATGTTCCGCATTCGAGGTTGGGATCAATGACAACGCGATCTCCAGCCTCGACTCCGACGACGCCGGACCCGACGACGGCAACTTCACCCACGTACTCGTGTCCCGGCACCACCGGAAATGCCGATGGCCCGTAGTTCGCGTGCATCACGTCGAGATCGGTGTGGCACAGGCCGCTGGCGCGGACCCGCACCACGACATCGCCTTCGCCCGGAATTGGATCAGGCAATGCCCCGATGAGAACTTTGTCTTTCGCCGGAAAATAGAGTGCCTTCACGTGCGTCTCCTAGGCCTTCGAGATTTGCCTTCATTGTCGGGGCGATGCCCTCGGCCCAGATCATCCGTAGCCAACGCCCGAAGGCTCAGACGAAGTACGGTGCATCGGCAATGTCGCCAAAGGTCTAGCGTTGTTCGAACCAAATGCGGGGGAGGCGGCTCGCGGGCCTTGAGCGCCACCTCGATCAGCCGGTTCCAGACACGCCGTTGGACTCGATCGTCGTGCAGTCGTGGCGGGTAGCTGCGATACATGGCTATTTGCAGCTCGCTATGGGACGCGTGAAGCAGGTGCAGCGAGTTACGATGTGTTGCGTGATCGCTCATCTACGGGAATGCTAACCTTCCATTGACAATTGCGATTCTTCGATGAAGACATGGATTTCACTGTCGGAGTACTCGACCTCAACGTTCCGGTAGTCCTGGATAATGCGTTTTACGGCCAATTCGTTTGACGCCTGCCTATTGCCCACTGACACAACAGTGGCTCCAGCAGCAAGCCCTGCTTGAAGTCCAACTCTTGTATCTTCGAACACGAGACAGCGATCGATTGGAACGCCGAGCAACTTTGATGAGAGTAGATATCCAGCTGGATGCGGCTTCCCATGCTCCACATCTTCTCCAGCAGTTAGAACTGTAGGCAAAGGCAAACCAGCTTTTGTCACCCGGTACTTCGCCATTGTGCGATCAGCGGATGTCGTGATTGCCCAGCGGTTTGCTGGGAGGCTTCGAAGGAGCCGAGCCGCACCCGGGATTTCCGGAATAGCTATACCAGCATCAATCTCGAAACTGTCGATGGCACGAGCTTCAGCTTCGTATTGTGCTTCGGTAAGTGAGGGGAGATGCTTGCGAATGGCATCAATAGCGCGGAGGCCGTGCATTGACGCGATTACTGCCTCCGCGTCGAACGTGTGATGTTCACTCCACCTTTGCCAGGCGCTCTCAATGCTATTGAATGAGTTGACCAGTGTCCCATCCATGTCAAAAAGAACAGCGTCAAACTTTCCAATCAGAACTTCAGCCATCTGTCGCATTTGAGTAGGCCTTCAGCACAGTTTGCACCGATTGGATGAGAAGGCCTTCGAAGGAGGAGCTAATGTTGAGTTCCGCTTGCGGAAGGAACTGATGCAATAGGGTTGGGGGGATTGTCTTGCCATCAAGCCGTTTGCGAAGGCTGGCCACTGCAGCCATTGCAGGCTTGGATGGCCAATAGTAGCGGATGCGGTCGGAATAACTGAAGTGTCGGAGCAGCCACAGGTCAGTTTCTGACCCAGTGTAGTATTTTTTCCAATTTTCGGGGGCGGCCTGCATGATCTGCTCCATCGCCTGCATCAATCGCCCTGTTGGCGCCTGTCCCTCCAGAATGTCCACAATGGCATCCAGCCCATACAGTGCTTCCCGCAACGCAAAGGTGAGCCAAGGGCCGACTTTCAGGATTGAGAAGCCGAGTTGGGTGAGTTGTTTGAGCCCCGTCACAGTCTGATAGTCGGTAGAGTGCGCTTCAAAAACGACTTGAGGGAGACCGTCGAGCGCGCCAGACAGCGCCTGGGCCTGGTCTCGTGCGAAGTGAACTACACTGTCGTGCCCAAATTCGACACCAGGCTGCACGACTAGCGCTATGACCCGTGCGAAAGCAGCATCTTCTCCCAACTTGGCAAAAGCAGCACGGTGCACGTCAAAAGTTTTGAACACGGCATCGGGGTTCGTAACTTTGAGATGGTCCAGAGAGTCAAAGGCACCCCCTGGAATGGGTACTTCGGTTCCGATGACATAGACAGGATCGAACGGGCCCGACGTATTACGTTCGGCAACGGCGGCGAGACGGGCTGCCCGTTCCGCCGTGGCTTCATCGGCCAGCGCCGCGGGCTCGCCCGCGCAGCCCATGGAGCAATCGAGATGGAGCTTGGTGAAGCCCGCCGCCGCATAGGCGGCCACCATATCCTCCGCTTTCACCATGGCTTCACTGGCAGGAAGTTGCTTCCACGGGTTTGGACCAAGATGGTCGCCGCCGAGGATTACCTTGCTCATGGGCATACCGCTTTTTTCTGCCAGCCCTTCAACAAAGCTGCGGAACATGGCGGGCGTCATGCCGGTATAGCCGCCCTCCTGATTGACCTGATTACAGGTCGCTTCAATCAGGACATCGCGGCCTGTGTCTCTTCCAAGTCTGAGCGCGGCCTCGATAACGATGGGATGGGCGGAGCAGACAGAGGTAATGCCAGTTTTTTCGCCGCGGCGGTAAGAAAGGGGTAGTTCCTGAAGGGGATTTTGCATCAGGCTTTCTCCTGTTGCTCGTCCATAAAGCGCTCAAGTTCTTTGAGATGGCTTGTGCCCTCCATGGGACCTCGCACTGACACGGCTCGTGCTCCTGCGGCGGCGGCCAGGGTTAAGGCGCGCTGGGGTTCTTCGTTTCTAAGCCATAGCGCTGTGAAGGCTCCGCCGAAGCAATCGCCCGCGCCGGTGGGGTCCACTTCCTGAGCGGGAAAGGCCTTTACAAATCTTGTCTGCGATTGGTCGTAGTAGCAGGCGCCTGTTGCGCCCAACTTGTGCGCGATGGCTTGGATACCGAGCTGGAACAGTTGGCCAGCTGCCTGTTCAGCGTTTGCGGCATCTGTGAGCAACAAGATTTCATCGCCGCTCGGTAGATAGAGGTCCGTGGTGGAAAGGATTTCTTTGACGATGCTCGTGATGTCGGCGCTTGCCAATATTTCTTTGCGAAGGTTGGGATCAAACGACACCGTGCCACCGCGAGCTTTCACGTCGCGGGCTGTTCGCAAGTTTACATCCACATAATCCCCGCTGGACAGGCACGACCCCATGATGTGGAGGTGATCGGCGCTAGCCAGAACCTTTTCTGTTTCGTCGTTGCGGTGAATTGCCCCACAAGCGCTGTGCTTGATGTTGAAGACGAAATCGCGAGAGCCATTGGCGCGATAACGGACAAAGGCGCTGCCGGTCGGCCGGTCCGGATCTATGGAAATGGCGGAGATATCCACCCCATCCGCCTTGAGGCGATCCGTGTTCACACGCCCGAAGTCATCATTGCCTACTGTTGACACGATGGCGCAAGGCTGGCCCATACGGGCAACCTGATCTATAAAGATGGCTGGTGCACCTGAAGGGTAGGGGCCCGTAAGCGCGATGGGACCTTTGAAGCCGTCGCCTGCATTGTCGGCCATGATCTCGACCAGCACCTCGCCGATCACCACTATTTTCTTCATTTTACCATTCTTCGCCATGCTCAGATCGGCCCGCAATTGCTCTGGACCCTAGTGAAAGTATCTTCGGGGGTTGAAGGCTGACCGTGCCCTCGATAGTGTCGGGTGTCAATCAAAAATTTGACGCGCGCAAAATTATCTGTCAACTTACGGGAAATTGTTGCGAAAATTCGCAAAGTCTCAGATTCTCGACATCGAGCCACGCGTTTGCCCGTGCATCTTTAGGAAGAAAAACATGGAAGTTCGCAAAGTCCGGAACATGGAAGAGTTCTCCGAACTCAGCGGGATTTCGCGGCCGACCGTTTCAAAATACTTCAACGATCCTGCCAGTGTGCGGCCCTCGACGCGCGAGCGCATCGAAAAGGCGTTAGACCGTTACAACTTCCGTCCCAATCTTTATGCCATCAACCAAAACCGGAAATCGACAAAGAACATCGGGATCATTGTTCCGCATATTGTTGATCCATTTTTTGCAGAGATCGTGCGTCATATTGAGACGCGCTGCTTGGCAGAGGGTTATTGGGCGATTGTCCTGAGTTGCCATGGCGAAGCCGAGTTGGAAGTGAATGCACTGGACATGCTGCATTCTCTAAAATTGGCTGGTGCGATCATCGCGCCTCTGGGAGAGAAATCCGATCGACACCGGATTCAGCGAATTGCACAGGACATGCCTACCGTGCTTTTCGACAGCCATCTGGATATTGGTGAGTTCTTCATTGGTACGGACAACTATCAAAGCATTGATTTAATCGTTGATTATCTTTGCAGGACGGGTGAGCCTCCGTGCTTCTTGCAAATGCCGGCAGTCAACACCAATGCGCACGAGAGAAGTGACGCTTACGTCAGATCTATGGAACGTTTGGGGCAAGAGCCTAAACTTGTACCAGTAACGGCACAGGACTGGAACTTCGAGGACATCGGCTATACAGAAGGTTCCCGGTTGATAACCGAACACCGCTTCCCGTCGTCCACTGTTCTTTGTGCAAACGACCGCTTGGCAATTGGGCTCATCGCTGCCGCCTACGAGCGTGGCTTGCAAGTTGGTCGCGGGTCCAGAACGGCCCTGCGCATCGCCGGCCATGATGATCACCCTTATTCGCGCTTCACCTGCCCGTCGCTGACTACTGTCGCACAGGACTACACGATGATTGCTGAAAAATGCGTCAGCTCGCTTTTCACAATGATTGACCGTGGAACGGGTGAGGGGATCGCCAGATTGGAAAAACTGCAGGGACGCCTTGTGATGAGGAGTTCGGCCTAAATAGGGGTCAACTTCAAATTTATCGCAGTGCAATATAAATATTTACGCGCGTAAATTTTTATGTTGACAGCTGCATAATTTCTGGATTAGCTCGTATTTGCAATCCTGCAACAATCACAAGGGAGGAATTCAAAATGAAAGCAGTATTCTCGGGCGTGCTCGGCGCATTCGCGCTCGCGGCGCTGTCTACCACGGCCCTGGCCGAAGAGATCACCATCGCGACCGTGAACAACAACGACATGATCGTCATGCAGGAGCTTGCCCCCAAGTGGGAACAAGCGACGGGCAACAAGATCAACTGGGTTGTCCTTGAAGAAAACGTGCTTCGCCAGCGAACCACTCAGGATATTTCGACCAATGGCGGCTCGTTCGACATCATGTTCATCGGCGCCTACGAGACTCCGATCTGGGGAAAGAACGGCTGGCTTACGTCCCTCGACGATTTTGCCAACGATGCCAATTACGATCTCAACGACATCTTCCAGTTGGTGCGCAACGGTCTTTCGGCCGAAGGACATCTTTACGCCGTGCCGCTCTATTCCGAAACGTCCTTCACCTACTTCCGCACTGACCTCTTTGAAAAGGCTGGTATTGCCAAGCCCACGGAGCAGATTACTTACGATCAGTTCAAGGAAATGGTCGCAAAGGTGCATGATCCGTCCAATGGCATCTATGGCACCTGCCAACGCGGCAAGGCGGGTTGGGGCGAGAACATGGCCTTCGTCGGAACGCTGGCCAACGCGTTCGGCGCTCGCTGGTTCGACATGGACTGGAAACCGCAGCTTGACAGCCCCGAATGGAATGCCGCCATCACCTATTATGTCGACCTGATGACGAAGTATGGTCCTCCGGGCGCGACTGCAAATGGTCACAACGAGAATCGCGCGTTGTTCAAGGACGGCAAGTGCGCAACATGGATCGACGCGACATCGGCTGCCAATGATGTCAAGAATCCGGCCAACTCCAAGGTTGCGGATGTGACCGACTTCTTCCAGGCTCCGAAGCAGGCCACCAACAAGGGGACCGGCTGGTTCTGGTCTTGGGCGCTCGCCATTCCGGCAAGCTCGAAGAAAGCTGATACCGCCAAGGACTTCCTGAAGTGGGCGACGTCGAAGGAATACTTCCAGATGGTCGGCGAGACCAAGGGTTGGGTGGCGGTGCCGAGCGGCACGCGCGCTTCGATCCACGACGATCCGCGCCTTCTGAAAGCTGCACCCTTCGCCGAGACGATCAAAAACGCGATCTTCTCTGTCGATCCGGCTGATCCGACACGCGACCCGGTCCCTTATACGGGCGTCCAATTCGTGGCCATTCCTGAATTCCAGGGCATCGGCAACTTTGTTGGACAGCAAGTCGCGGCGGCACTTGCCGGTCAGATGTCGGTGGAAGACGCTCTGAAGAGCAGCCAGGACTTCGCTGTTCGCGAAATGACTAAAGCAGGTTACATCAAGTAACCTCCTCCCGGGGCGGGCCGGTTCCTCGTGGATCGGCCCGCTACCAAGAACTTCGAGTACTTGTAGCGAAGCCTTGTGAAAAGCGCCGGAGTGGTCTTTCTCTTAACGCTGCAATCAATGCTTAACGGGAGAAAACGATGGCAACCAAGGCTTCTCGCTCAGCCGCCAGGCTGATGATCTCCCCCGCCGTGATCCTGCTGTTTGGCTGGATGATCGTTCCTCTTGTGCTGACACTCTATTTCTCGGTCTTGAGATACAACCTGGTTACACCCGGTGAAAATCCGTTCGTGGGCTGGGAAAACTACTACTGGTTCGTGACCGACCCGAGCTTCAAGGCGGCGGTAGTGAACACGCTTTTGCTGGTTGGGGGCGTCCTGATAATCACAGTACTCGGGGGTATCCTGTTCGCGCTGCTGCTGGACCGTCCGATGTTCGGCCAGGGCATTATCCGCATCATGGTGATTGCACCCTTCTTCGTGATGCCGACCGTGTCGGCCCTTGTTTGGAAGAATATGTTTTTTAATCCTGTCAACGGGATATTTGGGCGGATTGCGGCAGGATTGGGCTTCCAGCCCATCGACTTCTTTGGCCAGATTCCACTCGTTTCGATCATCATCATCGTTGCTTGGCAGTGGCTTCCTTTTGCAACGCTAATCCTGCTTACCGCGCTTCAGTCCCTTGACCAGGAACAGCTGGAGGCATCGGAGATGGATGGAGCAAGCTGGCTGGGCCGGTTCTGGTACATCATGCTGCCGCACTTGGCGCGGGCAATCACCGTGGTGATCCTGATCCAGACCATTTTCTTGCTGTCAGTTTTCGCCGAAATCCTTGTTACCACGAATGGTGGTCCGGGAAACTCGTCAACGACCCTAACCTATCTGGTCTATGTGTCTTCGCTTCTGCAATACGACGTGGGCATGGGCAGTGCCGGAGGCGTAATCGCTATCATTCTCGCCAATATTGTTGCGATCTTCCTAATGCGGATGATCGGCAAGAACCTCGACGCGTAAGGAGGGGCGGTTCATGGCACGCGCAGTCTCGAACAATACCAAGATCGTCAACACGGTAGTCGCCGGGACCGTTGGTTTCCTGGTGTTCTTTCCAATCCTCTGGATCGTCATCCTTTCATTCAAAACCGAGGAAGACGCGATCAGGGCGCCTTTGGAGGTTCTGTTCAGCTCTGGCTGGACGACGGAAAACTTCAGTACCGTGCAGGCACGGTCGGATTACTTCAAGCACTTCTCAAATTCGGTGATTATCTCGTTTGGGTCCACCCTCCTGGGTCTCGCCATTGCGATCCCGGCGGCCTGGGCTATGGCCTTTGTGCCCGCAAAGCGTACCAAGGATGTGCTGATGTGGATGCTGTCGACCAAGATGATGCCACCCGTTGGCGTGCTTGTGCCGATCTACCTGGTTTTCAGGGATACGGGTCTCTTGGACAGCCGCATCGGCCTGACCTGTGTCCTGATGCTGATCAACCTGCCGATCATCATCTGGATGCTCTACACCTACTTCCGCGAGATCCCTGGGGAAATCCTGGAAGCCGCGCGCATGGACGGGGCTTTCCTGAAAGAAGAAATCCTCTACGTGCTGACACCCATGGCGGTGCCGGGGATTGCCTCGACCATCCTCTTGAACATCATCCTGGCTTGGAACGAAGCGTTCTGGACGCTGAACCTGACCGCAGCCAAAGCTGCTCCGCTGACAGCTTTCATCGCCAGCTATTCCAGCCCAGAGGGCCTTTTCTACGCAAAGCTTTCGGCGGCGTCCGTCATGGCAATCGCACCGATTCTCGTCATCGGTTGGTTCAGCCAGAAACAACTCGTCCGCGGCCTTACCTTCGGAGCAGTGAAATAACATGGGCAGCATCAAACTGAACAAAGTCCGCAAGGCCTTCGGCGAACACGTCATCATTCCGGGCGCAGATCTGGAAATCAGGGACGGGGAATTCATCGTTTTCGTTGGTCCCTCGGGCTGCGGCAAGTCCACGCTCTTGCGCCTTATTGCGGGCCTAGAGGACCTTACGTCGGGCGCTATCGCGATCGATGGGCACGATGTCTCGGAGCTAAGCCCATCGGATCGCAGGCTTTCCATGGTGTTCCAGTCCTATGCGCTCTATCCGCACATGACAGTCCGCAACAATATCGCCTTTCCGCTGAAAATGGCGAGAGTTTCGCAGGCTGAAATAGACAGCAAGGTTGCGAAAGCGGCGGCTAAGCTCAACCTCACGGAATATCTCGACAGAAGGCCGCGGCAGCTTTCCGGTGGCCAACGCCAGCGCGTGGCAATCGGGCGGGCCATCGTGCGCGAGCCCAAGGCGTTCCTCTTCGATGAGCCACTATCGAACCTCGACGCAGCGCTCCGCGTGAACATGCGTGTTGAAATCATGCAGATGCATCAAGACATGAAGGCGACCATGATCTACGTGACTCACGATCAGGTTGAGGCCATGACCATGGCCGACCGCATCGTGGTGCTCAACAAGGGCAACATCGAACAGGTCGGTTCTCCGCTTGAACTCTACAATAAGCCGGATTCGCTCTTTGTTGCGGGTTTCATCGGCTCACCGAAAATGAACTTCCTTGAGGGGAATACCCTCGGCATCCGCCCTGAGCACATCAAGATCGATGGCAAGAAGGGCGAATGGGAAGGGACAGTGCTGCTGGCCGAGCATCTTGGATCGGACACCTTCCTGCATGTGGACGGCGGGCAGCGGGGCCGACTCGTGGTGCGTGCCGAAGGTGAAAATTCGGCAGGCCCCGGAACAATGATCTGGATGACCCCCGAAAAGGGACGATTGCACCGCTTCAACCAGGAGGGACGGTCGATTTGACCGGCCGACGCGTGAGGAATTGACATGAGACTAGAAGGCAAGACCGCACTGATTACAGGTGCCGCGCGCGGCATCGGCCTGGCTTTTGCCAAGGCCTATGTGGATGAAGGAGCAACCGTAGCGCTTGCTGACATTAACGAAGACGCCGTACAAGCCGCCGCGAAGAGCATTGGTCCCAAGGCTGTTGCCATACAGATGGATGTGACACGCCAGGACAGTATTGATGCTGGCTTTAACAAGGCCATTAGCGCCATGGGCAAGCTTGACATCTTGATCAACAACGCGGCTCTGTTCACGGCGGCTCCAATCGCGGAGATTGCGCGGGCTGACTATGATCGTGTCTTTGCCGTCAATACGGCTGGGACATTTTTCTGCACGCAGGCAGCCGCGCGCCACATGATCGAGCGAGGGGAAGGCGGCAAGATCATCAACATGGCGTCGCAGGCCGGGCGCCGTGGTGAAAGTTTGGTTGCAGTTTACTGCGCGACGAAGGCAGCTGTCATCTCCTTCACGCAGTCAGCGGGTCTAAATCTGATCAAGCACGGCATTAATGTCAACGCGATTGCACCGGGTGTCGTCGACGGAGAGCATTGGGATGTCGTGGACGCACATTTCGCCAAGTATGAGGGCCGTAAGCCCGGCGAGAAGAAGCGCATCGTGGGTGAGAGTGTTCCGATTGGACGCATGGCCAGTCCCAGCGATCTGATCGGCACGGCAATTTTCCTCGCAACGAAGGAAGCCGACTACATTGTCGCGCAAACGTTCGGCGTCGATGGCGGCAATTGGCTCGCCTAGCAGCCGTCAGCAGCGCGTTGGGTCAAATTTCTCTATGGTATGTGCGCTTCATGAGCTCTTGGCGGAAAGGGCCGATAAAAGCCATGCGCCCATTGGATTGCAACGATGGTTACTGTTGGCGGACACGTTGACCTAGGCTCAGGACTCATTGATCAGAGCCAGAAGATGACGGTCGCAGCGATGCAGA
>CALMPK010000252.1 GCA_937873575.1 uncultured Hyphomicrobiaceae bacterium
TAAGTGCTGGTGCGCCGTTCGTCGGTCGCCCCGAGTTCGACGCGGGCCACCTCTCCGAGCTTGACCTGATGGCCGTCGGCGAGCTTGACGACGATGTTGCGGAACTCTTCGGGCGTCGAAAGCCCGGTGCGCGACAGCACCGAGAACTCGCGGTCGTAGCTCTCGATGCGACCGGAAGGGATCTCCGCGTTCTGCGCCCGCAGCGCCTGCTCGACGTCCTGCACCGTCAGATTGAAGGCCGCGAGCCGCTTGCGATCGATCCAGATGCGCATGGCATAGCGGCGCTCGCCGAAAATCGTGACGTCGGCGACGCCGTTCAGATTCTTCAACCGGTCGACGACGAAGCGGTCGACGTAGTCCGTGATCTCGAGCGCCGTCATGCGCGGGCTCGTGAAGACCAGGAACATGATCGACTGGGCGTCCGCTTCGACCTTCGCGATCACCGGCTCGGTGATCTCGTCGGGCAGGCGCCCGCGCACCCGGCTCACGCGGTCGCGGACATCGCTCGCGGCGACGTCGGGGTCGATTTCGGAGCGGAAGCGGACGGTGATGCGGCTCGACTCCGAGCGGCTGCTCGATTCCAGCACGTCGATGCCGGCGATACCCGCGATCGAGCCCTCGAGCACCTGGGTGATCTGCGTCTCGACGATCGTCGCGGAGGCGCCCGGATAGGTCGTCGAGACGGAAACGGTCGGCTCGTCGACGTTGGGATACTGGCGGACCGTCAACAGATCGAACGAGACGACGCCGAGGAGCGTGATGATGAGGCTGAGCACCGTGGCGAAAACCGGCCGACGGATGCAGAACTCCATAATGCCCATCAACCGCTCCCGCCGTTGGTAGCGCGCTCGGGCTTGTGGCTGCGGCGCGATGCCGATTCAGCGGTGGGGGGAACGATCTCGACACGATCGCCCGATTTCAGGCGCTGCTGGCCGGCGACGACGATCGTGGCCGGTGCCTCCACGCCCTCGACGATCTCGACTTCGCCATCGCGTCGCATGCCGAGCTTCACGCGACGCTCGACGGCCTTGCCGTCCGCCCCAATGGTGAACAGGAACGTCTCGCCCGCGCGTGGAAGAATGGCGCTTTCGGGAACCAGCACCACGGCGCTCTCGCTCAAACCCTTGAGCTCGATGCGCGCGAATAGGCCGGGCCGAAGCGTCATATCCGGATTGGCGATGCGGCCGCGTATGACGAGTGCCCGTCCATTGACGTCGATCATCGGGTTGATGGCATAGATCTCGCCGCTGAACGTCCGTTTCGGCAGGGCATCGACACCGACAACCAGCTCCTGGCCGACGCGCACGTCGCGCAGATGAATCTCCGGCACGCGAAAATCGATCTTGAGCTGGTCGATCTTCTCGATGTTGACGACCTTCGTGCCAATCGCGACATAGGCACCGACTGACACCGCGCGCACGCCCGCGATCCCGTCGAACGGCGCCGTCAGCACGTGCTTCAGCAGCCGTGTCTCGGCCAGCTCGACCTCGGCCTTCGCCGTCTCGTAGGTGGCCGTCGCTTCGTCGCGCGAACGTTCGGTCACGTTGCCCGTGCGCGAGAGGGCACGGGCGCGATCGTTGTTGGCCGTCGCGAGTTCGAGGCGCGCTTTCGCCTGGGTCAACTCGGCGCGGGCCAGACTGTCGTCCAGCTTCACCATCGCCTGCCCCTTGCGCACCGGGCGGCCTTCCTCGAACACGATCTCTGAAATGCGACCCGCGATCTCCGGCGCGATCATCACCGACTCGTCGGAGAGCAGCGAGCCGACCGCCTGGATGTTGACGGACGTGCGTGTGCTGCGCGCCTCGGCGACCTCGACCGGCGTCGCATGGTCGTTGGCGCGCTTCTTCTCGCCGCCAGTGCGCGAGGCCGTGGGGGCCGTCGCTCCGGCTTTATGCGTTGCCGCGAGAACCGCGCGCTCGATCAGGTCGGGCTTCACCAGCCACGTCGCACCGCCGGCGACCGCCGCGAGCAGAACGAAGATGATGAAGGCTCTCATTGGTCCTGTCTTCCCCGTCCCGAGAAATCGCCGCCGCGCCACGCAAGTGGCCGCGATCGTCTGCACGTCATCCTGCCCAACAGCAGCGCGGATTCGCACGCCACGTCGCTCTACCCGCCATTCCACCTTACACGAGCGACCGGCTTATGACCGGAGAACGCCTCGACCGGCCTCGGTCCGTCGCGCGGCGGGAGCGTCGTCTCGTCGTTCAAAACGTGCAACTGGCCGCCCCTCGCCGCAATTCCCGGTCTGGACCCAGCGAGATCACGAAGCTGTGAAGAGACGCCGTGCGCAGTGGGGTCGTCCCCGTGGAGCAGCGGGTGGATTCTTGGGCAGCGTGCCGATGCTGCACGGCCGGAAGCCGATGGCGGAACCATAAAGAGCAACGGCAACATGCTGGTTCGCGTGCGGCCCTTGCATCCGACGCTTGGTTCCGGAGCCTGGCCTCGCAGGATTCCGGACGCTCCCCGGGGGCCGCCATCGTCAGTTCCGCCGCGCTAGCGTTTTCCACCCGGCATCTTTTGACAGTCGGAAGCCGTAGAGCGGGGCGACGCATCGGCAGCGTCTTTTTCTGAGCGCCGAAGCGCAACGTCGATCGCATTCAGACGCCGCGTTACCGCGCGTTCGGCGTCCATCCGTATCCCAACCATCTCGGCCAGAAGTGCCTCACCGAGCGGCGTCAGCGCCGCGCCACCGCCATTACGCCCCCCGGTCTGGCGGGCGACGAGCGGCTCGCGGAAGGCGCGGTTCAACTGCTCCACCAGTTCCCAGGCATGGCGATAGGGCAGCCCCATCGCGCGGCCGGCGGCGGAGATCGAGCCGTGCTCGGCGATCTTTTCGAGAAGAAGCATCTTTCCGGGACCGATACGGCCGGCCTCTCCGAGATCGATGCGGACGATCAGGTGGGTCATTGCAAGTCGTCCAAGGGGTAAGGGCTCAATGCGATGCGACGACCGGGCCCGTCCGGGGCCTCCGGATGCGCAAGTGTGCACCAAAGCACAATACCCAAGCAACGCAAGCGGCGGCTTACTGTCCTCGTTATGCGTTACAACGCACAACGGGCCGATGCGGCCGTAGGTCCAACCCCGAACAGCGGCCTCTCTCTACCGGCATGCCCCGCCCCACTCGGCGAACAAGACCGGGTTGGACGGCGAAAACTGTACCGAAAAAATCATCTAAGCGCCAGGGAAGGCGCCCGAGGAGAACCCGATGCTGCACCTCGCCATCGATAAACTGGCCGGCAAGCTGGCCATCCGCCAACGCTACGACAACTTCATCGGCGGCATATGGGTCGCCCCCGTCCGCGGCCAGTATTTCACCAACACCTCGCCGGTCACCGGCAAGCCCGTTTGCGAGATCGCCCGCTCGACGGCCGAGGACATCGAGCTGGCGCTCGACGCCGCCCATGCCGTCCGCGAGAAGTGGGGCAACACTTCCCCCGCCGAGCGCGCCCGCATCCTGAACAAGATCGCCGACCGCATGGAGGAGAACCTCGATCTCCTGGCGACCATCGAGACCATCGACAACGGCAAGCCGATCCGCGAGACGACCCACGCCGACCTGCCCCTCGCCATCGATCACTTCCGCTACTTCGCAGGTTGCATCCGCGCCCAGGAAGGTTCGATCGCCGAAATCGACCACGATACTGTCGCCTATCATTTCCACGAGCCGCTCGGCGTCGTCGGCCAGATCATCCCCTGGAACTTCCCGCTGCTGATGGCGGTGTGGAAGCTCGCTCCCGCGCTTGGCGCCGGCAACTGCGTCGTGCTGAAGCCGGCCGAGCAGACGCCGATGAGCATCATGGCGCTGATGGAGGTGATCGGCGACGTTCTCCCGCCCGGCGTGCTCAACGTCGTCAACGGCTTCGGTGTCGAGGCCGGTAAGCCGCTCGCGCAATCGCCGCGCATCGCCAAGGTCGCCTTCACCGGCGAGACGACGACCGGCCGTCTCATCATGCAGTATGCTTCCGAGAACATCATTCCCGTCACGCTGGAGCTCGGCGGAAAATCACCCAACATCTTCTTCGCCGACGTGATGGCAGAGGACGACGAGTTCTTCGACAAGGCGCTCGAAGGCTTCGCCATGTTCGCGCTGAACCAGGGCGAGGTCTGCACCTGCCCGTCGCGCGCGCTGGTGCAGAGGTCGATCTACGAGAAGTTCATGGATCGCGCGTTGACGCGCGTCGCCAAGATCAAGCAGGGCCACCCGCTCGACTCCTCCACCATGATCGGCGCACAGGCGTCGAACGACCAGCTCCAGAAGATCCTGTCCTACATCGATATCGGCCGCGCCGAAGGTGCGCAGGTTCTCGCGGGCGGCGCGCGTGCGGCTCTCGGCGGGGAACTCGCCGAGGGCTACTACATGCAGCCGACCGTGCTCGAAGGGCACAACAAGATGCGCATCTTTCAGGAAGAGATCTTCGGCCCCGTTCTCTCCGTCACCACGTTCGATACGCCGGAGGAGGCGCTCGCCATCGCCAACGACACGCTCTATGGCCTCGGCGCTGGCGTGTGGAGCCGCGATGGAACCCGCGCCTACCGCTTCGGCCGCGCCATCCAGGCCGGTCGCGTGTGGACCAACTGCTACCACCTCTATCCGGCGCATGCCGCGTTCGGTGGCTACAAGAAGTCCGGCATCGGCCGCGAGACACACAAGATGATGCTCGACCACTACCAGCAGACCAAGAACATGCTGGTCTCCTACAGCCCGAAGGCGCTCGGGTTCTTCTGATCCGAGGCGGGAGGCGGCGTGCGCGCGCCGTCTCCCCGTTTCTTTCTCGACGAGGTTTGAGATGGTCGATCGGGTTATCTGCACGGCCGAAGCGCGCGCGCTCATCGCCACGCTCGAAAGCCGCAACGGACCACTGGTGTTCCATCAGTCGGGCGGCTGCTGCGACGGCAGCGCGCCGATGTGCTACCCGCGCGAGGAATTCCGCATCGGCCAGTCCGACGTGCTGATGGGGGAGATCGCCGGACAGCCCTTTCACATGTCGCGCGACCAGTTCGAATACTGGAAGCACACACAGCTCATCATCGACGTGGTGCCAGGGCGCGGCGCGGGCTTCTCGCTCGAAGCGCCGGAGGGCGTCCGCTTCATCACCCGCTCGCGCGTCTTCACCGATCAGGAACTCGACGCACTCGACGCCGCGGATGCGGCCGCAGGCACCAACGGCAACGGTCCTTAGCGCACCAAGGCGCCCGCATCGTCTCCGCCGCCGTCACTCGAGGCCGTAGCGCTGCAGCAGCCTGTAAAGATTGCGCTCGCTGATGCCGAGTGCCGCCGCGAGGTTGGCTCGATGTCCCGAGAGCTTCGCGTGCAGCATCTCGACGTAGGTGCGGCGAACTTCCTCCATCGTCGGGACATGGTCGAAGCTCAGCTTGATGTCGCTCGACGCACCACCGGCGTCCGCTGGCAGGCCGAAGTGACGTTGGTGGATGACGCTGTCGCCGCCGGACAGGATGATGGCACGCTCCATGACGTTGCGCAGCTCGCGCACGTTGCCCGGCCAGTCATACGCAACGAGCGTGCGCTCCGCCGTCCGCGAGAGGTCCTTGCGAATGCGCCGCGAGAAGTCGTGCTTCTCGAGAAAATGGCGGGCGAGAATGGGGATGTCGTTGCGCCGCTCGCGCAGCGGCGGCAGTCGGATGACGAACGCACTCAGCCGGTAATAGAGGTCGGCGCGGAAGCGACCCTCGCGGGCCATCTGCGCGAGATCGCGGTTGGTTGCGGCGACGATACGGGCATCGGAGGTGAGATCCTTTGTGCCGCCGACGCGCCGGAACGAGCGTGTCTCGATCAGGCGCAACAATTTGGCTTGCGCCGATGGGCTGATCTCGCCGATTTCGTCGAGGAAGAGCGTGCCGCCGTCGGCTGCTTCGATCAGGCCGCGCTTCTGCGTCACCGCGCCGGTGAACGACCCCTTTTCGTGGCCGAACAGCTCGGATTCGAACAGGTTCTCGTGCAGCGTGCAGCAATCGAGCACGACGTAATTGCGCTCGGCGCGCGGGCTGCGCTCGTGGATCTCACGCGCCGCGAGTTCCTTGCCGACGCCGCTCTCGCCTTCGAGCAGCACCGTCGCGGGTGACTGCGCCACCGCCCCAATCAACCCCTCGAGCTCGCGCAGCGCCGGGCTGTCGCCGACCAGAAGGCTCTGGCGCGTCGCGCGCTCGCGTCCGCGGACGAACTCGTAGTCGCGCTTGATCGCCGCGTTCTCGATGGCGCGCGCAACCTCGAGCTCGAGCTCCTCGAGGTTCACGGGCTTCGACAGATACCCGACCGCTCCCTTGCGCACCGCCTGCACAGCGTTCTGGATCGAGGCATACGCCGTCAATACGATGACAGGGTGCTCGGACGCGATCATCTCCATGACGTCGAGCCCGTTCGCGTCGGGCAGCCGCATGTCGAGGATGACGAGGTCCGGCTCGAAGCTGGTGAGAGCCGCCTCCACGTCCCTCCAGCATTTGGCGCTCAGGACGCGATAACCGAGGTCCTCGAGCTGGCGCGAAATGAGCTGGCGCAGCACGGCGTCGTCCTCGACGACGAGCAAAGACTTCTTCTTGCGGTCGATATTCATGCGCTCGTCTCGCTCGCCCCGCCTGCGTCGGCACGCGGGAAGGAGATGGTGAAGGTGGCGCCGGCGCCGAGCGTGCTCTGGGCCGAGATGGCGCCGTGATAGCGGTTGACGATCGAGCGGCAGATGGTGAGGCCGAGCCCCGTGCCGTGAATGCCGTCCGCACGCCGGGAATAGAACGGATTGAAGATCTGCGCCAGGGCCTCGGGCGAGATGCCGACGCCGGTATCGGCGAAGCTGACGACGACGTTTTCGCCTTCGTGGCGGCCGGTGATGGTCAGCGTGCCGCCGCCCGGCATCGCGTGGAAGGCGTTCTGCGTCAGATTGAGAACCAGCATGCGAAGCTCCTGGTCCGTCGCCAGCACGCGCAGTTCCTCCGCGCCAAGGTCTACGTCGAGCGTCATTGAGCGGTGCTCGGCCTCGAACCGCAACAGTGACACCACGTCCGGCACGATGTTCGAGAAGGAGACGAGTTGCAGGCTGTTGCTCGGAGTCTGGCTGAGGTCGAGCAGGCGCTTGGTGACGCGGATACAGTTGTCGACCTCGCCGTCCACCATGCCGAGATAGTCGCGCGCCTCGAGTTCCGCCGCGCCGTTCCCGCTGCCGAGACGCCGCAGCACGGCCTGGAGACCAAGCCGTATCGACGCCAGCGGGTTGTAGATCTCATGCGCGACGCCCGCCGCGAGCTGCCCGATTTCCGACAGGCGCTGCTCGTGGCTGAAGCGCACCTGCTGTTCGAGATCGCGAATGGCCTCGATGATGTAGCTCTGCGGCCGCCCCTCGTGCGTAATCGTGAGACGGGCGGCCGTGGTCTCCACATGCACCTCGGTGCCGTCACTGCGGACATGACGATGAATATAGCGAATAGGATCGCCATCCGACCTGATGGCATGGAACGGGCACGTGACCAAAGTCGGTGCGCAAGGCTCACTGAGTCCGTGCGCGCGGAAGCACGGCTCACCGATGACGCTCTCCCGCGGCGCCATTACCTGGCGTGCGTAGGATTCGTTCGCCATCACGATCCGATGGCCCTCATCGATCACCCGCACTCCATCCGGCACCGTGTCGAGCAGCGCCTTGAGAAACGTCTCCTTCTCCTGGACTTCGCGCAGCCCCTGCTCGATCCGCTCGGCCATGCCGTTGAAGCTGTCGCACAGCCCCTCGATCTCGTCGCCGCCGCTCTTGCGCTCGAGCTTGACGCGCGAGCCGAGGTCGCCGGCGGCGAGCGCACGGCTGGCGCGGTCGAGCACGAAGATCGGTTGCAGAACCTGCCGCTTGAGCATGAGCCAGACGGAGAGGAGCCCGGCGAGCATCACCAGCAGGCCGGCGCCACTCATGGCCGCGGCGGCGTGCAACGCATCTGATTTGAGCCCCGCCGCATCGTGATCGACGACGAGGATGCCGTTGACCGGGTTGACGGCCGCAGGGCCATGGCAGGCGAGGCAGGCTTCACGGTTGGCGATCGGGTTGACGCTGCGGAGCACGTCGCGCCCATCGGCGAGACGCATCATCCTGTTCGATACGGAAAGCGCGAGCGTGTCGCCCTCAGCGCACGTCTCGCATCCGAGATCGCCGAGGCTCAGTTGACTGTCGAGGGTGCTCGGATCGCTCGAGAAGCGCACGACGCCCGCGGGGTTGACGATACGCACGCTGGCGATACCCGGCTGCTTGCCGAGCCGGCTGACGATGTCCTGAAGGCCGGGCAGATCGCGCTTCAGCATCGCGTTCTCGAGGCTCACCTGGAGCAGACGACTCACCTGGTCGGAGGCGTTGCCACGCTCGAGTGCGAGGCGACTACGGTAGATCTCGATGAACAGGACGAGGAACACGAGCGACGCGAGCGTAATGCCGGCGGCGAGGCTCATCAGAAATTTCCGGCCGAGGGAGCCGCGTGGTGTCACGCCGCACCTCCGATCGCGACGATCGCGCCGCTCCGGCGCGGATCCATCGAACGCAGGCCACGTCTGTTGTCAGTCATTGCGAACCTGGAACAGCAGGCGGGTTCGCTGTGTGAGTCGACAGATGCCGCATGCCTCCGGTGGCGCGACGGCTTCTCCACCAACGCTGGCCGGGCGCGGCACGTGGAAGGCAACACCGCATTGGCGGCACTTGGCCTCCACCAGCGCGACGAACGGGTGGGCGAGCGGCGCGATTTCGGCGATGTTGACGGCTTCGGCCTCGCATACATCGATACAGAGACGGCAACCCGTGCACCGATCAGGCGAAACCAGATACCCGAACTCGTCGCCGTGCCGAGCCATGCCGATGGCGCTGTGCGGACACACGCGCACGCAGGCGTCGCAGCCGCTGCAGGACTGCGCATCGATTTCGGGTACGTAGCGAAACCGCACATCTCTCGGCTCGACGGCTGATGCGTCTTCGGCCGATACGGCCCTCGAGACGCTGCGTGCCCTTAACCCGAACAGGCTGCGGCGTCTTTGATCGAAATCGTTGCGTGCTTCTGTGGCGTGCACGGCGCGGCCGGCCCAGTTGGCGCCATCGACACGATCGAGTTGCAGAGACGCCGCCCCGCCATACCTCGGCCGCAGAGCGTTGAAACGGCGAACGGCTTCGTCGAGCGTCGCGGAGCAACGGCGCGGGCACACGCCGCAATCGCCGCGCGCGACGAGGACCTTCGCGACCCCCGCGCCGGCAAAGCGCCGAAGATCGCGCTCGCCGAAGGCATCGACGCACGGGACGACGCCGCGGCCGCTCCCCGCTCCGGCTCGCTCGCAGGCTAGAAGCACCGTTCCCGACCCGACATCGATAATGGGCGCATCGGCCAGCCGGACAAGATCGATCGAGGATTGCGGGCAGGCAGGGCGGCAGAGCCCGCACCCGTCACACGCATCGCCATCGATCGACAGCGCTGCATCATCGAGGACCAATGCGCTCCGCGGGCAGGCGTCGACGCAGGCGTGACAAGATGCGGTCGCGAGGCGTCCGTGAACGCAGGTATCGCCATCGACTGTTGGCAGAGGATGCCTTCCAGCCGTCCCCCCCGGGGCGGCGCCATCGCCGCGCCTGCCACCGTTCCCGCTCACAACCGCCTCCGTCCGACGCCCGCGTCCGCAGCCGCCGCGCCGTCTACCATGAC
>CALMPK010000253.1 GCA_937873575.1 uncultured Hyphomicrobiaceae bacterium
GTATTGCATGGGCGAAGCGCCCCCGAGGGGGGAGATGCGGGGCGAGCCGGTCGCCCGCCTCGCCCGCGCGAAGGGCGAGGCTGCCCGCGACCAGATCGCGGATGACCGCGATATCGCAGACGCCTATGTGCTGGCCGCCGACACGGTGGTTTCGGTCGGTCGCAAGGTGCTGACGAAGCCGCAGTACGTCGAGGAGGCGGTGGCGTCGCTGCAACTGTTATCGGGGCGCACGCACCGCGTCCTCACCGGGCTCTGCCTGATTACGCCGGACGACAAGCTGCGCACCAAGATTGTCGACACACGTGTGCGCTTCAAGCACCTCTCGCGCTCGGAGATCGAGGCCTACGTCGCCTCGCGGGAGTGGCGCGGCAAGGCGGGCGGGTATGCGATCCAGGGCCTCGCCGGATCGTTCGTCCAGAAGCTCGTCGGCTCCTACACGAATGTCGTCGGCCTGCCGTTGACGGAAGTGACGGCGATGATCGTTGCCGAGGGCTTCCCCGTTCACTTCGAATGGGCCCGCGCGGCCGATCTCGAGCCGGAGTAGCGGCGCGATGAGCGGGAAACCTGCAGACGGCACTACGGTGAGTACTGCGCGTTGCTCCATCTGCGGGCGGCCCACGGTGCCAGAGTTCCGCCCGTTCTGCTCGCGACGCTGCGCCGATGTCGATCTTTCGCGATGGCTCGGTGGCGTCTATGCGATCCCGACGACGGATAGCGATTCCGACGAGGATGGCGAGGAGATCGCGGCTCCCGCCGCGCCGGCCGGCCGACGCAACGGCGACGATTAGTCGTGTGGACAGCCCCACGGCCCCCTCTGGACACGAGTGGTCGGACATGAGCGCTTGCGCGTGAAACTCACACCAATCTCATGTTCGATGTTGCGATCGGCCGAGATGGAATCGCGCTAGCGAACCATTGAACTGCGGTGTCACTCTGAAATTCCGAATCGAGTGTGCTCTCGTCCGATCGGGCGACCCGCATAATTGGCCGTCGCATCGAGCAGCGTTTCTGAGAGGGTGTCGGCGTCCGCCACGCGGTGTGCCGGGCAAGGTTGGAAGCTGGGGGCTTCGCGCATGGCGGTGATGTTACAGGCGGCGCTTGGCGTCGTGCTCATTCCGATCGCCGTGTGGGCGATGTCGGAGGACCGTCGTCATCTTTCGGCCCGCCACTACGGCGCGATTGTCGCCGGCACGCTCGCCGTGCAGCTCGTTCTGGCGCTGGTGCTGCTGAAGCTGCCGGCCGCTCGGGCGATGTTCGCGGCGCTGGGCGAGGGTGTGCTGGCCCTGCAGCGGGCGACGGAGGAAGGTGCCCGGCTCGTCTTCGGTTATCTCGCCGGCGGGCCCGCACCATTTGAGCCCGCGGCGCCGGAGCATGGCTTCATCATCGCGTTTCGCGTGCTGCCGATCATCCTGGTGCTCAGTGCGCTGGTGCGTCTGCTCTATTTCTGGGGCGTACTTCAGGCGGTGGTGCGCGGCTTCGCGTTCCTGCTGCGGCGCCTGCTCGGCATCGGCGGGCCGCTGGCAACCGTATCGGCGGCCTCGCTGTTTCTCGGCCTCGTCGAGGCGCCGCTGCTGATCCGTCCCTACCTCGGTCAGCTCGGGCGCGGCGCTCTGTTCGCCATGATGGTCGTCGTCATGTCGACCATCGCCGGCACCGTGATGGCACTCTATGCGACGCTGCTCGCGCCGCACCTGCCGGGGGCCGCGGGGCACTTGCTCGCGGCATCACTCATGAACATTCCGGGCGCTCTGATGCTGGCGCGGCTGTCGGTGCCGGAAGGCTTCTTGGGGGGAGGGCCGGAAAAGGCGGAGATCGTTCTCGAAAATCCGCCCCGAACCTCCATCGACGCGATCACGCAGGGCACGCTCGACGGAGTGCAGCTCGTGGTCGCCGTCGCCGCGATGTTGATTGTCTTCATCGCGCTGGTGACTCTCGCCAACACGATCCTCGGCGCGGTTGCCGCGCCATTTGGGCTGACGCTCTCGCTCCAGCAGTTGCTCGGCTGGGTCGCTGCGCCGCTCGCGTGGCTTATCGGAATTCCGTGGGAGGAGGCGGGCAAGGCGGGCCAACTTCTCGGTGAGCGTCTCGTGCTGAACGAGTTGATCGCCTACCTCGACCTGGCGCGGATCGGGCCGGAAGCCCTGTCCGAACGGTCGCGTCTCATCATGACCTATGCGCTGTGCGGGTTCGCCAATCTTGGCTCGCTCGGCATCATGCTCGGCGGCCTCACGGCCATGCTGCCGGAGCGGCGCGAAGAAATCCTCGAGCTCGCGCCGCGCTCGATGCTGGTCGGCTTCCTCACGACACTTCTGTCTGGTGCGCTGATCGGACTCATCACCGCTCCCTGAACACCTCTCCATGACCAACGCCGCATGATCCTCTGACTTACTGAGGACACAGATTGCCGCGGGTTTTCCCCGCGATTGTGGCGGCACGCCGAATTGTGGTCAGGATGCGGCCACCCGACTCATGCAGATTCAACTTATGAGTGAGTTTGTACTGCGATATGCAACTCGTCCGTCGGTGGCGTTGGCGCTGGCGGGCGTGATCACGGCGGGCCCCTTGCTGCACGCTGCGGTGTCCGAGGCGGCGTCTTTCGTCACGGGCGATATTTTCGCCGGGGCGGGCCGTCCGGGCAACGTCGCGCCAAGCGCCCGACCTGCCGAGCGCGGCGAGGGCGGCGGAGAGGCTCGGGGTGGCGAAATCGTCATCCGGCCCGCGATCCGCGGCACGGCGCGCGTGATTGACGGCGATACCATTGAAATTGAAGGCCGTCGCATCCGTCTCGAAGGCATCGACGCGCCCGAGGCGAGCCAGACCTGCACGCGACGCTTTTTTCTCGGAACCTGGCGCTGTGGCGCTGCTGCGGCCAAGATGCTGACGGACATGGTTGCTAGTCGACAGGTCGCCTGCGAGAGCCACGGCAACGACAAGTATGGCCGCATGCTCGCCATCTGCTTCGCCGACGGACAAGACATCAATGCGCGCATGGTGCGCGCCGGCCTCGCGTGGGCCTTCGTCAAGTATTCGAGCACCTACATCGCCGTGGAGCAGGAAGCGCGGGCGGCGCGCCGCGGCATCTTCGCGACGGACAACGAGCCGGCCTGGGATTATCGCGCGCACCGATGGGCAGGCGCCGAGCAACAGGCGCCTTCAGGGTGCGCCATCAAGGGCAACTCCACCCGGCATGGGCACATCTATCACATGCCATGGAGCCCCTGGTACAACCGCGTGAGCATCGACACGGCCCGTGGCGACCGCTGGTTCTGCACGGAATCGGAGGCCGTCGCCGCTGGCTGGCGACCCGCCCACGGATCGTGAGCGGCCCAGCCCCGGCTCCGCACACGTTTCCAGGGCCCAAATTGAATTGGCGAGAAGCCTCAAGGGCTTCCGCCTCTCTTGCCGGGTCGGGGCCGCCGGCTCGACCTGACGCGCGAATTTTGATATGTTGCGTCCCACAAAAATTGGATCCGGGAGAACAAGGTGATGGCTCATAAGACCAGCGCCGGGTATCGTTTGCTTGCCATGGCTATCGTACTTGCCGCTGGCGTTGCCGGCATTTTCGCCCCGTCGGCGCCGGTTGCCCTGGCCGCCGGCATGAGCACCTGGGACGGGTTGCGCCCAGAGGTGTTCGGAACGCGCCGCATCGACAGCGGCCTCGGCGTCGTCACCCTGAAGGCTCCGTTCCGTCCCGAGGATCAGCGCGCCGTGCCGGTCGGCATCGAAGCGCGCTTCATCGATGGCCGCACCGTCAAGTCCGTAACGCTGGTCGTCGACGAGAACCCCTCGCCGGTCGCCGCGGTCTTCACGCTCGCGACCAAGAAAAATCAGGTCGCCCTGAAGACCAACATCCGGCTCAACCAGGAAACCCACGTCCGCGCCATCGTCGAGGCGAGCGACGGGAAGCTCTACATGGTGTCGCAGCTCGTGCGCTTCGCCGGCGGCCAGGCGGCCTGCGCGGCACCGCCGACCGGCAACCCGGAGGAAATCGCGGCCAACATGGGCAAGATGCGGGTGGCGAACGTGCCGGTCGAAGCCAACGCGTCGAGCATCGCCAGCCGCGTGCAGCTCAAGATCAGCCATCCGAACCACTCCGGCATGGCGCTCGACCAGCAGTCGCTGCTCTACATTCCCCTGCGCATGATCACGAACCTCGAGGTGAGCCAGGGCGGCACCAAACTGTTCGACATGGCGGGTTCGATTTCGCTCGCCGAAAATCCGGCGTTCGAATTTGATGTCGATCTGACGGGCGAGCATCGCATCGTCGCCAAGCTCAAGGACAGTGACGGCGCGGAATGGTCGCGTGAGCTCGAGCTTCCGGCGGGAAGCTGACGCGGCAACGTCTCTCTTGGAAGTCGCTAAAACTTACCCGGGCCGCGGGCGCCATATTCGAGATGGCGGCGCGGCCCGTTGATTTTCACGGGCGTGCGGCCCTCGAAACCCTGGCCTTTGGGGGTCGCTCCGATCAGCGCTCTCTGCGCGGCGCGGGGCCGACCGGCCGGTCGATCGTCGAGCTCTTGATGATGGCGTAGACGGGCCGCCCGGGTGCGAGCGCGAGGCGGCGGACGGCGCGATGCGTGACGCGCGCCAGCAGTGTGGTGCCGCCGCAGTCGAGCTGCACGTCGACGAATGCGCCGGCATCCTCGCGCATGGCCATCACGACGCCCGCGACGACGTTGTTGGCGCTAAGGTCACCAGGCACTTCGCGCGAAAGGATCACGTCGCGTGCGCGGATCCTGAGGCGGAACTCCGATCCCACCGGCAGATCGAGTAGCGGCACGGCGAGGTTGCCGCCGTCGAAGTCGAGGTCGGTGAGTTGATCGCGGGGATCGTGCCGGGCGACCCGGCAATCGACGACGGCGCCGGCTTCGAAGCGCCCCGTCAACGGAAAGAGATCGAGCCGCGACATCATCTCGGCGATCGGGCCTGACGAGATCCGCCGCCCTTCCGAAATGAGCAGGATGCGGTCCGCCAGCGCCGCCACCTCGTCGACCGAGTGGGTGACGTAGACCACGGGGATCGCGAAGGACTGCGGCAGGCGCTCGATATAGGGGAGGATGTCGCGCTTGCGGCGACCGTCGATCGAAGCGAGCGGCTCGTCCATCAGCACGAGGCGCGGACGTGTGAGAAGCGTGCGCCCGAGCGCTACGCGCTGGCGCTCGCCGCCGGAAAGCGTCGCCGTATGACGCTGGAGCAGCGGTCCGAGATCGAGCGCTTCGACCACGGCGGCCGTGTCGAGTTGGCTGTCGCTGGCGCGGGCGCGGGAGCGGCGCTCGGCGTAGGCGAGGTTGCCGGCGACGTCGAGGTTAGGGAATAGTCGCGCATCCTGGAATACGACGCCGATGCCGCGCATGTGCGGCGGCACGAAGCCCTTGCCGTCACGCTGTTGCAACGTCGTCCCGGTGAGACGGACCTCTCCCTCGGCGCGGGCCTCCAGGCCGGCGAGGATGCGCAGCAGCGTGCTCTTGCCGCTGCCCGAATGGCCGAACAGCGCGGTGATCCCAGACAGCGGAATCTCGTCGGCGACGTCCAGATTGAAGGCGCCGAAAGACAGCCGCACGTCGAAGGCCAGCGTTTGCTCGTTTTTGTCAGCGTGCATGGATCGGGAAGCGACGGTTGACGAGGAAGACGGTCAGCAGGACGGCGAACGAAAACGCGAGCATGAGAGCGGAGAGCACGTGCGCCTGTGCGTAGTTGATGGTCTCGACGTGCTCGTAGATCGCGATCGAGATCACCTTGGTTCGCCCGGGAATGTTGCCGCCGACCATCAGCACGACACCGAATTCGCCGACCGTGTGCGCGAACGTCAGCACGCCCGCCGTGACGTAGCCGCGCAGTGCGAGCGGCGATGCGACGGAGAAGAAGGCATCGAGCGGGGAAGCGCCGAGGGTGGCCGCCGCTTCGAGCGGCGAGCGCCCGACCGCGTCGAACGCGGCCTGCAACGGCTGCACGGTGAAGGGCAGTGAATAGACCACGGATGCGGCGACGAGCCCGATGAAAGAGAACGCCAGCGTCGAGCCGGTGACGTCGCGCCACAACGCTCCGAGCGGCGCTGTCGGGCTCATCAGGATCAGCAGGTAGAATCCGATAACGGTCGGCGGAAGCACCAGGGGCAGAGCCGTGATCGCCTCGACGAAGGGCTTCGCGCGCGAGCGCGTGAAGGCGAGCCACCACGCGAGCGGCGTGCCGACGACGAGCAGGATCAACGTCGTCGTGGCAGCAAGCGCCACCGTCAGCCAGACGGGGCCGAAATCGACGCGCGCCAGAGTTGTCGCCGCCGCCTCGATCATGTGTCAGTCTCCGCCGCCGTAACCATGCGCGGCGATCACCTCGCGCGCTTCCGGAGACTTGAGGAATTCGAGGAATGCGCGCGCCGCCGCGTTCGTCTCGGCCGGCGCCAGCAGCACCGCGTCCTGGCGGATCGGATCGTGCAGGCCCTCTGGCACCTGCCACGTACTGCCGGCCGCCTGCTCCGGGCTTCCGGGGCGCTTCAACGCCGAGAGAGCGACGAAGCCGATTTCCGCGTTGCCCGTCGCGACCAGTGCGTGCGTCTGTCCGATGTTCTTGCCGAAGACCAGCTTGCCTTCGACCGCGCCCCAGAGGCCGAGTTTCTCGAGCGTCTGTTTCGCCGCGTGCCCATAAGGCGCCAGCACGGGATCGGCGATGGCGACGGCGCGGATGTCGGCGGCTTCGAGTGCGGCTTTGCCCTCGCCCGTGATGCGCGCGGGATCTGCGCTCCATAGCGCAAGAATGCCGACCGCATAGGTGAAGCGGGTGCCGCGCACGGCGACGCCGTCGTTCTCCATCGCCGCGGGGCGCTCGCTGTCGGCGGAGAGGAACACGTCGAAGGGGGCACCGGCTTTGATCTGCGCATAGAGCGCGCCGGTCGCGCCGGTCGAGACGACGACCTCGTGGCCGGTCTTGTCCATGAAGGCTGCGGCGATCCGCGCGACGGGCTCGTTGAAATTGGTCGCGACCGCGGCGCGAACCGTTTCCGCTATGGCTGCGGGGGCAGACGCAAGCGCCGCGAATGAGAGCAGTGCTGCGAGGGCGACGAAGACAGACGGGGGTGCGAGAGCCTTGCCGGCTCTTTCGACCGCTCGGCGCTTTGCGCTGGGCATGAACTGATCCCCCCGTCTCGATCATTCGATAGGTACGGTTGTACATATCGGAGTGTCAAGCGGAGACGGGCCTCCCGCCCTAGGTGCGCGCGTGCGCCGCGGCAGATGCGGGCGGCGAGCCGCGCTGTATCAGTGAAACCCTGGCCGAGATGCCGCCGCTGTGGCAGCTTCGAAGCATGACGAACCCTGGCGCGATCGATCGTAACGCACCGACGTTCACCTTCGGCATCGAGGAGGAATATCACCTCGTCGATCTCGAGACGCGCGATCTCGCTTCGGCCCCACCCGAGCTGATGACGGCGTGTGAAGAAGTCCTCGGCAAGCAGGTTTCGCCCGAATTCCTGCGCAGCCAGATCGAGATCGGCACCAAGGTTTGCAACACCTTTCCCGAAGCGCGTGCCGAGCTCGTGCGGCTGCGCGGCGCGGTGGCGAGCGAGGCGCGCGCGTTCGGCCTCGCCCCGATCGCCGCATCGACGCATCCGTTCGCCCGCAAGTCGAGCCTGCAGACGACACCGAAGGCCCGCTATCAGGCGCTGGCTCGTGATTTCGGAGGTATCGGGCGGCGGCTCGCCATCTGCGGCATGCACGTTCACGTCGCGATCGAGAACGCGGACGTGCGTATCGACCTGATGAATCAAGTTCGCTACTTCCTGCCTCACCTGTTGATGCTCTCGACCTCCTCGCCCTTCTGGGAAGGGGAAGACACGGGCCTCAAGAGCTATCGCCTGGCGATCTTCCACGAGTTGCCGCGCACCGGCCTGCCGCAGTGGTTCGCCAGCCACGGCGAGTTCCTGCGCACCGTCGACATCCTGGTCCGCAACGGCGTCATCGAGGATGCCACGAAGGTGTGGTGGGACCTGCGTCCCTCGGTGCGCTTTCCAACGCTCGAGATGCGCGTCACCGACGTTTGCACGAGGATCGAGGATGCGCTGTCGATCGCCGCGCTGTTCGTGACGCTGACGCGCATGCTTTATCGGCTGCGCTGCTCGAACCAGTCGTGGCGGACTTATCCGGCGTTCCTGATCGAGGAGAACCGCTGGCGCGCGCAACGCTATCCGGTGAGTGAGCGGCTGTTCGATTTCGGCAAGGGGGAGCTGGTGCCGTTCCCGGAGCTGCTGGAGGAGCTGATCGGGCTCGTCGCGGCGGAGGCCGAGGTGGCGGGCTGCGTGGCGGAGGTGAACCACGCGCGCCGCATCATCGCCGATGGTACGAGCGCCGACCGGCAAGTGGCGGCGCTCGCGGCTGCACTCGCGGCGGGAGCGAGCCGCGAGGAAGCGATGCACGCCGTCGTCGATATGCTCATCGCCGAGACGATGCAGGGCTGCTGAGGCCGCCGTCGCCGTGCCACACATCGCGCTTTCGCAACGTCGTGCCGCCAAGACTCGATGCAGCTCCGGCGAGGCAGATCAGGCGCGTGCAGCGCCAAAGTCACTTGCGATGCAGCTCGGCCTCGATGGTGATGCGGATCTCGTCGGAAATCAGCGGTATCGAGCGGGTGATGTTGAACTCGCTGCGCAGGATCTGCGTGCGCGCGGAGAAGCCCGAGCCGTAGACGCCCGCGTATGTCGGGTTGACCTTTGCCAACGGGTGCTCGCCCGAGAAGTTCCACACGACCGAAAGCGTCACCGGCTTGGTCACGCCGTTGAAGGTCAGGTCGCCCGACACGTTGGCCGTTCGCGCGGTGGTGACGACCACCTCGGAGCTCTTGAACGTGATGACCGGATGCACTTCGGCATTGATGTAATCGGGTTTGCGCAGCAGGACGTCGTCGAGTGCCGGGATGCCGGTGGCGAGGGACGACATCGGTATGCGCACGTCGATCGTGCTCGTCTCGGGCTTTTCGGCGTCGAACATCACCGTCCCTTCGACGCCGTGAAAACGGCCGGACTGGCGCGACATGCCGAGGTGATCCCAACTGAAGCGGACCTCGGTGTGGTCCTTGTCGAAGCCATAGGTCTCGGGCGCGGCGAGCGCGGGCGAAGCCAAGCCGAGCGACATGACGAGAAACATCGCCGCAGTCCGGCCGAGCCCGTCGAATGTTGTGAGCGCCATCAGTCGTCTCCCTTGGTCCGCCGTGTGGCCAAACTAGCAACGCGCGCGGCAATCCTTCAACATGAGGCTTAGCATGGGAGAGGAGCGGGAAACGTGACAACCCCGTAAGGCGACGTGCTGGCGGGGTGTGACGAGGGCATCATACGACCGCGCCGAACCGCTGGATCGATAGACGGCCGGACAAGGATGCTCTTGAATTTGCGGGACCGCGCGGTTCCGTCCGATTCAGAGACCGGCCGACATGCCGCCGTCGACCATCAGCTCCGATCCGGTGACATAGGTCGAATCGTCGCTCGCGAAGAAGAGCGCCGCGCGCGCGATATCCTCACCCGTGCCGAAACGGCCCATCGGCGTCTGGTCGAGCAGCGCCTTGCGGAACTGCGGCACCTTCATCACGCGCTCGGTCAACGCCGTCTCCACGAAGCCCGGCGAGACCGTGTTCACGCGGATGTTGAACGGCGCGTATTCGACGGCGAGCGCGCGCGTGAGGGCGGCGACGGCGCCCTTCGTCGCCGAGTAGGCAGCGAGCTGGCGCAGGCCGCGATGCCCCATGATCGACGCGATGTTGATGAGCGAGCCGGAGCCCGATGCCTTGAGCAGTGGGAAGCCGTCGCGGGCTATCCGCACCACGCCATCGAGGTTGACGTCGCGGATGCGCACCCACTCGGCGTCGGTGAGGTGGCGGAAGTCGGCGCGCACGTTGATGCCGGCGTTGTTGACGACGACGTCGGCCTTCCCGTGGCGCGTCTCCACCGTGCGGAAGAGGGCGGTGACATCCTGCCCGCGCGATACGTCGACAGCCATCGCGGAGGCCGCGCCGCCTGCGGAGGTGATCGCGTTGGCCGCGGCCTCGCCTGCTGCGCCATCGACATCGGCTATCACGACGTGTGCGCCTTCGGCCGCGAAGACGCGGGCGATGGCGAAACCGATGCCGCCGCCGGCGCCGGTCACGATCGCGATTTTACCGTCGAGCCTAGCCATGGTCTCAATGTCCTGCCGTTTGCGTCTCGACCGACCTAAGCCGGTGCGGCTTTCACGGCAAGTCGATCTTTGGAGAGGGTTAAGGCGTCGCGGGCGGGGGGCGCTTGGTGCGCATCGTCACCAGCTCCTCGGCCGCGCTCGGATGCAGCGGCATGGTCGCGTCGAACTGCGCTTTCGTCGCGCCGAGCCGCATGGCGATCGCGGCGATCTGCACCATTTCGCCCGCATCGGGTCCGAGGACATGGCAACCGATCACGCGGTCGCTCTCGATATCGACGATGAGCTTCATGATGGTGCGCTCGTCGCGCCCGGAAATCGTCGCCCGCATCGGCCGGAACCGCGCGAGATAGACGTCGTAGGCGTGGGTGCGCTCGGCGGCGAGGTGCTCGGGCAGGCCGACGGTGCCGATCTCCGGCGTCGAGAAGACGGCTGTCGGAATGTTCTCGTAATCGATGTCGCGCGTCTTGCCGGCGAACATGCGGTCGGCGAAGGCGTGACCGTCGCGGATGGCGACGGGCGTCAGTTGCGGGTGATCGGTGACGTCGCCAACGGCGAAAATGGTCGGAACGCTCGAGCGGAACTCGTCGTCGACGACGACATGGCCGTTCCAGCCGCACTCGACGCCGAGCGCTTCGAGGCCGATCCCTGCAACCTTCGGACGCCTGCCCGTCGCGTACATGATCTGATCGGCCGTAAGCGTGCCGCCATCGTCGAGGTGGCCGACGAGTCGGCCATCGGCGCGCTTCTCGATGCGCGTGAAATTCCGGCCGGTGACGATGCGGATGCCGCGCTTGGCGTAGGCTTCGCTCAGCCCTTCGCGCAAGTCGGCGTCGAAGCCGCGCAAGATCTTGTCGCCGCGGTAGAGCAGCGTCGTCCTGGCGCCGAGGCCGGCGAAGATGCCGGCGAACTCCACCGCGATATAGCCGCCGCCGACGATCACGATCTCTTCGGGAAGCGACGCGAGATGGAACGCCTGGTCAGAGGTGATGACGTGCTCGCGGCCGACGAGCTCGGGTTCGACATAGGGGCTGCCACCCGTCGCGATGAGGATCTTGTCGGCGCTGATCTCACGGCCGGAGGCGAGGCGGATCGAGGTCGGCGAGGCGATCTCGGCGCGCTCGGCGAACGTCGTCACTCCGGCGTTGGTGAGCGTCTGCCGGTAGAGACCTTCGAGCCGCGCGATCTCCTTGTCCTTGGCGGCGATGAGTGCGCTCCAGTCGAACCGCGGCGCGGCATCGAGTGTCCAGCCGAAGCCGCGGGCGTCCTCGAAATCATCGGCGAACCGGCTCGCATAGACGAGCAGCTTCTTCGGTACGCAGCCGCGGATCACGCAGGTGCCGCCGAAGCGGTCCGCTTCCGCGAGTGCGACTCGGGCCCCGTGCCCGGATGCGATGCGGGCCGCGCGCACGCCGCCCGAACCCGCGCCGAGGACGAAGAGATCGTAGTTGTCGCCGACCATGGCTCGACGTCTCCCTTTAGGGTCTGCGGCGTTTCGGGGGCGGCTATTGCTTCGGAGCGGCGGCGCCCTGCTCGACCGTCCGGATCAGATCGGCCTGGAACTGCATGGTGCGTTCCGCGATCGCCTGCCCGACTTCGGGCGTCAGGGCCTGGAACTTGCGGCCGGCCTCGGAATTCTGGAACGTCGTGATCTGGTTCAGCTCCTCGGTGGTGAAGCGCTGTGCGTAGAACTCGACGGCGATCCGCGCGACGTCACCCATGTAGCTCGTGACGCGCGGATTGTTCGGCGCCAGCTCCTTTTCCAGATAGGCGGAGAAACCGATGGCCTTGGCGGGCTCGCGCGCCTGCATGTGCTTCGCCAGCGCGTTCTTCAATCCTTCGATGGTCGCGCGGGCGTGCATGTCGCCACCCATCGCGCTGACGAGAGCCTGTGCCGCTGCGATGCGAGCTGGATCGGCCGGCGGGGGCTGCTGCGCCGCGAGCGGCGCCGCTAGGCCGGCGAGGACGAGCGCCGCCGCCGGGATGTAGAGTGCCTTGAGCCACATGGATGTCGTTCCTCGCCTTGTCGTTCTCTGTTGTTTTCGTGAGTGTGACGGTGCCCGTTCACGCATACTCGTCGTCGTCGCTCTCGTAGGTCGCCTCGATGACCTTGACGCCGTCGGCCGCGGCGACGATGGCGACGTCGGCGATGCCGATGAAAAGGCCGTTCTCGACGACGCCTGGCACCATCTTCAGCGCTTCGTCCAGCATCTCGGGATCGTCGATCACCGAATAATGCGCATCGACGATGAGATTGCCGCTGTCGGTCTTGAACGGCTCGCCCGAAGCGAGCTTGCGCACCACGAGCTCGCCTTCGATGCCACAATCGCGGGTCAGCATCTCGATCATCGACAATGTCGCGCCGAGCCCGAACGGGACGACTTCGATCGGAAGCGGAAAGCGGCCGAGTGTATCGACGAGCTTGGTTGCATCGGCGATCACGATCATTCGGTCGGATGCCGTCGCGACGATCTTCTCGCGCAGCAGAGCGCCGCCGCCGCCCTTGATGAGGCGCAGCTCCTGGTCGATCTCGTCGGCGCCGTCGATCGTGAGATCGAGGAACGGCTCCTCGTCGAGCGTCGTCAGCGGAATGCCGAGGGCGGCGGCCTGCGCGCGCGTCGCCTCCGACGTTGGCACGCACAGCACGTCGAGGCCCTCCTTGACCTTGGCGCCCAGCAGATCGACGAACGCCGCGGCGGTTGAGCCCGTGCCGAGCCCGAGCTTCATTCCTGGCTCGACCATCGACAGGGCGACCTCGGCCGCCTGACGCTTCAGATCGTTCGCGCTCATCTGCTGTCCTTCCCTTCGCGTTGCCCCCGGCTTGCGCCGGCCCGCCTCCGAGCGGGTAGGGGCATGCCTAAAGCCCGCCCATCATCAGGTATTTCATCTCGAGGAACTCTTCGATGCCGTGGTGGGAGCCCTCGCGACCGAGGCCACTCTCCTTGACGCCGCCGAACGGCGCGAGCTCGGTGGAGATCACGCCTTCGTTTATGCCGACCATTCC
>CALMPK010000254.1 GCA_937873575.1 uncultured Hyphomicrobiaceae bacterium
GAAGCGGGGGCCGCGGGCGAGCGTGACGGCGCCGCAGGCCGCCCGCCCGCCGGGCCGCACCGAGCGGTTATCGTGGTCGGCCAGGGGCCGAAGGCGATGCCCGCCCGCCTCTCGTCGACCGGCGAGCAGAAGGCGCTGCTCATCGGCCTCGTGCTCGCGCATGCCGAGCTCGTCGCCGAGCGCCAGGGAGGCGTCGTTCCGATCCTGCTGCTCGACGAGGTAACGGCGCATTTCGACGTCGACCGGCGCGCCGCCCTGTTCGCGGAAATTCAGCGGATCGGCGCCCAAGCCTGGATGACGGGAACCGATCGGGCGGCATTCGCGGCGCTCGAAGGACGCGCACAATTCCACGTTGTCGCAGATGGCGGCGCCACGGCCGCCTGAGGCACCGTCATGCCACATCGCCGCGCCTGCCAAAATGGCTGCAAAACCTTGGGATTCGCCGTTCATCCAACCATGTGACAACGCCTATTTCGCGTGCCGCCGCAGGGCCCTTGTGCTATTGTTCGCCGCTGGCCCAAGGCATTCTCCTCGAAGCCCGGAGAGATGCGCGACACGATGACCGTCGGGGCCGCGAGCCGGGCCGCAGGAGTGCCCGCGATGGACGGGCATCCAGGGGCGGGCATCCAGGGGATGATCGGTCGGGATGGAAGCGCCCCGCGCTTCCATCGAAAACGTAGACCTCACCCTCGGTTCAGGGTCGAGAGTGCAAGTCGGGTCGAGAGTGCTGGTTGCGGCTTCGTAAGGATAGCGAGCGCGGTTCCGACTGATCGGAAGGCAATCCAGGCGTTCGCGTTGACTGCGACAGATGGCAAAAGCCCGCAGCGGAAGAGACGATCGACAAGAAGGCGTCGCGGAATCGCGGACAGCCAATGGAATTTTCGAGGAACCTCGCATGAGCGTGAGCCCCGCTAAGAAAGACAAAGGCACCAACGCCAAGGCTGGCGAAGGCAAAGCCATGCCCGACAACAAGGGCGCGGAGAGCTACGGCGCCGATAACATCAAGGTGCTGAAGGGGCTCGACGCGGTGCGCAAGCGCCCGGGCATGTATATCGGCGACACCGACGATGGTTCGGGCCTCCACCACATGGTCTACGAGGTCGTCGACAACGCCATCGACGAGATCATGGCCGGCTTCGCCACGCGCGTCGTCGTCACGCTGAACGCCGACGGCTCGTGCACGGTGCTCGACGACGGCCGCGGCATCCCGACAGACATTCACAAGGGCGAGGGCAAGTCGGCTGCCGAGGTCATCATGACCCAGCTGCACGCGGGCGGTAAGTTCAACGAGGGCACCGACGACGCCAATCCCTACAAGGTGTCCGGCGGTCTGCACGGCGTCGGCGTCACCGTCGTCAACGCGCTTTCCACCTGGCTCGAGCTGCGCATCTGGCGTGAGAACAACGAGCACTTCGTCCGTTTCCGCCACGGCGACGCCGAAGCGCCGCTCGCGGTCGTCGGCTCGGCACCGGACGGCAAGCGCGGCACGCAGGTGACATTCCTGCCGAGCCCCGAAACCTTCACCATGACGGACTTCGACTTCGCGACGCTGGAGCATCGCCTGCGCGAGCTGGCGTTCCTCAATTCCGGCGCCGAGATCGTGCTGATCGACGCGCGCCACGCCGACGAGAAGCGCGAGGTGATGCATTACGAGGGTGGTCTCGCCGCCTACGTCCGCTACCTCGACCGCTCCCGTAACGGCATCATCACCGAGCCGGTGGTCGCCGTCGGCGAGAAAGACGGCATCAGTTGCGAGCTGGCGCTGTGGTGGAACGACAGCTACCACGAGAACATGCTGTGCTTCACCAACAACATCCCGCAGCGCGACGGCGGCACGCATCTCGCCGGCTTCCGCGCCGCGTTGACGCGCATCATCAACAAGTACGCCGAGGAAACGGGCGTCGCGAAGAAGGAGAAGGTGGCGATCTCCGGCGACGACGCGCGCGAGGGCCTGTGCGGCGTGCTCTCGGTGAAGGTTCCCGACCCCAAGTTCTCCTCGCAGACGAAGGACAAGCTCGTCTCCTCCGAGGTGAAGCCGGTGGTCGAGAACGTCGTCGGCGAACAACTCTCGCAGTGGTTCGAGGAGCACCCGAAGGAAGCCAAGATCATCATCGGCAAGATCGTCGAGGCTGCGGCGGCGCGCGAGGCGGCGCGCAAGGCGCGCGAGCTGACGCGGCGCAAGGGCGCGCTCGACATGGCGAACCTGCCCGGCAAGCTCGCCGAGTGCCAGGATCGCAATCCCGCCAACACCGAGATGTTCATCGTCGAGGGTGATTCGGCCGGCGGTTCCGCCAAGCAGGGCCGCAACCGCGAGTTCCAGGCGGTGCTGCCGTTGCGCGGCAAGATCCTCAACGTCGAACGCGCGCGCATGGACAAGATGCTGTCGAGCCAGGAAATCGGCACGCTCATCACGGCGCTCGGCACCGGCATCGGCCGCGGCGAGGACGGCGGCTTCAACCTCGACAAGCTACGCTACCACAAGATCATCATCATGACCGACGCCGACGTCGACGGCGCGCACATCCGCACGCTGCTGCTGACGTTCTTCTACCGGCAGATGCCGGAGCTGGTGGAGCGAGGCCACCTCTACATTGCGCAGCCGCCGCTCTACAAGGTGGCACGCGGCAAGTCCGAGACGTACCTCAAGGATCAGCGCGCGCTGGAAGACTATCTCGTCGTCGCCGGCCTCGAGGAGACGGTGCTCATCGCCGGCGGCAGCGAGCGCGCGGGGCGCGACCTGAAGGACATCGTCGATACCTCGCGCGGCATCGTGCGGCTGATCGACGACATGCACTCGCGCTACAACCGCACGGTGGTGGAGCAGGCGGCCATCGCTGGTGCGTTCGACGCGGCGCTGCTGGGCCAGCCCGACGACGCGCAGCGTGTCGCCGAGAAGGTGGCGGCGCGCCTCAACGGCATCGCCGAGGAGACGGAGGCGGGCTGGAGCGGTCGTTTCGCGGACGAAGGCTATCTGTTCCGGCGCGAGGTACGCGGCGTCACCGAGGCGCATGCCATCGACCGCGCGCTGATCGCGTCGCTCGAGGCGCGTCGCCTCAACGAGCGCCACACGGCGCTGGCCGAGGTGTTCGGCGACAAGGCGGCGCTGAAGCGCAAGGACGTGACGACGACCATCAACGGCCCGCGCGATCTCGTCGATGCCGTCTACGAGGCCGGTCGCAAGGGCCTATCGATGCAGCGCTACAAGGGCCTTGGCGAGATGAACCCGGAGCAGCTCTGGGAGACGACGCTCGACAAGGAGGCCCGCACGCTGCTGCAGGTGAAGATCGGCGATCTCGGCGAAGCCGACGAGATCTTCTCCAAGCTGATGGGCGACGTCGTCGAGCCGCGCCGCGAGTTCATCCAGGACAACGCGCTCAACGTGGTGAACCTGGACGTGTGATGGCTGGCCGCGGGCCTGGAGCGATCAGGGCTGCGGCGTGACGGACGACGGCGAGCGAAACGGCAGTTGCGGGCATGACCACCATCTACATCGATGCGGATGCGTGTCCGGTGAAGGATGAAGCTGTACGAGTGGCGGATCGCTACGGCTTCGCCATCCACTTCGTCTCGAACTCCTACATGCGGTTGCCGGACGGCGCGAACGTGCAGCGCGTCGTCGTACAGGAAGGCCCCGACGCGGCCGACGATTGGATCGCCGAGCGCATCACACGGCAGGACATCTGCGTCACCGCCGACATCCCGCTCGCCTCGCGCTGCCTCAAAGCCGGTGCCAAGGTGATCGGGCCCACGGGCAAGCCCTTCACCGAGGCGAACATCGGCACCGCCCTCGCCATGCGCGATCTCCAGCGGCATCTGCGCGAGACCGGCGAGAGCAAGGGCTACAACGCCAGCTTCACCCGCTCCGACCGCTCCCAGTTTCTCCAGGCCCTGGACGCGGCTGTGCAGGCGCTGAAGCGCAGCGGTTGATGGACCAGCGAAGGGCTTGCTTTTGATCCGCCCCGCTCGCAAAGCTCGGGCCGTGGCGACAACACCGACATTGCAGCGTAGCTGCACGAGAAGGAGAACCGCGCGTGCCCGAAAGATGGATGCAGATCAAGGGCGATCCCTCGGTCCGCCAGTTCCTCTTCCAGCAGAGCCGCACGCCGAGCCTGTTCGACGGCGCCATCGACCACGTGCATGCGGTCACCACCGCGCTGCTCGTGCGCAAGGGCGTGTTCCACACCAAGATCCACTACTCGTCGAGCCAGCTCACCTGCTGGTTCGCGAAGGACCCGTTCTGCTATGAGAAGTTCGTGCGCGAGGACGTGCTGGACCAGGGCTTCCTCGACCGCTTTGCCGATGCCGATCAAGCCGGGCGCACGCCCCTGATCGATGAAAGCGGTATCACGCGGCTGCTCGGCGAGTTCAAGCGCCTGCGGCTTACCGATGAGACGGTGTATCTGCGCAACGCCGCGGTGAACCTCATCAACGGCATGATCAACATGACGTTCTCGTGCGACGGCACCCATTACATCGATCACCGGACGTTCTTCGAGGAGCTCGACAAGTTCGAAACGCCGGGAAGCTGAGTTGCCGGGGCTCGTCGACACCTGAAACGACAGGCCGCCACGACGTCGCGCGCGCGAAATCACCACGCGGGCGGCCTGTCAATAGATCAAATTGAAGGCCACCGCCAAAAATCCGGCTTTTTTAAGCACTCGCCGACGTGTATGCGCTCTGCCCTGAATTGCTGCGATGCAGCGTTTCAAGGGGAGTGCATCCCGTGTCGATGGCCGCGAATGCCAATGGCAGTCCTGAGCAACCATCGTTCTGGCGCTTGACGATCGGCGCCGTTGGCGTGGTCTATGGGGATATCGGAACGAGCCCGCTCTATGCCTTCAGAGAGGCGGTGAGCGCGGCGCACGGCCACGGGATCGACAACCGCGAGATCGTTCTCGGCGTGCTGTCACTGATCCTGTGGGCACTCGTGCTGATCGTAACGCTCAAGTACGTGTGGCTTCTGCTTCGCGCCGACAACAACGGCGAAGGCGGCATCTTCGCACTGATGGCCTTGAGCCAGCACGTCGCGCGCAGGAGTGCCGCGACGCTGACGCTGCTCGGCATCCTCGGCGCGGCATTCTTCTATGGCGACGCCATCATCACGCCAGCGATCTCCGTCGTCTCGGCGGTCGAGGGATTGAAGCTCGTGCACCCTTCGCTCGGCAAAGTGGTCATACCGGCCGCACTCGCCATCATCTTCGTGCTGTTCTGGATGCAGGCGCACGGGACAGAGCGGGTGGCACAATTGTTCGGCCCCGTCACCGTGGTGTGGTTCCTCGTCATGGCGGCGGGCGGGCTCATTCATATCGCTGACGACCCGAGCGTGCTGGTCGCGATCAATCCGCAATTCGGTCTGTCGTTCCTGGTCGAGCACGGAACGGTCGGCCTCGCCGTGCTCGGGCTCGTGTTTCTCGCTGTCACGGGCGCCGAGGCCCTCTATGCCGACCTCGGTCACTTCGGTCGCAACCCGATCCAGTTTGCGTGGCTGTCCCTCGTGTTTCCCGCGCTGCTGCTCAACTACTTCGGCCACGGCGCCCTCGTGCTCTCCGATCCGCACGCCATCGAGAACTCGTTCTATCTGCTCTACCCTTCCTGGGCACTCGTTCCGATGGTGCTGCTGGCGACGATCGCCACCATCATTGCCAGCCAGGCCGTCATTTCGGGCGCCTTCTCCCTCACACGCCAGGCGATCCAGCTCGGCCTGCTTCCGCGTCTCGGCATCCGGCACACCTCGGAGAGCATGAGCGGGCAAATCTACATGCCGCGCATCAACTGGCTGCTGTTCGCGGGAGTCGTACTCCTCGTGCTCCTGTTCAAGACCTCGAGCAACCTGGCGTCGGCCTACGGCATCGCCGTCACGGCGACCATGCTCATCACGTCCATCATGGCGTTCTTCGTCATCTGGCGCGTGTGGGGATGGAAGCCGTGGAAGGCGTTCGCCATCGTCGTGCCCCTGCTGATCGTCGAGCAGATCTTCATGACCGCCAATCTGCTGAAGATCGTCGACGGCGGGTGGCTACCGCTGCTGCTTGCCGGTTTCCTGACCTACCTGATGCTCACCTGGGTCAAGGGCACCAAGATCCTGGTCCGCCACGCGCACAAGAGCGGCGGCGACCTCGACTGGCTGATCCGCAAGCTGGAGCAGAAGCCACCGGCGCGCGTTCCGGGAACCGCAATCTTTCTGACGGCGACGCCCGACGTCGCACCGACCGCTCTGATGCATAACCTGAAGCACAACCGCGTGATCCACGAGCGCAACATCATCATGGCGATAAAGACGGAGGATGTTCCGCGTGTGCCGCGAACCAAGCGCGTCGAGGTGGAGCGCATCTCCGACCGCTTCTTCAGGGTCGTGGCGCACTACGGCTTCATGGAAACACCCAACATTCCAAAGATCCTCGAGCATTGCCGGCGCAGGGACCTGAATATCGAACCAGCCGCCTCGTCGTTCTTCCTGTCGCGGCGCTCGTTGAAACCGACGCGCGGCAAGGGTCTCCCGTTCTGGCAGGAAGGCGCGTTCATGTGGCTCGCGGCGAGCGCGGAGGATGCTTCGATCTACTTCCACATTCCGACCGATCGCGTGGTCGAGATCGGTACGCAGGTGGAGATCTAGTCCGCTATCCGATCAGACGGAACCGCGCGCGGTTCCCCTGATCGGACGAAAGCGCTCTAGCAATAGGATTCTAGAGCATCTCTATCCGACCGCTCCGCGACACGGCGCTTGCTGAAGCACGCCCCGGCATGGCATCTGCTGCGTCTCACCCATCGGGCGGCAGACTGCATGATCGCGATTTTCACCATCGTCGCGCCGGTTTTCGGCATCATCGCCATCGGCTACGCCGCGGGGCGCTGGAACCTGCTGTCGCCGAACGCCTCACAGGGCATTTCCGATTTCGCATTCACGCTGGCGATCCCGGCGTTGCTCTGCCGCACCATCGCCACGGCCGAGTTCGGCTCCCTCTCGCCGCTCGCGGTCTGGGGCAGTTTCTACACCGCCGGTTTCGCCACCTGGGCCGCCGCGACCGTGCTTTCCCGCTACGTGCTCCGCAGGCCAGCGGAGGATGCTCCGGCCATCGCGATGACGGCGACGTTCGGCAACACCGTGATGCTCGGGATACCGCTGGCGCTCGGAACTTACGGCGCGCCGGCATCGGCGGTGATCGCGCTCATTCTTTCCATCCATGCACCGATCTGGTGGCTGACGGGCATGCTGCACGCCCAGGCGACGGGCGGCCAGCCCGGTCAGCCGTTGCTCTCCATCCTGCAAACGCTCGGGCGCGATCTCGTCCGCAACCCGATCGTCATCGGCATCATGGTCGGCGTGCTCTGGCGCGTCACCGGGTTGACGCTGCCGGCCGCCCTGAACCGCCTGCTCGAGCTGATGGCGCAGGCAGGCATTCCGACATCCCTCGTCGCCCTCGGCCTGACGCTGGTGCGCTTCGAGATCAAGGGGCAAATGCCGACGCTGCTCTCTGTCGTGGCGCTCAAGCTCGTCCTGATGCCGACGATCGCCTGGGCGATGGCGACCGCTGTGTTCGGCCTCGACGCACTGACGACAGGCGTTATCGTCATCCTCGCCGCCGTGCCGACAGGCGCCAATGCGTTCCTGTTCGCAGCGCGCATCGACCGCGCCGTGAGCTCCGCCTCGGGCGCTGTGGCCCTCGGAACGCTGATCGCGGCGCTTTCGGCTGCCTTCATCGTCAGCCTTCTGCACGGTTGAACGGCGAATATCGGCGCTGGGGCCGGGGCTGAGGCTTAATGTCAACAGCGCGCACGTTCTCGCCTCGCGAGCATTGTCGCGGCGCGCGCGAATATGTTAAGCCGCAAGAGCTTTCCAAGAGAGGAGCAGTATGGGCCGCGCACGTCTTTTCGGTGCAGTACTGGCATTCCTGACCCTCTGCCAAGCTTCGGCTCTGGCCGGGCCTGCGCTCCTGTTCGAAGCGACGACGGGCAAGGTTCTCTATTCAGAGGACCAGGACAACCAGTGGCATCCCGCCTCGCTCACCAAGATCATGACGGCCTACGTCACGTTCGAGGCGATCAAGGAGGGCAAGATCACCCTCGACAGCAAGCTCGTCTGCACGGAAGCCGCCAACAAGGAACCGCCGAGCAAGATCGGCCTGCCCATCGGGGCCGAGATGAGCGTCGAGCTCGGCCTCAAGGCGCTGATCGTCAAATCCGCCAACGACGTCGCGGTGATGCTGGCGGAAGCGGTAGGCGGCAATGTCGAGGGGTTCGTCGCGCGCATGAACGCGACCGCCCGCAAACTCGGCATGACGCGCACGCATTTCTCCAATCCCAACGGGCTGCCTGCGCCCGATCAGGTGACGACGGCGCGCGATCTCGCCAAGCTCGCGCGGGCCGTCGTGCGCGACTACCCGCAATACGCCGAGTGGTGGGCGATGCCGGTGATCCAGGTCGGCAAGATCAAGCTCGCCTCGCACAACGGGCTGCTCCGCACGTTCGAGGGCGCCGACGGCCTCAAGACCGGATTCATCTGCGACAGCGGGTTCAACGTCGTCGCCAGCGCCACGCGCGATGGCACGCGGCTGATGGCCGTCGTGCTCGGCGAGCCGACGCCGAACGATCGCTCGCTGCGCGCCGCGAGCCTGCTCGAGCACGGCTTCCAGCACTATGGCTGGAAGACCTTCTTCAACACGACCGACATCGACAATATGCCGATTGCCGAGACCGCGAAGGGCGTCGTGTCGATCCGCACCAGCGTGCTGTCGTGGGACTGTGGGCACCGGCCGCGCGGCGTGCTGAAGGCGCAAGCACTCAACAAGTCCCGCGCTGCCCGTGCGAAGGCGCGGCAGAAGCGCAAGGAAAAGGCCACGACCGAGGCCTCGGCGGAAACTCCCGCCAATGCGGGCGAGAAGGCGGCGGCCGGCGCCAAGCCTGCAGCGAAGGCTTCGACGAGCGAGGGAGCCAAGGCCGGCGAGAAGAGCATCGGAACGCCGGCGGCAAAGCCCGCTGCGGCGAAGAAGCCTGCTGCTCCCGCCACGGCTGCTGCGGCCAAGACGGAAAAGCCGAAGAGCATCAACGCCAGCAATTGAGCCGGGCGGAGGCCGAACGAGCGTCGCCCGCGTGCGATGCTCGGCGCACTGCAACCGTGTCCGCTCGAGCGGCGCGGGCAAGAGTGCCTCGGCTGGCAGGGACGGCGCTCAGCACGTCCATCAAAGTCGCCAACAGCACGCGAGTACGCCATATTTGTGCGGCAACGCAGGCGTCATCCAGATGAGTTTCATTACAGCGATCAAGGAGAACGACATGGCGGGGTTCGGCTCGGTGCCCGGCGTACCAGGCGGCTACCGGCACAAGGCCGGGACGGGTGCCGACGAGATCGACTTCGAGATCAAGGGGCACGAGATGCAGTTCGTCGAGATCGAGCTCGATCCCGGCGAAAGTGCCATCGCCGAGGCCGGCGGCATGATGTTCAAGTCGCCGAGCGTCGAGATGGACACGATTTTCGGCGACGGCAGCGCCAAGCCGAAGGGACTATTCGGCAGCCTTGTCGGCGCCGGCAAACGGCTGCTGACGGGCGAAAGCCTGTTCATGACCATGTTCACGCACCAGGGCCAGGGCAAAGCGCGTGTGGCCTTCGCCGCCCCCTACCCGGGCACCATCCTGCCGTTCCATCTCGCCGACATGGGTGGCGCGTTGATCTGCCAGAAGGATGCGTTCCTGTGCGCGGCGAAGGGCGTGAGCGTCGGCATTCACTTCCAGCAGAAGATCATGACGGGCCTGTTCGGCGGCGAGGGCTTCATCATGCAGAAGCTGGAGGGCGACGGCTACGCCTTCATCCATTGCGGCGGCACACTTGTGGAGAAGACGCTGGCGCCGGGCGAGGTGCTGCACGTAGATACCGGCTGCCTCGCGGCGATGATGCCGACGGTATCGTTCGACGTCGTGCGCGCCGGCAACATCAAGTCGATGATCTTCGGCGGAGAAGGCGTGTTCTTCGCCGAGCTTCGCGGTCCCGGCAAGGTCTGGTTGCAGAGCCTGCCTTTCGCGCGTCTCGCCGGCCGCGTGCTGGCCAACGCCGGCCCGATGGGTGGCACGGGCGAGGGCAGCGTGCTCGGCGGACTGGGCGGGCTGTTCGACGGCGACAACGGGTGACGCAAAGGCCGTCCTCTACACCCGGCGAGCACTACAGATATTGATATGAAGAGGCCCGCGAAATCCGCGGGCCTCTCCATTTTTCCGCTCATACCTCGAGTTGTGGCGCCCCCACAGCGAGCGCGCCTTTCGCCGGCTTGACGGATCGCCATTGCAAGAACGGTTTCATCGAAACCAGCAGCACCATAGCCGACCCAAGGACCGCATCAACCGGCGCCCTCACGCGGTCACGGCGCATTCTGGCATTTCACATCGGAGATCTTACCGTTGCAATCGTAGGCTGTGCAGAGACATCCATTCGGTCCTGTGCACTTCTTGCCATTCCAGACTACATTGAGATTGATATCTTTGGCGATCGCTTTGCATTGGGACGGCGGCGGCGGCGGCTTCGGCAGGTTGACCGAGGTGGGCGCGCACTTCGCCGACTTGTACCGTTTGAACGTCTTATTCGTGTAAGAACATTCTTTAACCGTGCAACTACAGGTCGGCGTTTTGCAGTAGACACCGTGGAATTTCTCGCCATTCCTGGTGTTTTTCGTAATCGTTACGCAGGTTTCGACGGCAGAGGCACTGCCAGAGAACCCCATGCTCAAAAACAATGCAAACAGGGCGACGAGCACCTTCGCTATCGGGCAACACTCGCTCGATGTCATGACTTTCCTCCAGAACTGAGCATGCCGAAAAAATTTCGCATCGGGCACAACCGGTAATTGCTCTAATTCTGTTGTCCGGACGGGCGCGACCGAACTGGATGGCACGCGACAGGAATTGCACTGAAAAAGTCCGCCTTCAACGAAAAAGAAATGAAAAACACGAAAATTCTTTTTTTGAATGCGCCTTGCCGAAATGCGATCGATGTGCAATCGACTGGTCGACCATCCTAGTCCAGCCGTTGTCGGTCCTGTTCCAAACCGTGAATGGCGGGGTACTTGCCCCAGCGCCATGTCGGTCGCTACGGCGACACCGGCCCGCTAAGTCCGACCACCTGTTGCAGTGTTTCGCCTACAGGTCGCGGCCTTCACGCCAAGCGCTTTATCTATAGACAGAGAGTCACCTATGTCGGCGATCCGAAAAGCACTTTTCTCAGCGACTTTGTTTGCCATCGCCGGCCTCGTGCCGGCGACGAGCCCGCGCGCCATCGCCCAGGAGGCCATCGACACCACCAGGATCGCGCGGCTGCCGAACAGCGCGGAGCTGTTCGCCTTCCCGCAATCGACCGCATATACGACGGCGCTTTCCGTGCCCGAGGCGCTCACCGCGCTCAGCACGCTTTTGGTCGGTGCCAACTGGCAGCCCTACGAGCAGGCCTTCGCCAGCCAGAGCACGGGGCAAGACTTGGCGATCGTCTATTTCAAGAACGATCGCCAGCTCCTTTCGGTGATGATCTCGAAGGCGCCGGCCCAGAACAATGCAACGTCCATCAGCTACACGGGCCTGATGACGGGACACGACCTGCCGTTCCCAAAAAGCGCCAGCGCCATCAAGTATGAACCGACGCGCCCCTACCTCGCCTGCCTCTCATCGAGTGATCCCGACAGCCTGAGCCGCGAGTTGCGCGAAGGCCTCATTGCCCGCGGCTGGCGGCCGTGGTCCCCGCGCGACGCCAAGCGCGTCGACAACGCCGATCAGAAGACCGAGCAGGGCATCACTGCTTTCTATGTTCATGCCAGCGCGCCGTCGCTGCGACTGTCGCTCGCCAAGCGCAACGACGGGCAGACGTCGGTTGCGGTCGAGGGCCTCTCGGCGGACGTACTCGCTGCTCTCGGCAAGTCCGTCGTGAACGCGGACGCCTCGTCAAAGGACGCAGAGTCGAAGGACGCCGTATCAAAGGATGCCGAACGGACGGCGCTGCCGGAGCCCAAGGCGGCTCCCGCCGCGCAAGAGCCCGCGGACCCGACGAAGACTCTCGCCGACGACATCATGCAAGAGGCGCGCGCGGCGATCGGCGAGGCCCTGCGCGGAATCAAAGAGCCCCCGTTCAAGTCCGGCAAGTCGAAAGTCGGCGTCGAACAAGCCGATGCTGGTGCGCCCCTCGCGGCGATGCGGCCGGGCGAGGCCGAAGCCGATCTTCCCGTTCCTCTGCCCGAGGGTAGCGAGAACATCAGCCACGACGACGGCCAGCTTGAATTCAGCAATACGGCAAGCGTCTCGCAGGTCGCGGCGTTCTACCGCTCGGCCTTGAAGGCCGCAGGCTGGAAGGAGCGCGCGACGCCGATCAACAAGCCGAACATGGTGGTCGTCGAATTCGCCCGGTCGGGCGCGAATACCCGCTGGACCATCATGCGCATGGGGAACCAGACGCGGGTGACCGCGACGGGCTCGGTGTTCGAAACGGCCGAGAAAGTTTCAAGTGATCGCGAAGACAAGGCCGGTTCGTCGTCCACTCGCGCCGAGCCGTCGATCACCGCGGACCAGCTCGAGGCGGACGAGGCCGCTGGTCTCCCGGTTCCAAAGCAGAGCACGAGCAAGGGATCGGAGAAGACGATGTTCCGCGTCAGCGCACTCGCGGACGTACCGGCCCCCATCGAGGCCGTGCTTGGCTTCTACCGCCGCGAGATCGCCAAGCGCTCCGACTGGCAGATGCAGAGCGAGGAAACGAGCACGAAGGGATCAGCACGCATTGGCTATGCGACGCCCGCAGGCCCCGCGCTGCTGACACTGACCGAGAAGTCCGGCACCACGTCCGTGGTGCTTCTCGTGCGCAAGCAGAAAGAAGCGCAGGCATCCGGACTGATGCCCGCCGCCGGCCAAGTTCGCATCCTCTTCGGCAACGTGACGGACAAGGACGTGCAGGTCTCGCTCGCCAAGAAGACGATCAAGGTCGGCGCGGGCAAGGGTGCCAAAGCGCCCGATGGTCCGACAGTGGAAGTGAAGCCTGGAACCTACGTCGTGAAAGTCAAAGGCGCCGGCATCAGTGGCGCACCGCCCGAGGAGATCAGCGTCGGCGCAGACGAGATCTGGGGCTTGATGATCGGCCCCGGCGGTGTGCTGCCGCTTCCGATGTACTGACGCTCGGCCGAACGGCGTCTCTCCGCCACGGTGATGCCGAGAGACGCAGGGGCCTCGCCGGCACATCTACACGACGCGATGGTGGCGATCAGCGGCGCCCCATCTCGACGATGGTCGCGCCGCGCCCGCGCCCGCGCGCAACGTGTGCATAGGCGTCGGCAGCCTCAACGAGTAGGCAGCGCCGCTCGATCACGGGTTTCACGTGTCCCTCGTCGGCCATGCGCGCCAGGGCTGCGAGATCGGCGCGGTTGGGCTTGGCCATCAGCATCTCGTGCTTGATACCTGACGTCGCCCCCGCCATCGCCAGTTTCGCCATCCACGTGATCGGGCCGATCCAGTTCGCTCCGGCTGGAATCGCCGCCGCGACAAAGCGGCCGCCGGGCTTCATGATGCGCCTGCAATCGCGAAGCGCACGGTTGGCGACGAGATCGAGAACGCAATCGTAGCGCGCTTCGCCGCGCGTGAAGTCGGCCCGTGTGTAGTCGATCGCCTCGTCGGCCCCGAGCGCTCGCACGAGCTGCAGGTGGCGCGTACTGCAAACGGCCGTGACGGACGCGCCCATCGCCTTCGCGATTTGAATGGCGAGGGTTCCGACCGCGCCCGATGCGCCGTTGACGAGTACGCTGTCGCCATCGCGCACCTCGCCGGCATCACGCAGCCCCTGAAGCGCGGTGATGCCCGAAAGAGCGAGCGCCGCTGCCTCGCCATGCGTCAGGCGCACCGGCTTGGTTGCGAGCAGCTCCGCTTTGGCCGATGCGAACTCTGCGAACGCGCCGGACGGAATCTCTCCGAACAGCAGGTCACCGGGCGCGATGTCGCGCACGCCCTCGCCGACCGCGACCACCTCACCCGAAAAGCTCTGCCCCGGCACACGCGCACGGGGCCGCAACACGCCATGACCGCTCACGCGGACGAGATAGGGCCTTCCTGCTTGAAGAAAGGTATCGCCACGGCAGACGGCGGCAGCTTCGACGCGCAAGAGCACTTCGCCGGCGCCGGGCACCGGCACCGCCACATCCTCGAGGCGCAGGCGACTGGGCAAGCCATATCCACTTGTGACGACGGCGCGCATGGTTTGTGCGGTCATGCGTGCCGGCTGTTCCACTGAAGCATTTTCCATCCGGCCTTCGCGATGATTCATGAGATGTTCCGCGCGTTCTCGCGCCCGGCTTAGAGTGAATGCAACGACGGCGTCAATCGAAGTCTGACAGAGCGCACGATCCACCCAGTTGCACGCACGTTCAATCGAGCACCCGGCCGCCGAGAACGAAGGGCCGGTTCACGGCCGTCCACGCGTCGTGACATTCGGCGATTGTCTCAAATCTGCGAGCGGTGCCAGCCATCGATCGTGCTCGTCCGACAATTTTTTGACATGAGCCTTGCGCCGCGCGACACTTCCAGCATGCTTCTGTAAGCTGATGTTCGAATTCGGGGAGGCTGAACTTGCGCCCTATTCTGTTGCGTTTCGCGCTCGCTCTAAGCATCGCATCGTGTGGCCCGGCTCATGCTCAGCTTCTCGATCTCTCCCCGCCGAAAACTCCATTCGACAAGATGGACCCGCCGCCAGCACCCGACTATGCGAAGCGATCCGCCTGGGCCGTCTGGCCTGGCGTCGCCAGCGCCGCCGATGGCGTGCCTGGTGGAGCCGCACCGGGCCGCACCTCGTCGCCGGATGCCGACGTCTTCTTCATCCACCCGACGACCTATCTCGCCAACGAAACCTGGAACGCTCAGTTCGATGCCGGCGGGTTCACCGGTCAACAACTCGACGAGGTGGTTCTCGGCTATCAGGTCAGCATCTTCAACGCATGCTGCCGCATGTTCGCGCCGCGCTATCGCCAAACAACGATCAGCGCGTTCCTCCGCCCGAGCAGCGATAGCTTCAAGGCCTACGACCTCGCGTATTCGGATGTCGCCCGGGCCTTCGATCATTACGTGAAGAACGACAACAAGGGTCGCCCCTTCATCCTCGCGAGCCATAGCCAGGGATCGCTTCATGCCACCCGGCTGATCCAGGAGCGGATCGCCGGCCATCCTGAATTGCGCACGCGGCTGGTGGCGGCCTACGTCGTCGGCGCTTCCCTGCCGCAATCGTTCGACACGGGCATACCGGTCTGCACATCGTCGAAACAGACGGGCTGCCTCATCGACTGGAACAGTGCGTCGGCCCTGACGCCCTTGGCGCTCGGCCGCGGTCTGATGGTGACGTGGCACAAGGGCAAATATCAGGCAGTCGGCCTGAAGCGCTGGCTGTGCGTCAATCCACTGAGCTGGGATAGTTCGACGACGTCGCCAACATCGGCAAATCGCGGCGCACTGCCGTTCCCCGGGATCGGCAAGCCGGTGCCGGCCCTGCGTACGGGCGTCACCGGAGCCCGCTGCGCGCGCGGGCGTCTGGTCATTTCCATACCACGCGACAAGCGCGAAGGTTTCTCCGATACGCTGACGAAATTCGGCAGCTATCACAACCTCGATTATGCGCTGTTCTACGACGCCGTGAGGCGCAACGCGGTCGATAGGGTAGCGGCGTACCGGCGCAAGGCACCACGGTAGCCGCCTGCAGCGATCCTCCAACGGGCGTCGCTATGCCTGCCGTTGGACTACGCCCCCTTAACCTACCGCCCCCTGCCTACCGCCCCAGGCCTTCGCGTGCCTGCTCGGCGGTTTCGTAGAGATGAGGATCGAAACCGTGATCCGCGAGAGCAGCACCGAGCTTGGCGCGCAGGAAGCCTGACGAACCGTAGCGCGTGACATCGAGGTAATAGCTGTCCATCAACCGCTTCACCATCGCGGAGTAGCTGTCGAAAACGTCCGGCGCAATCGCCGCGTTCGAGTAGTTGATGATCGCGTAGACCTTGTGCCCGAGCGGCGTCACCACATTTTCGACAGCGCGCTTGATCTCGCGGACGTCGCGTTCGCTCTTCACCTCGATCCGCTCGAAATCGACGAACAGCATGTTGAGCTTCGGGTCGTAGCTGAGGCGCTTGGCGAGAGGCTGGCTCAGCAGGCGATCACGCAGCGCCATCGACTCCTTGGAGAAGATCGCGTCGTCCATCACCTCCGGATCGTCGACGATTGGCTTGAAGTCCATCAGCGCGAGGATGTCGCGATCGATGTCGATGCCGGGCGCCACCTCGACCAGTTCCATGCCGCGCGGCGAAAGGCGGAACACGCAACGCTCCGTGACGTAGAGCACCGGCTGATGGCGCTTCACTGCATAAGAGCCGGAGAACGTGCGGTGCTCGACCTGCCGCACGAACTTGCGTGACTTGCCTTCCTTGCGGATGACGAGGCGGCCGTCGTCGATGCCGACATCCAATCCACCTGCGGTGAACGTGCCGACAAACACCACCGACTTGGCATTCTGCGAGATGTTGATGAAGCCGCCGGCGCCAGCGAGCCGCGGACCGAACTTCGAGACGTTGAGGTTGCCTTCGCCATCGGCCTCGGCGAGACCCAGAACGGCGAGGTCGAGCCCGCCGCCATCGTAGAAATCGAACTGATACGGCTGATCGACGATCGCCTGGGTGTTGGTCGCCGCGCCGAAGTTGAGGCCCGAGGCCGGCACACCGCCGATGACGCCCGGCTCTGCCGTCAGCGTCAAAAGGTCGATGACGCGCTCCTCCGCCGCGACACCGGCGACACCCTCCGGCATACCGATGCCGAGATTGACGACGGCGTTGGGACGAAGCTCCATCGCCGCGCGCCGCGCGATGATCTTGCGCTCGCTCATCTCCATCGGCTCGATCGACGTCATCGGCACGCGCACCTCGCCGGAGAACGCCGGCGAATAGGGGCACGCGAACGTCTGCATGTGATGCTCGGGCTTTTCCGCCACGACCACGCAATCGACCAGGATGCCTGGGATCTTGACCTGCCGCGGGCTGAGGCTGCCGCGATCGGCGATGCGCTCGACCTGGACGATGGTGATGCCGCCCGAGTTCTTCGCCGCCATGGCGATGGAAAGCGCTTCGAGTGTCAGCGCCTCGCGTTCCATGGTGATGTTGCCATCGGGATCGGCCGTGGTGCCGCGCACGATCGCGACGTTGATCGGGAACGTCCGGTAGAACAGGTACTCCTCGCCATCCACCTCGACCAAGCTCACGAGATCGCGCTCGGTACGGTCGTTGATCTTGCCGCCGCCGTGACGCGGATCGACGAAGGTTCCGAGACCGACGCGCGAGATGTGGCCGGGCTTGCCGGCGGCGATATCTCGATAGAGATGCGAGATCACTCCCTGCGGAAGGTTGTAGGCCTCGATGTCGCCGGCAACTGCCATCTTCTGCAGCTTGGGCACGAGACCCCAATGGCCACCGATCACCTTGGAGACGAGTCCGGGATGGCCGAGGTGATTGAGCCCGCGTTCCTGGCCGTCGCCCTGGCCGGCGGCGTAGACGAGCGTGAGACCGCCGACGCCAGCATGCGCGGCCGGGTCCGTGCTGCCGTTGGAAATCGAACGCTCGGCGAGGAACCTCTCCTCGAGCGCGACAGCGACGTTCTCGGGAAAGCCGATACC
>CALMPK010000255.1 GCA_937873575.1 uncultured Hyphomicrobiaceae bacterium
TTCGCCGATCTTCATGGCGACCTGGGCCAGCGCCGTCGTCGCCGTCTTGACCGCCTCGGCATCACCGCCCTGGCCCGCCTGCTTGGCCTCGGCCACCGCCTTCTCGACGTCCGCCGCCACCGCCGCGACCTTCGGGTTTTCCTTGTGCTCGGCGAGCTGTTTCTCGGTCGAGTGGATCAGCGATTCCGCCTGGTTCTTCGCTTCCGCCGCCTCGCGCTTGTGCTTGTCGTCGGCGGCGTGGGCCTCGGCGTCCTTCACCATGCGCTCGATCTCGGCGTCGGAAAGGCCGCCGGTCGCACGGATCTGGATCGACTGCTCCTTGCCCGTCGCCTTGTCCTTCGCCGAAACGTGCACGATGCCGTTGGCGTCGATGTCGAACGTCACCTCGATCTGCGGCACGCCGCGCGGCGCCGGCGGGATGCCGACGAGATCGAACGTGCCGAGCAGCTTGTTGTCGGCCGCCATCTCGCGCTCACCCTGGCTGACGCGGATGGTCACCGCGGTCTGCCCATCCTCGGCGGTCGAGAACACCTGCCCCTTCTTCGTCGGGATGGTGGTGTTGCGCTCGATGAGGCGCGTGAACACGCCGCCGAGCGTCTCGATGCCGAGCGACAGCGGGGTGACGTCGAGCAGGAGGACGTCCTTGACCTCGCCCTTCAGCACGCCGCCCTGGATCGCCGCGCCGATCGCCACCACCTCGTCGGGGTTGACGCCCTTGTGCGGCTCCTTGCCGAAGAGCTGCTTCACGATCTCCTGCACCTTCGGCATGCGCGTCATGCCGCCGACGAGAACGACCTCGTCGATTTCCGCGGCCTTGAGACCAGCGTCCTTCAGCGCCTTCTCGCACGGTCCCTTGGTCCGCGAGATGAGGTCGTCGACGAGGCTCTCGAGCTTGGCGCGCGTCAGCTTCATCGCGAGATGCTTCGGACCGGACTTGTCGGCCGTGATGTAGGGCAGGTTGATTTCGGTCTGGGTGGACGAGGAGAGCTCCTTCTTGGCGCGCTCCGCCGCTTCCTTGAGCCGCTGCAGGGCGAGCTTGTCGGAGCGCAGATCGATGCCGCTGTCCTTTTTGAACTCGTCGGCGAGATAGGCGACGATCTTCATGTCGAAGTCCTCGCCGCCGAGGAACGTGTCGCCGTTGGTCGACTTAACCTCGAACACGCCGTCACCGATCTCGAGCACCGAGATGTCGAACGTGCCGCCGCCGAGGTCGTAGACCGCGATCGTCTTCGAGCCTTCTTTCTTGTCGAGACCGTAGGCGAGCGCTGCCGCCGTCGGCTCGTTGATGATGCGCAGCACCTCGAGGCCGGCGATCTTGCCGGCGTCCTTGGTCGCCTGGCGCTGGGCGTCGTTGAAGTAGGCCGGAACGGTGATGACCGCCTGCGTCACCGGCTCGCCGAGCTTCGCCTCGGCGGTCTCCTTCATCTTCTGGAGAATGAAGGCGGAAACCTCCTGCGGCGAGTACTGCTTGCCGTTCGCCTCGACCCAGGCGTCGCCGTTGGCGCCGCGCACGATCTTATAGGGCACGAGACCCTGGTCCTTCTTGACCAGATCGTCGTCGAAGCGGCGGCCGATCAGACGCTTGATCGCGAACAGGGTGTTGAACGGATTGGTGACGGCCTGGTTCTTCGCCGTCTGGCCGACGAGGCGCTCGCCATCGTCCGTGAAGGCGACGATCGACGGCGTCGTGTTCGCGCCTTCGGCGTTCTCGAGAACCTTCGGCTTGCCGCCTTCCATCACGGCGACGCACGAGTTTGTGGTTCCAAGGTCGATGCCGATTACTTTAGCCATATGCTTCTCGTCCTCTTTTTGCGGCAGGCCGCCCGGACCCGGTCAGGCATCCGGCAGAATCCAAAGTCCCTCGGGCGCAACGGCCATCGGGGCGGAAGGTAGCGGCCCCCTGGGTTTGCAATGGGGTAGGGCTGCGTACGGTGTCGGGGGGTTATATAAGGCCGGTCTAGCGGCGTGCAACGGCGCTGGATCACTCGCCTGTGATGATTTTTAAGGTGTTCTGTAGGGCGCCTTGTCGCGGCTCCCACACCCGTGATGCCATGTGGGCCGGCCGGTTCGGCATCGTCGGCGGCCCTTGGTCGCGCCGCCCCGAGCCCGGCACCCTCCCTCTCGGCACTCTCCCTCTCGGTGCGATGCGGAAAACCGATGCTCTGGGTTCGGGCCAAACATTGCGCGCAGCGTTCAGCGTGGCGGCGGCAGGTCGACGGAGCCCGTGATGGCCGGGCCGCGCGGAGCAATCTCGGACTGCACGGCGTTGTAGCGCGGTGCAGGCGGTGCACCCGCCGCAAACGCCGGACCGCCGGCGAACGAGGGGGCGGCGTCGATGACGGTATTGCCGTAGGTCTGGATCTCGAGAACGGCGAGGCCGCGGCTCGAAAGGCCGTCGCTGGCGAAGGTCACGGTGCCGTCGACGCCGGCGAAACCACGGCTGTCCGACAACAATGCTGCGGTGTAGCGCTGCCCGGGTGTGCCGGCCGACAGGCTCACGGCGACGCTCACCGCGTCGTAGGCGAGGCTCGCCACGCGCGGCGGAGCAGAACCGAAATTGCGGGCGAAACGGGCCGAGAAGTCCTGCCACCCGCGCGGATCGGGACTCGGATACCACGCTCCGGCCAGCATCTGCTCCCGTCCGACGTTGGGGAAATCCCAGACGCCTGTGCCGAGAAGCTTGACCTTCGCCGGATCGATGCCGTTGTAGGCGAGGAGCGGGGCGATCTGCGGCAGCGAGTCGGCGCCGCCGGGCAGGAACAGCGCATCCACCGGGGAGCCCGCCAGTTCGGCCTGTTTGATCGCCTCGGAGATCCGCTTGACGGGGTCGAGCATGCCGTTGGCTGCGAGGGGATAGCGCTCGAGGTGCACCAGGGTGCCGCCGCCCGACGCGACCGCTTGGCGGAATACCGGCTCTACCGTGTCGCCATAGGCGTCGGCGGGAATGAGGGCTGCGAAGCGGCGCTTGTCGCGCGAACCGGCGAACGCGACGATGCGCTCGACCTCGGGGCGCGCCAGGAAGCTCATCAAGTAGACGCCGTTCCCCGCGGTCCGCGGGTCGTTGGAAAAGGCGATGACCGGCACCTTGGCGGCGCGCGCGACGGGTGCCGCGGCGCTCACCGACTGCGAGAATAAGGGCCCGAGAATGATTTCGGCGCCGTCGCGCGTCGCCTGCTCGGCGGCCTGACGCGCACCCTCGGGTGTACCGCCATCGTCGCGCACGAGGAGCTGAATATTCGGATTGTCGCGCTCGAACAGCGCCATTTCGCCGGCCTGCTTCATGCTCTTGGCGACGGCGGCGGTGGGCCCCATGCCGGCGAGTGGCAGCAGCATGGCGATCTTGACCGGGCCGGACTTCGCCGCCAGTGCCGGCATCTCCGCCGGTGGGGCGAGGGACGCTTCGGGCGCGGGGCTCTGGCCGATGTTGGCGCTGCAAGCGGAAAGCGCGAGCGCGGCGGCGGCGAGCACGATGCCGGCGAGCCCACGGCGCGTCCCCGTGTGGGGTGTCGTCGGTCGCGTCAGCCTCGGTCTGAAAGTTGCGGCCATCTAGAACGTAGTCCTGCTCATGCGAGAAGCGGCGAACGCGAGACGGTAGCGTGATGATGGCCGAGGTCAGTCCCGGAGCCATCGCGTATAGTGTCAAAGTGGCAGTACGGCGAGGTCTGCTATCGTTCTACAACTCCGCCGCGCAAGTTAGAAACGAATCTCCCGTGTTGGTTCCCCGCCCGGAGATCGTTCCATGCGCGACCAAGTTTAGCTAGCCTCGGCTCGCGTGGTTGGTCCGGACAACCGCGGCGCACAAGGAACACTTTCATGCCGCGAGCGAAACCCCGGCTCCCCGCCCCGTCTTTCGCGGCAGGAGGGGGGCAGAGCGTCGGGGCGTAACAATGTCGGCTCGCACAGGGAAATGACTTGGAATTCTTCGCTCTGCAAGCTTTTCTCCGGCCCGGCCCAGCACACGCCCGCGAGGTGAGCGGGCCCTGCGAAGTGTGGTGGCGCCCGTGGCCAGGGATTGCGGCCTGGGTTCGGACGGCGCTCGGCGCCACGGCGATGAGGCAAGCATGAATGTGGATAGTGGCCCGGCGGACACGCCGCATGGCCCTGGAGCGGGCGGGGCCGCGGCCGGAGACGCCGTTCAGCCAGCGAATCAGCGGGGCGGGCTCATCGAGGCCGCAGCGGCCGATCTCGGGCGCGCGCTCGGCCAGCCGCTGGCGCCGGGCCTCTACATCGTCGCGACGCCGATCGGCAATCTCGGCGACATCACGTTGCGTGCGCTATCGGTGCTCGCCCGCGCCGACGTGATCTATTGCGAGGACACCCGCCATTCGCGCACGCTCGCCGCGCATTTCCGCCTCACGGCTCCGCTGCGCCCCTATCACGAGCACAACGGCGCCGCCGAGCGGCCCCGCATCCTCGCGGCCCTCGCAGACGGCCGGCGGGTCGCGCTCATCTCCGACGCCGGCACTCCGCTCGTGTCCGATCCGGGCTTCAAGCTCGTCCGCGAGGCGGTCGAGGCGGGACACCGGGTCGAAAGCCTGCCGGGCGCGTCGGCTGTCCTGACCGCGCTGACCGTCGCCGGACTTGCTACCGACACGTTCCTGTTCGCGGGCTTCCTGCCGCCGAAATCCGCCGCGCGGCGCACGCGCCTCGGTGAGCTTGCCGGGGTCGCTGCGACGCTCGTGTTCTACGAGGCACCGCAGCGGCTGGCCGACACCCTCGCCGATCTCGCCAGCGTACTCGGAGACCGGCACGCGGCCGTGGCGCGCGAGTTGACCAAGCTGCACGAAGAGGTGCGCCGGGGCAGGCTCGGTGAGCTTGCACTCCATTTCGCCGCGCACGAGCCGCGCGGGGAGATCGCCATCGTGGTCGGCCCGGCGCTGGCGGTCGAGGCGACCGACGCGCAGATTGTCGAGGCGCTCGCGACAGCACTTCGGGACGCCCGTCTCAAGGATGCCTCGAAAGCGGTCGCGGATGCACTCGGCGTCTCACGTGGGCGGGTCTACGATATAGGCCTCGCCTTGAAGCGCGGGGCGGACGAGGCGTAAAGCGCCGCGGCCCGCAGGCGGAGCGGTTCTAACGCGATAGTCGAGGTTCCGCGCATGCGCCATGCGCCGCGAGATGCCGGATATGTCGAGCGGCGGCGGCGATACCGCCTCGGCCGCTCGGCGGAGCTTGCGGCGATCCTGGCCCTCGCGGCGAAGGGCTTTCGGCCGATCGGGCGGCGCGTGGTGATGCCGACCGGCGAGATCGATCTCATCGTCGCGCGCGGGCGCCATCTCGCGTTCGTCGAGGTGAAGGCGCGTCGTTCGGAAGAGGCGGCCGAGGCCTCGATCGGGGATGCGCAGCGCCGCCGCATCCATCGCGCGGCCGATCTCTGGCTCGCCCGCCATCCCGCTTTCCGGGATTACGACGTGACGTTCGACGTCGTGTTCGTGCTGCCGTGGCGCTGGCCGCGCCATCTCGTCAACGCTCTGTGAGCTCGCCCGCCCATTCGATCTCGAAGCTCAAGGCCTCCATCCGCCCCGCGGCGAGGATCAGCGCGCGGTCGAGGCTTTCGGCAAGCTCGCCGCGCGTCTCGGCAAGAGCCGCCATCGAGGCTGACAGTTTGGCCATCGCCGCGGCCATTTCCGTTTGCGACATGCGCGGGCTCCCGTGATTGCCCGTGCAGGCTCGCGATTCACGGTTAACCGGAGGTTAAGGTCGGCCACCGGCCCGCCACCTCCATCCCGAACGTCCCGCTCCGGCGCCCGTGCCCGCCGATGGCGAAGCCGCCTTCCGCGGCCGAGCTGTCGCGCCGATGCGCATGCCTCCTCTGGCGTGCTGGCGGTTGACAGTCCGTGGTGTTCGGGCTTGCTTTCCGGCCGAACGCAACAGGAGTCCCCGATATGCGCGTCGCCTGCCAGATGGACCCCGTCGACCGCATCGACATCTCGGGAGATTCGACCTTTGCCCTGCTGCTCGAGGCCCAAGCGCGCGGCCACGAGCTTTTCTATTACATGCCGCAGAACTTGGCCCTCGATGGCGCGACGCTGAAGGCACGGGGCGAGACGCTCGCGGTCAAGGACGTCGCGGGTGCGCACTACGCCGTGTCGGATTCCCGTGTCGAGGATCTCGCGACGTTCGATGTCGTCCTGCTGCGTCAGGATCCGCCGTTCGACATGGCCTACATCACGACGACGCACCTGCTCGAGCGGATCCATCCGCGAACGCTGGTGGTCAACGATCCACGCGAGGTGCGCAACGCGCCCGAGAAGCTCTGGGTGCTCGAGTTCCAGGACCTCATGCCGCCGACGCTCGTCACCCGGCAGCTTGCCGACGTGATCGCCTTTCGCGAGCGCCATAAGGACATCATCGTCAAGCCGCTCTACGGCAACGGCGGCGCATCGGTGTTCCGAATCCAGCCCGGTGATACCAATCTCGGCTCGCTGGTCGAGCTGTTCCAGACCGTGTTCCGTGAGCCGTTCATGGTGCAGCAGTACCGCCCCGAGGTCCGCGCCGGCGACAAGCGCATCATTCTCGTCAATGGCGAGCTGGCAGGCGTCATCAACCGCATTCCGCCTGATGGCGAGACGCGCTCCAATCTCCATGTCGGTGGGCGGGCGGCGGCGGTTGCGCTGACGGATCGCGACCGCGAGATCTGCGCGCGCCTCGGGCCGGAGCTGAAGCGTCGCGGCCTCATCTTCACCGGCATCGACGTGATCGGCGACTACCTCACCGAGATCAACGTGACGTCGCCGACGGGCATCCGCCACATCCGGCAGCACGGCGGGCCAGACATCGCCGCCATGATCTGGGACGCGATCGAGGGGAAAGTCAGGGGCGCGCGCTCGGCAGGAGACAAGGGCGCCTGAGATGCACGATAAACTCCTGATGCTCGCGGGCGTGCTGGTTGGCCTTGCTGCGGCCTACGGGCGCTATTCGAGGCTCAAACATCAGATTCCTGGGGGTGCCCCGGGCCGGCGCTCGGTATTTGTGGCGATCGGCCTTTACATCGTTCACGTCACCGTCGGACTTTTCATCATCCTGGCGTTCTCTGGATCAGGCGCACAGAGCAGGCCGCATGTCGTTCCGCTCATGATCGTCTTTTTCCTGGCCTGGATCCTTTTCGGCGCCATCTGGCTATTGCGGCTCGTGCCGAGGAATACGCCGCTTCCGTCCCTGATCGGCGACCGGTTCAATATGCTCGATGCTGCCTTGCTGGCAGGCGCGGCCTTGGCGCTTGCCGCATCGCTCGTTTCCTTCGAGTGATGCTTGGTTGGCTACTCCGTCTCAACGCGTTGGCTCAGTCGCCGTGCGCTGGGCCCAGTTCCGGCGATGTTGAAATTCCGGATGGTTGGATCGGATACAGGAGGGACCACGCCGCACGCATCCGTTTAGCAGTGCGATGGATGTGCACGGGCCAAGGTTCCTGATTTGTTCTTGATCGAGGATCTGCTCGCGTGCTAGGGCTATGCAACTCGGGCGGGGCCTTTCAGGGGCCTTTAGCGGTGTCATGCGGGGTGGCAGGGGGCGAGTGGCATGTACGGACAGATTGCGACGGTCGCATTCGTCGGCATCGAGGCGAAGCCCATCGAAGTGCAGGTCCGCATCACACCCGGACAGCCGACCTTCGCCATCGTCGGCCTGCCGGACAAGGCGGTGGCGGAGAGCCGCGAGCGCATCAGGAATGCGCTGCACGCTGTGGGGCTCGGCCTTCCCTATAAGCACCTGACGGTGAACCTTGCGCCGGCGGACATGCCGAAAGAGGGCAGTCATTTCGATCTGCCGATAGCGCTCGCCCTCATGTCGGCGCTGGGTGCGGTTCCTCCCGATTCGATCTCCGGTTTCGCGGCTATCGGGGAACTGGCGCTCGATGGTTCGATCCGCGCGGTTCCGGGTGGTCTGCCGGCAGCCATCGGCGCCAACGCGATCGGCAAGGGGCTCATATGCCCGGCGGAGATCGGCGCGGAGGCGGCCTGGGCCGGTGACGAGGTCGACATCCTCGCTCCGCCGCATCTCCTCTCGCTGGTCAATCATTTCAAGGGAACACAATCGCTGTCGCGGCCGAAGCCCAACCTCGATCGCGCGGTGGGGATCATGCCGGATCTCAAGGACATCAAGGGCCAGGAAACAGCCAAGCGCGTGCTGGAGATCGCTGCAGCGGGCGGCCACAACATGCTGATGACGGGGCCGCCCGGCTCGGGCAAGTCCATGCTCGCGGCACGCTTGCCGTCGATCCTTCCGCCGCTGACGCCTGAAGAGTTGCTCGAGGTATCCATGGTGCATTCGCTCGCGGGTGAACTCGCAGGCGGCAAGCTCGCCACGTCGCGGCCATTCCGAGCCCCTCACCATTCGGCAAGCATGGCGGCGCTGGTCGGTGGCGGCAGCCGGCCGCGGCCGGGGGAGGTCTCCCTGGCCCACCGCGGCGTCCTGTTCCTCGACGAGCTGCCCGAGTTCTCTCCGCAGGTGCTCGATGGGCTGCGCCAGCCGCTCGAGACGGGCGAAACGGTGATCGCCCGAGCCAATCACCGCGTTTCCTATCCGTCCCGCATTCAGCTCATCGCAGCGATGAACCCGTGCCGGTGCGGCGGAGGAAATCCAGGGCAGGCATGCAAGCGGGGGCCACGTTGCGGAGAGGATTACCGTGCACGCATCTCCGGGCCACTGCTCGATCGCATCGATCTGCAGATCGAGATGCCCGCAGTCTCGGCGGCGGATCTCGTTCTTCCACCGCCGAGCGAAGGCAGCGCCGAAGTCGCGGCGCGGGTGGCCGCCGCTCGCCAGCGCCAGCGCGACCGTTTCAAGGGCCTCGGGGCCAAGGGCGTGTCGACCAATGCGGAATGCTCAGGCCGTCTGCTCGAGGAAACTTCGATGCCCGATGCCGAAGGCGTGGCGCTGCTGCATCAGGCGTCGGAGCGCCTCGGTCTCTCAGCGCGCGGTTTCCATCGCACGCTGCGTGTTGCACGCACCATCGCCGATCTCGATGGCGCGGTGGGCGTCGGCCGCCTTCATGTCGCCGAGGCGCTCAGTTATCGCGGCGAGGTTCTCCGCCAGCAACGGGCCGCGTAACACTTGCTTCATCAATCCGTTGTCCAGTCGATCGATCGTCGCGTCCGCGCCGCGGCAGCCCCGAGCGTTGCTCGATCCGACCGCCAGTTTCTTTCCGGAGCCGTGCCTTGATCTCGCGCCGTCACGTTCTGACTGGGCTTGCCGCTGCTGCATTCAGTGGGTTCGGCCTCGGCAGTTACGCCCTTGCCGAGCCGTTCCGGCTGTGTGTGACGCGGTACAGGTTGACGCCGCCGGGCTGGCCTTCCGGGCTGCGCTTGCGGCTGGCGGTGATCGCCGACCTGCACGCTTGCGATCCGTGGATGACGCGCGAGCGCATTCTGCGCATCGTCGAGCGCACCAACGCCCTCGGTGCCGACGCCATTCTCCTGCTCGGCGACTATGTCGCGAGCATGCGCATCTCGAAGCTGTCCTGGCCGGTCGCGCATGACGAATGGGCCTCCGCGCTGGCGCGCCTCGAGGCGCCGCTCGGAGTCCATGCAGTGCTCGGCAACCACGACTGGTGGGAGGACTACGAGGTGCAGCGCCGCCGGGCCGGTCCGACGCCGGCAGGCGAGGCGCTGGTGCGCGCGGGAATCCGCGTCTACGAGAACGACGCGGTCCGGCTCGAAACCCGCGGCGGCGCGTTCTGGCTCGCCGGTCTCGGCGATCAATGGGCGTTCTGGCCGCGCCGCGAGAAGTACGAGGATTTCAAGGCGCGCGGAAAGATCGACTACAGCGGCGTCGCGGACCTCGATGGGACGCTCGCCAAGATCACCGACGACGCGCCGGTCGTCCTCATGGCGCACGAGCCCGACGTCTTCCCGCAGGTTCCGCGCCGCGTGTCGCTCACACTTTCTGGCCATACCCATGGCGGGCAGGTGCGGATATTCGGCTATACGCCCGTGGTGCCGTCGCGCTACGGCAGCCGCTACGTCTACGGCCACATCGTCGAGGATGGCCGCAATCTTCTCGTTTCCGCCGGTCTCGGCTGCTCCGGAGTGCCGATCCGCTTCGGCTCGCCACCCGAGATCGTCATCGCCGAGCTTGGATACGACGCGACATGAGCACCACCCGCCAGTGGCCCGACCTCGCCGGCCGCCTGCTCGAAGACGAGACGGGCCACGCGCACGTTCTGCCCGTCCGCGTCTATTTCGAGGATACCGATGCGGGCGGCGTCGCCTACCACGCGAGCTTCGTGCGCTGGTGCGAGCGCGGCCGCTCGGATTTCCTCCGCCTGCTCGGCACGGACGCGCGCCGCATGATCGACGGCCGGGCCGAGGGCAGCGAGGGCAGCCACGAGCCGGCCGCCTTCGTGGTGCGGCGGATGAACTGCGATTTCCGCCGGCCCGCGCGCATGGACGACGTGCTCGAGGTCACCACCCGGGTGAAGGAGCTCGGCGGCGCCAGTGTCACTCTATTGCAGTCGATTTCGCTCGGCGGTCGGGAGATCTTCGAGGCGGAGGTGACGGTGGTTCTGGTCGCGGTCTCGGGTAAACCGCTGCGGCTCACGGAAACGCTGAGGCGGGCGTTCGCGGCCGGCAAGAGCGCTGACGCCGGGTAACGGCTCCGCTGCTTTAGAGCATGTTCTGCGCGTCCGCGCCGCCTTTCAGTCCACGGGCAGTTGTGCGAGATTGGACCTTGCGGGCAGCGCGGGCAGCGGGGGATTGCCATGGGTGACGACGGTACGGGCGGCGAGCCCGTCGAACTCGACGCCGACATCGCCGACGCCATCGAAGGCCACAAGCGCTTCCGCGAGGATTTCCTGCGCGACCGCGCCTTCTTCGAGGCGCTCGCGACCGCCAAGCAGAAACCGCGCCTGCTCTGGATCGGCTGCTCGGACAGCCGCGTCGTGCCGGCACAGATCACCGGCGCCGACCCCGGCGAGTTGTTCGAGATCCGCAACATCGCCAACTCGGTTCCGCCCGCGAACTCCTTCGACGATAGCGTCGGCGCGGCCATCGAGTACGCCGTGCTCCACCTCGGGGTCGACGACATCGTCGTCTGCGGGCACACGGGTTGCGGCGGCGTCGCCGCGCTCGTCGAAGGCGACAGCATCGGCGAGACGAGCCACCTGTCGCGGTGGATCGATTTGACGCGGCCGGCCCACGCCCTCATCAAGGCTGCTGGCGTTACCGGGCCGGCCAGGCTCGACGAAACGGTGAAGGCCCACGTCCAGTTCCAGATCGACAATCTGATGACGTACGAGATCGTGCGCGAAGGCGTGGAGCGGGGGCGCATCGGCATTCACGGCTGGTTGTACGACATGCGTGAAGGCCGCCTTCTCGCCTACGATCCCGACGATGGCCAATGGCGCGACCTGCTGTCCCTCGGTGCCTGACCTGCCGCCGCAAGGTGAAGGGCTCGACATGAGGATTTCAGGGGATAAAGGCCACGCGACCGAGGTCAGCGGGCCTCGCTTTGGTCATATTGCAGCGCGAAACATGAGGTTAGGGGCGGCGGGACTTTTCGACGAACCTGTCGGCGTGCGCGATCCTTCCGCGTGCGTTCCGAGTAGCGGTCTCTAGGGCACCATCCGACTGTGCGGTCAAGTTTCGCGACGGCCGCCCCGGCGGGGCGCACAAGCGTCCGCGACGTCGGCGCACGTCGAGGTCGTCGGCGCTCGTTTTGCGCCGCGAACGGCATTCAATCTTGCGGCCGCCCTTCTTTCGCTCGCCGCGCGGGCGATGGTGACAGCGGCCGACCAACTGTCAAATCGTGACGGGAATACCCGATGAATCCGGCAGATCTGCTGAAAACCACGATGGAGCCGGCAGCCGCCGGCGGCTTCTCGTTTGTCGAGCTGTTCCTGCAAGCCCACATCGTCGTCAAGTTGGTGATGCTCGGGCTGCTGCTGTCGTCGGTATGGTCGTGGGCCATCATCGTCGAGAAGCTGATCTCGTTCCGCCGGGCCAAGCGGGAATCGGAGCACTTCGAACAGCAGTTCTGGTCCGGCCAGTCCCTCGAGGAGCTCTACTCGGCGATCTCACGCGGGAACCCGATCACCATGGCCGCGCTGTTCGTCGCGGCGATGCGCGAGTGGAAGCGCTCGGTGGAGGGCAACATCCGCGCACTCGGCGGTATCCAGCTTCGCGTCGAGAAGGTCATGGATGTCACCATCAGCCGCGAGATGGAGCGGCTGGAGCGGCGCCTGCTGTTCCTGGCAACGGTCGGTTCGACGGCCCCCTTCGTCGGTTTGTTCGGTACCGTCTGGGGCATCATGGCCAGCTTCCAGGCGATCGCGGTATCGAAGAACACGTCGCTTGCTGTCGTCGCGCCGGGCATCGCGGAAGCGTTGTTCGCGACAGCGCTCGGCCTCATGGCGGCTATTCCGGCCGTGATCTTCTACAAAAAGTTTTCGGCGGACCCGGCGCAGATCCGCCAGCGACAGGAGACCTTCGCCGACGAGGTCGCGGCGATCGCGTCACGGCAGAACGACGTGGGGACGTGAGGTAGCCATGGGCGCGAGCGTCAAGACGCAGCAGGGCGGAGGCGGTCGGCGGCGCGGCAGACGTGGCCGCCGCCACGCGGCCATGAGCGAGATCAACGTCACGCCGATGGTCGACGTGATGCTGGTGCTGCTCATCATCTTCATGGTGGCTGCGCCGCTGCTGCAGGTGGGCGTGCCGGTGGAGCTTCCCGAATCCAAGGGCAAGCAGCTCGCGGCCAAGAAGCAGGACCCGCTCATCATCACGGTCCAGGCGTCTGGCGATGTCTACATCGGCGAGACGAAGGTGCCGCTCGACGAGGTGCCGGCGAAGCTCAAGGGCATCGCCAAGAATGGCTACGACGACACCATTTTCGTGCGCGGCGACAAGGGCACCAACTACGGCGCGGTTCTCAAGGTGATGGGCCGCATCGTCGAAGGCGGGTTCACCAAGGTATCGTTCGTCAGCGATCTCGAGAACGGCTGATCGGGCCGCGCCATCGCTGCGCCACTCACCGGCAGAATGGGAGCAGCGGCGAGCAATGGTTCTGCCCCCAGCGTTCCCGGGCCGGCAAGCGAATCGGCAATGATGCGGCCTGGAGCGGGACGCGGATCACGGAGACGGAACACTCGGAGTGCAACTCGGGCTCGTCATATCGGTATTGCTGCACGTCAGCCTTCTCGCGTGGGCGCTGTTCGCCGTCCACGCGACGCAGCAGCGTGACCTCGTCGAGACGCCGCCGCTCGAGGTTGCCGTCGTCACGGCTTCCGAGCTGACGCGCCTGAAGCAAGGCGATCCCAACACCACCGACCTGGTCGCCAAGGCGGAGAAGGAGCCCGAGAAGGAGATCTCGAAGCGCGACGCGCCGAAGCCGAAGCCCGTCACGGCGCCCGAGCCGCCAGCGCCGCCGCCCGAGCCCCCGAAACCGGAGGCGGCGAAGCCAGAGCCGCCCAAGCCCGAGCCGCCAAAGGCCGAACAGGCGCCAGATCCCATCGCCGACAAGATCGCGGCCCTTCCCCCGCCGCCCGAGCCCGCGCCCGGGCCGACGCCCGAGGAGCTGAAGAAGCTCGAGGAGCAGAAGGCGGAAGAGCAGAGGAAGGCCGAGGAAAAGAAGAAGGCAGAAGAGAAAAAGAAGGCCGATGAAAAGAAGAAGGCCGAGGATAAGCGGAAGGCGGACGAGCTGAAAAAGAAGCTCGCCGAGCAGAAGCGCAAGGAAGAGGAAAAGAAGAAGCAGTTCGATCCGGACAGGATCGCGGCTCTCCTCGACAAGACGCCAGAAAAGCGGGGCGCGCCACAGCGCTCGAACTCGCCGGATCCTAACGCGACGCACAAGGGGCCGACCGCAGGTAATCCGACCGGCAACGACACGGTGCTCTCGGCGCGTGAAATCGATGCGCTGAACGGTATGCTCGGCGCGCAGCTCCGCCGCTGCTACTCGCTGCCCGGTGCCGGCGGCGGTGCATCCATTCCGATCGTCGAGCTGCGTTGGCGGCTGAAGCCCGACGGCACGCTCGACGGCCAGCCCCAGGTCATCAATGGTGGCAGCGGCCCGCTGTCGCAGGTGGCGATCGATACGGCAGTGCGTGCGGTGATCCAGTGCCAGCCCTTCAGCCTGCCGCCCGACAAGTACGATGTCTGGAAGGTCATCGAACGCGCGTTCGATCCGAGCAACATGCTCTAGGGGCGCACCAAGTCCGCGGTTGGGCTTGTGGCGGCGACAATGGCTTCGCGCGCATCGGTGCTCGCTGACGGAACCCGGATAACGAAACCCGCAGAGGCCGTGGAACGCTCCGCTGGTGAGGTTGGCGGCGATTTCGGGCAGATATTTCGTCGATCGCAGGGCTCGGATTGGTTCGCTGCCGCCATAATCCTGCGGCATCTTCCATCGAAAGAGGTGCGCACCGGCCTGCGGCGGCAGGCCGCGGGCGCGGTTTGAGCCCAGGCGCGAATCATGAAATCTGCACCTACCGACACTTCGAACTACAACTCGATACGAGGCCCTCGCTCGATGAGCTTCCGCACTGAGCATTCCCGGACCGCCGCGCCACTCCTCGCCGTTCGTGCCGCCCTCCTGGTCGCCGCACTCGTTTCGGGCATGCTCGGATGTCTGGCGCCCGCCTCGGCCCAGCTCCGGGGCACGCAGCGCGAAGGCACCATCGCGCCCATACCGATCGCGGTCACCGAGTTCCTCGGCGGCGATCCGAAGCTCGCTGGAGACATTTCCAATATTATCTCGGGCGATCTCGGCCGGTCAGGTCTGTTCGAGCCGCTCGATCGCGCCTCGTTCCTCGAGCGCATCACCGACATCAACAGCGCGCCGCGCTTTCCCGACTGGCGCTCGATCCGTGCCCAGGCCCTCGTGGTGGGCCGCGTGACCAACGCGGGCGACGGTCGGCTGACCGCCGAATACCGCCTGTGGGACGTCGCCACCGGGCGCCAGCTCGCCGGCCAGCGCTTCTCGACGGGGGAGGTAAACTGGCGCCGCGTCGGCCATATCATCGCCGATCAGGTCTACGAGCGGCTGACGGGTGAGAAGGGATACTTCGATACGCGGGTCGTCTTCATCGACGAGACGGGACCCAAGGACCGCCGCATCAAACGCCTCGCCATCATGGATCAGGACGGCGCCAACGTCCGCCTGTTGAGCCAGGGCAAGGAACTGGTGCTGACGCCGCGCTTCAGCCCCAACAATCAAGAGATCACGTTCATGTCCTACGCGGGCGAGAAGCCGCGCGTATTCCTGATGAACCTCGAGACCGGGCAGCGTCAGGTCGTCGGCGAGTTCCCGGGCATGACGTTCGCGCCGAGGTTCTCGCCCGACGGGCAGCGCATCATCATGAGCCTGCAATCGGAGGGTGGCTCCAGCATCTTCGAGATGGATCTGCGCTCCCGCCAGTCGCGGAAGCTCACCGACAGCGGCGCATTGGACACCGGCCCGAGCTACTCACCTGACGGCCGCCAGGTGGTGTTCGAATCCGACCGCGAAGGCACCCAGCAGCTCTACGTCATGGGTTCGGACGGTTCCGGCACCCGCCGCATCAGCTTCGGCGACGGGCGCTACTCGACGCCGGTGTGGTCGCCGCGCGGCGACTACATCGCGTTTACCAAACAGGTTTCCGGCCGCTTCCTGATCGGCGTGATGCGCCCGGACGGCTCCGGCGAGCGCATCCTGTCCGAGGGGTTCCACAACGAGGGGCCGACCTGGGCGCCCAACGGCCGCGTGCTGATGTTCTTCCGGGAGGCCCGTGGCGGCAACGCCGGTCCGCGAATCTATTCGGTCGACATCACCGGCTACAACGAGCAGGTGGTGACGACACCGTCGTTCGCCTCCGATCCGGCTTGGTCGCCGCTTCTGAACTGAGTAGCGGATTGTACGCTGTGGCGCGCTCGCTGCGCCTGCGAAGGCCATTTTTGTGCTCTATCGGAGCGAAAATTTACGCTGTGTTAACAGTTGGTTCGGTCGGAATCCCGTTGCTGTTGCGTCGTCGCGTCGCCGCTAATTGATCAAGTGGCATTTTCGCATCAAGAGGGTTGGAAAAGCGGGCTCCGACAGCGTCCGTTCTTGATCGAACAGGCCACCCCAGGTACCCCAATAACTGGCTAGTGCCGATCAAAGCATCAGGAGATGAACCATGCAGGGTGTTAAGGGGCTGATCGTTATTTCGGCTGTCATCGCGGCTGTTGCGCTTGGCGCTTGCCGTCGTGAGGTTCCGCACGAGCCGATGAAGCTCGGTGCGGATGTTGCGGTCCAGCAGGCTCGCTAAGTACCGCGTCCTCGGAATTAACCTTTTTCAGGAGACTACCCATGAAGGGCGCTATCATTCTCGCCACCGTCGTCGCTGCTGTTGCTCTCGGCGCGTGCCGCAAGGAAGTTCCGCATGAGCCGATGAAGCTCGGCGCGGACGTTCCGGCCGCGACCCAGTCGGCTCGCTAAGCGAACCGGTTGCGGCAGTCCGTAGCTTTCTGCGGCCTGCCTGTCGATACAGAACCGAGCTGTCGGCTTCCCCGCCGCGGCTCGGTTTTGTCGTGTTTGGAGGGCCTCACGTGTCGAGGGGCGTTTCCCCGCAAGGAATCAGATTTGGCGCGGCAACCGCGACATCTGCGGCCAAGCGATCCGCGTTGACGGGCCGATTTCCGGGCGCTGTTCTTTTTCATACAAGCTGAATTGCGTTCAGACCGAAAGGGTGCGCTGGTACCCGCCCCTCAGCATCGCTGGCCTTTTGCCAGCAGCGAGTGTTGCGAGAGCGCCCGGCCCTCGTCGCAGATCTCCACACGCGGCGACCAATTCTGTGGGCTCAAGGCAGGTGTGACTGTTTGGTGCTTGTCACGAAGTGGCTTGCCGTGGTTCGCACTGGTATGAAAGACGGCCTTAATTTCGTACTGCGCGTGCAGTAGGCCGAATGACGACGAAGGCATGTGACGCGCAAGTCTGCCAGGAGCAGGGGCGTCCGCCGATCCAAAGGATTGCATGATGTCGATGACAAAACCGGCCTCCGCGTGGGTGTCCTTCGCCTTTCGCGCCGCCATGGTCCTCGCCTTGCCGCTCGCGCTTCAAGCTTGCGCGAACAAGGAGAACGGGCCGGAAGCGGAACTTGGGCCGGGCGGACGGGGCGGGGCGGGTGCGCCGGTTCCCGGCACGCAGCGCGACTTCGCGGTCAACGTTGGCGATATCGTCTACTTCTCGACCGACAGCACCGATCTGACGCCGGACGCGCAGCAGACGCTGCAGAAGCAGTCGCAGTGGCTGCGTCAGTATCCGCAGTTCACGATCACCATCGAGGGCCACGCCGACGAGCGCGGTACCCGTGAGTACAACATCGGCCTTGGCCAGAAGCGCGCCACCACCGTGCGCAACTTCCTCGCACAGAACGGCATCAACGCTTCGCGCATCCGCACCATCTCCTACGGCAAGGAGCGCCCGGTGGCGGTTTGCGACGACATCTCGTGCTGGTCGCAGAACCGCCGCGCGCAGACCGTGCTGAACAGCCGAGTCGGCAGCACGAACTGAGGCTCCGCTCCGGCAACGGGCAGGCTTTGGTGGGCGTTGGGTCTCTTGACTTGACCTGACCCGGGCGCTGCTGCTTCCGCCTTGCGATCTCGGGCGTACTTGTTCGGGCGTACTTGGCGGCGGCGCACGATGCGTGGTCGTCGCTGTTCTCCTAGTTTGGTCACATTGGCGTCGCACCCTGCCCTGGCGCGCCCTCGTTTTGCGCGCGATGTGGCGAACCCCGAAGGCGGACGATCCATGCAGGTTTGGCGGCGGGCGGCAACGAAGCGGTTTCACCGTAGCGTAGGGCTTCGCTGTGGCAGGCCGCACGCCGTCGCGTTCAGTCGAATCGCTGCCCTCGCGCTGGTCTCGCTCGTCACTGTGTCGCCGTCCTCGGCCCAGGATCTGGGGCAACGGCCGGCGGAAAGGTCGTCTGGCGGTGTGCTGGCCATGCCCCTGGAACCGGTCGGCCGTCCCGACGGTGCCCCCTCTGAAAGCGAGGGCTGGGCTGCCCGAATCGACGCCCGTGACGGCGGGGCGCGGGAAAAGGCAGAAGAGGCGTTACGCACGCACATGCCCGGCGAAGCTGGCCCGTCCGCGGGTCGCCCCGTCGAGGCCGGCCACATCGGGGCTGGCCCCATCGAGGCCGGTACGACGTCCCACGCCGACCTCGGTGCCATCGACGACGCGAGCCTGTTCGAGCGGGCTATCGGCGCCATCGATGCGGGGCAGGCCCACCAGGGGCAACGTCTACTCGAGCAACTCGTCGCCCGGTCTCCTTCGTCCGCATTGGCCGACGAGGCGCGCCGCCGCCTGTCGCAGATCTACGCCTCCCGCTTCAACGAAGCGCCCCACGCTGTCGCGTCCACCATGCCGGCCGCGGCCAACGCCCCTTCGGTGGAAGCGCAGGCCGCAGGTGATGCGCCGCCTCCCGCTGCGGCCGAGATCAACGATAAGCCGGCTCCATGGCGCGAGCGGGCCCGCCGCTCTCATCGTTTCGAGGGCATGATGAGCGCCGATGTCGGCGACCGCGTCTTCTTCAGCCTGTCGAGTGCCGATGTCGGCGGGCGTGCCCGTGTCGTGCTCGAGCGCCAGGCGCGGTGGATTTCCCGCTTCCCCGAGCTCTACGTGGTGGTCGAGGGACATGCGGACGATCCCGGTGACGACGCCGCCAACCGCTATCTCTCCCTCGTGCGCGCCGACAAGGCACGCCAGATGCTAATTGCCGCGGGCATACCCGCCGAGCGCATCGACGTTGATCCGCGCGGGCGGCAGGACCGCCTCGCCGATTGCGCAAGCTCGCAGTGCCAGGCCCAGAACCGCCGCGTGCTGACGCGCTTGATGGTGGTGTTGCCGCCAGGCCGCGCCGAGCGTACCGGCGGTGCGGAGGGGGAAGCAGGAGAGACGGCGCGGCTTGCCACGGGCACGCCGCCGTTCGCGCCTGGGGCACGTGGGGACCGCTGAGCCACCTCGCCGCGGCGAGTGTTCCTCCGCCGTGGCAGTTGCGCCTCCGCCCCGGTATGAATCATGGTTTATAAGGGCGCGATGGCCCGAGCGCCGCAAACGCGGAGCCAGGGCCGAGGCATCGGCGCCGTTCGGTGCCCGCGAGACAGACGACGGGAGCAGGTGATGGCGATGGCAGGCAGAGGAAACGGGTGGCTGGCGGCACGCTCCATCCGCTGCGGCGCGGTTGTGGCGGGGGCGGGGCCGGCCGCTCCCCGCGCCGGTTCCGCCCGCCGGGG
>CALMPK010000256.1 GCA_937873575.1 uncultured Hyphomicrobiaceae bacterium
TGTAGAAGTACCGCTTCGTGCCTAGCGCTTGCCCGGACGCTGTGTCAGAGCCGAACCGGCTGCAGATTTGGCCGCTTTGCTCGCGCTCGGATTGGCGAGCGTCTTCGCTGCGGCAGACGCGGCCTTCGGGCTGGTCACGTCCTTGGATCCGCGCTGAGCAAGCGCCGAGCCTGCGGCTGATTTGGCAGCCTTGCTCGCGTTGCCGCTGCCGAGGGTCTTGCCGGCCGCCGAAGCCGCCCGGCTGCCCGTGCTCTCACCGCCACGTTTGCCTGCCATGTTCGCTCTCCATCGCAGAGGTTAGATTGACGGCGACCATGGACTGATTCGGCCCGTTCGTGGACTCGGTTTGTTCCTGGATGTTCGACGGCGCTCGGCGAGGCCCGGGGGGATGGAACGGGGGCGCGCAGCGGGCCCCCTTCCCGAGGAGGCGTCAGCCGACGAGACCAGATGTGCTGTATGACAGCACACATCTGGCGCACCAACTTAAGGCGGGTTTCAGAATGTCATTTCGTGGTTGCGAGGTGAGTCGATTTGGTTGCGCGGTGCGGGCATTCTCGAGCGCTGTTACTTGACGATTTTGGGCTTGGGCAGCTTGCGCTGTCCTGATGGCGTCGGCACGTCGGTGAACTCGGCGTCGATGGGTTTATCTCTGACGCTGGTTACAAGCTCGTTCTTCTTTCTGAGCGCGGTGAAGGGCCAGTTCCATGCGGGCATAGCTTTGATCTGGTCTCGATGCGCTTCAAGGTAGGCCAACGTCGCCCTTACATGCGTCACAAATTCCGTTCGAGAAATCTCACCGTCGATATCGCCTCGGATCTTGAGGTTCTTCCATCGACGTGTCCACGCGCCCGGCAATTGTTTGATCCAGCGGTTACACCGAATAGTTTTCCAAAAGGAGGCGCCGCCGCGTTCGGCCTCGTCCAGCTCAATCTTCAATGCCGCGATAACGGCGTCGATCTCTGTGCCCACGGTGCCCTCTCGACTCAGTTCGGTGATCCGCACTGCCAATGTACTGCCAGCCGCCGCGAGGCGGAAGGTCTGGTACTAGGAGAACTTCCTGGCATGCTAGGACGGAGGCGTAATCGGAAGGATGGCGATTTCCCGCGCATAATCAAGCCCGCGTGCGTGCGCTGCCGCGATTTCCCTTCGCAATAGTAGATGGCCAATCGGCGAGCGGGTATCCGCCTCTAGCGCTCGTTGGGATGGGAAAAACCCCTCGTGATCTAGCACTAGCATATCGAGGTCCCGGCGCTTGATCAGCGTCTTGATGGCCGGGCGATTGAGTGTGCGCGCTGCTAGGTGGAGAACCGTACCGCCGCCCACGGGATCGCGAGCGTTGATATTCGGTATGATGGAGGCCAAAAGGCCAAAGCGTTCCCAATCGAAGCGATAGGGCGGGCTATAGGAGAAGCAGCGGCCCAGTAGTGCGTAGATTTCGGCGTCGGTGCCCGGGAGTTGGGCCGGCCTGAGGAGCTTGATCTTCGGGCCCTGCACGCGCGTGCCCTGGGCTTTCAGCGTGGCGAGCGTTTGCTCGATGAAGGCTGAAGGGTCACTGACCAGAAGCTCCTGCGACAGGGAGGCGGCTTCGCTGCCTCGTTCGGTGATATGCGCCACGTCGAGCGTCACGCTGGCGTCATCTTCCGCCTGGCTCTTGAGGGCTTTGTACTCGTGCAAGATTGGCAGGCTTTCGAATTGCCCACGCGTAAATACGGAGAGCTGCGCTCCGCTGGCGAGGCCCCAGCCATCGAACACCGCAACGGCGCGAGGCCGGTGGAGATCAATCACAAAAGCGCTTGAGCGGTCTGTGAGGGCAGCTTTTGCAAAGACCATGACGCGCTCTTCGGCAGCTACGGCAGCCCCAAGCCCGCGCTCGGTGATCGAGAGACGGCGAACGATCACATCACGTCCAGCCGTCACCGCGCTAAAATATTCCCCCAAAGCGCCCGCAGCGCCGCTTTCAGCGGCGCTGCCTGTCTGATAGTCGCGAAAGCTGGCCGCGAGCACGGCATGTGGCCAGGGATCTTCCCGGAGTTCCGGGTCGGTGATGAACCCTTTTTCCTGCAGGAAGGCGTAGATCGCCATCAGGTTAGATGGCGAGGGCGTTGTGAAATGGCGCACGCGTATGCGGGCCGCGCCCCGGCCTCTTGTGACCAGCTCGCCCGCGAACCACTTCTGCAGCACGTTGGTGGTCATCGGCGCGCCTTTGTCAGGACGCTCGGATCGTAGTGGCGGGGAGTCGTCGTCCCGGGGGGGAAGGTCTTGGGCCCCCCCCGGAGTGCGCCGCCAGAAAATGGCCCCATC
>CALMPK010000257.1 GCA_937873575.1 uncultured Hyphomicrobiaceae bacterium
TTCATCGTACCCGCCTCTCAGTGAACACCTTCATTCTGAGACAACCTAAACCAAATCCTAAACGAAACGTCTAACGAAGGCGGCGGTTTCCAGAGAAAAGACCCGGCTCTGTCGCCCGCCGGACACGCGCCTCATCGCAGCCGCGAGCCGAACGGCCGATGTAGCGCGGGGCTCCGGTCGGTCGACCCACTGGCCTTTCGAATTGTCCGGCTGCGACGGAAAAGGCCCGCCGAACAGGTTCGGCGGGCCTTCAAAGGCGTGTTGTCGGTTGATAAAGCGCCGAAGCGCTCCTAGCGGCAAGGCGCAGCGGTTACTTGCAGGCGCGTTGGCGCGACACGCAGGTCGTCAGCAGCAGGTTCGTCTTGCACGACGTGCTGATCGGCCCCTTCGCCTTCATGCCGAGGCCGCTGATGGAATTGGCGAGAGCGGCATTGGCCATGAACTTCGCCACGTCCGGTAGGACGTTCGAGCCTTCACCGCCGGCGCGCACGCACTTGGCGGCGTTGGCCGGGCCCGACAGAGCAGCAGCCAAGAGCAGGGCCGAGACGGCACTAGTCGCAAGCTTGGAAGCAGAGATCATGTGATCCTCTTTTGAAATGACACGTCGACTAGGCCGTCATCTCACAGCTTGCAGATCTTCGCCTGGCCGCGGCAAACGACGCCGATGCCGCCCTTCTTGCACTTGTACTTGCGCGGGCCGTAGTTGTAGCCGGGGGTGGTGCCGTTGGCCATCCACGCGGCCCACGCACCCCAATCGACGGCCTGCAGCAGCGCCTCGTCCACCTGGAACTTGGCCGCCTTCTCGTCCGAGCCGGTGCCTTCGGCGGCCTTGGTCACGCACGATCCGGCAAAGGACGGCGCGGCCGACGCGACCAGCATCGCCCCGGCAAGGGCTGCCAGCTTCACCGACGACTTCGAATGGAACATCGCTTGTATCTCCCACAATGGATGCGAATTGCAGGACAGTAGCGCGACTTTCGCCGATGCGGCACACTGCCTCAGAGCAGCACGCTGTGGAGCAAGTCTTTTTCTAGATTGCAGTGGCGACCGGGTGACGGTGCACACATCTCGGATGCGATGCAGCATCCTCGTACACGAGGAGGCGATGCGATCGACGCTTTCGATCGACGCACGCCGTTCCGCATTTTCGACCGATCAATCCCGCAAACAAAACACGCGAGCCAACGGACGGCTCGCGCGAAAAATCTCTAACAGCTTGCCGAACGACACCGCTCACGGAGCGCAGTGCACCAACATCAACTCTCGATTCTGAGCTCCACGGCCTTGGGGCCCTTACCGCGCTTGTCGGGCTCGGTTTCGAAAGAAATCCGCATGCCCTCGTTCAATTGCCCCACCCCCGAACGCTCGACAGCGGTGACGTGCACGAATACGTCCTTGCCGCCGTCATCGGGCGTGATGAACCCATAACCCTTCTGCGCATTGAAGAATTTCACAATTCCAGATTGCCGCATTCGCCTATGAACCTCCAAGTGGAGCCCGGGGGAGGGCTGACAAAGACTGCGATGCCGAGCCCCACCGCATGACAGAGCCTTATGGCAGTCGCGTCTCGGAGCTCGTGGCGAGAGCTCTCGGCGGGGGCGCACGGAACATCCTGCAATGCACCATGCGTTGGTTTCGAAGTGCGGACCATTGCGAATGCGCTTCTTCGGGCTCGATCAACCGCAAACCGGATGACGCGGCGGCACTCAGCCGCCTCGACCACTTCAGAGATTATCGACCAAAGTCCGATACGTCGCAAGATCGAAGAAAGTCCTCCACCAAATCATTGCTGCGATGCAACAGCAGCGTGTCTGCCGCATCACACCAAATATGGGCCCCGCTCCTTATCGGCGCCCTGGTGGAGCATTTTCGACGGAGCTTAGCTTCGCGCCGCGGGCTTTTCCCGAACCAGCCACTCGAGCCGGTAAGAGGCGCCCGCCGAGGCCTCAGATCCGCTCGCCATCGCGTCGAGAAGCTCCGGCAACACCGCCGCGATCTTGTTATGCAGCGTATACGGCGGATTAACGACCACGACGCCGGTCGCCGCCAACCCCGGCGTTGCCGCCCGCGGATCGCGAACCGCGATCTCCACGACAAGCGTCTCGGCGAGCGCATCGGCGGCAATCTGGCGGCGGAAGCGATCGACGGCCGGGAGATCCTTGACTGGATACCAGAGGATTTGAGTGCCGCCCGCGAACCGCCGATAGGCGTCGTGCATGCCGCTGATCAGCCGGTCGAACTCGCCGGGCTCCTCGAACGGCGGATCGACCAGCAGAACGCCGCGACGTTCTTTCGGCGGAAGCGCGGACTTGATGACCGTGTAGCCATCGAGCCCGAGCACCTTGGTTTGTTTATCCCTGCGAAACAGCGTCTCCAGCGCCGCGCGATCTTCCGGATGCAGTTCGTTCAAAACGAGTGCATCCGCGGACCGCATGAGGTCGCGCGCAATGATCGGGCTGCCCGGATACTCGCGTTTCATGCCGGGAGCATCGAGGTCGCTGCCGAGGTAGGGCCTGACGACCGAGATGTAGGGCGCCAGAACCTCGCGCGCGGCAGGCGAAAGATCTCTGGCGAGCAGACGTGCAATGCCTGCGCGCCACTCACCCGTCTTCCCCGCCTCGACGCTCGCAAGATCGTATAGGCCGATGCCAGCGTGCGTATCGACGACGCGGAAGGGCTGCGGCTTGAGCTTGAGGTGCTCGATCACGAGCGTCAGCACGAGATGCTTCAAGACGTCGGCGAAATTGCCGGCGTGATAGACGTGGCGATAATTCATGTCGGCCTTGTTCCCGCCCCGCCCGCTCAAGCCTTCTTCGACCAGCGCCCGTCGCCATCCTGCTGCCAGTAGGCGACAGAGCATCCGGCGGTCTTGGCCGCGCGCCATTGGCCTCGCGCGAGTTCCACCGCCTGCGGGTCGTGACCGTCGAACAGGTAGACGATGCGAACGAAGCCCGTGTAGCCATCCGCAACCGCGCCATCGACGAGGAAGCGCACACCAGCTCCGTTCGGCGTCTCACTGCCCGTCGTCAAATATACCGGCTGATGTTCGGACAGGCCGTCCTTGCGCGTGCCATGCGGAAGAAAGCTGTCATCGCGATAGGTCCAGAGCGCGAGATCGAGCGCCTCGAGCCGTTCCTCGGAGCCGGATTGCACCACCGCGCGCCAGCCGCGTTCCAGCGTCCGCTCGAGCAGACCGGGCAACACCTTCTCGAGTGGCTGGCGCTCGAGATGGTAGAACAGAACCTCTGTCGCCGCTTCGCTCACGCGCCCTCGTTTGCTCCGCCAAATCGATGCCGCCAGGCCAATTTTCACCGTCGCCGCGCCGCCCCTGAAGGCCCCGGCGACCGGCGGCAAAATAACCCTTGAACACCCGGTTCGATGCCCCTATATCGCGTGGTCCGGAGCGGCGCCAGTCTAACGGTTGACGCCCGTGTGGGCGGTGAGCCTCGTGGCCTTCTTCATGTTTGCCGCGGGTGCTCCCGCCCACTGCGCTCCAGCTTCGCGATCGACAGACACCCGATCGACAGACAGATGAGCGGCGGTCGCCGCTTGGTTACGATGATAGCGAAAAGGCCCGCGCCGAGCGCGGGCCTTCGTCGTTTCGTGCTCGGTGAGCTTCACCGCCGCCAGGTGGCAGGCGATTACTTCGAAAGCATGGAGCGCGGCACCTCACCAGCGTCGACGAGCGCGCGAATGCAGCCCTGCGAGATCGCCTTTCCGGCAGCCTGCATGCAGCGGCGCAGTTCGTGCGAATAGAGGTTGTAGTTGGGGCAGAAGCGATTGTAGTCGCTCTTGCAGGCATTGCGAACGCGCTGCGAGAACGGCCCCTTCTCGCCGGCGGCGGCCGCCTTGTCGGCCGTCACGACACCCGCACCCGCAGTCAAGGCAAGCGCGGCGGCCATGGCGCCAGCGCGGAGAACTCTGCTCATCATACTGTTTCCTGTTTCTATTGCCCGCGCCGATGCGTTCGAATTGAAACCTGTGCTCGCGCGCTTTCAAACGTGGCGGGTAAATAGAGTTTCTGGCGGAAGTGTGCCAGAGCCAGAAGATCGCACCGGGCGAAGGTCGCATGACCAGAACGTAACGTCGCACCCGAAGTTTCCTTCGCGCTCTACCGGCGCGGCCTGCCACCCGGCCGCTTCTCTGCGTAGGGATTATCACCCTTTTTCAGGTTGAAACGGATCGGTACGCCCGGCAGATCAAAGGCTTGCCTGAGGCTGTTGGTGAGGTAGCGAAGATAGGATTTCGGCAGCTCGCCGGGCCGCGAGCAGAACGCGACGAAGGTCGGCGGCCGCGACGAGGGCTGCGTCACGTAGCGCAGGCGAATGCGCCTGCCGGCGACGGCGGGCGGCGCGTGGCGGGCCAGCGCCTCCTGCAGCCAGCGGTTGAGCGCCGGTGTCGGAATGCGCCGGTTCCATCCCTCGTAGGCGGCGGCGACCGCCTGCATCAGCCGATCGAGACCGTTTTCACCCAGCGCCGAGATGGTGACGAGCGGCACGCCCGAGACCTGCGACAGCTTTTCCGCGACGATCTCGCGCAGGTCCTTGAGCAGCTTCTGCTTCTCCGCGACGAGGTCCCACTTGTTGACGGCGACGACAAGCGCGCGCCCCTCGCTCGCCGCCATGTCGCCGATGGTCAGATCCTGGTTTTCGAACGGCCGCTCCGCATCGATCATCAGAACCACCACCTCGGCGAAGCGGATCGCACGCACGGTGTCGCTGGTGGAAAGCTGCTCGGCGAGCTCGGTCACCTTGGCCTTGCGGCGCAACCCCGCCGTAT
>CALMPK010000258.1 GCA_937873575.1 uncultured Hyphomicrobiaceae bacterium
CGCGCCCGGCCGCCGAAACGGCTGCAGCGAAGGCAGCATCGGCGCCGGAGGACTCAGCGACACCGCCCTTCCGGACCGCAAGCGGCGCAAAGCCGGCGGCCTCCTCGTCGAACGCCTCCAGCGCTATGTCCCAGCCGATCACGCCGCACCCTTCGGCAGCCAGGCGCGCGGCGACGCCACGGCCTATTCCGCGCGCAAACCCCGTGACGATCGCCGTCTGGCCGTCGAAGCGTCCCATTTAACCTCCGGCACAAAAGATGTTCAGCATAAAAGGCTCTTTTGGGGGAACCATGAAACCAACAAAACAGCAATAGAACTCAGGATGCCCCAGCGCCATTTTTATAAAGTCATTGGCGCGCCGGCCAAAGGGCTCCGATCGCCGGCGCTACTCTTTATTTCGAACGAACATATCGAAAGAAATTCGCATGATCGAACGAGACACCGATGGCGCGGCTGACTATGTCCGCCAACGGTCGCTTGTGCCCGTTCAATCCGACTCCGAAAACTGACATGCGGCCGGTCAGCCGAGAAGCGGCTGTCCCCAACGGGCGAGATGGGCGGAAAACGGACATTGCAATCGCGCAGCGCAATTGCGATCCACGCGCCAATCTCAGATAAGTTTTGCGAGTTTCTCACTATCCTGATGGGTGTCGCGTAGGGCCTGACGCTTAATTGTTTCGCTGGGTTTTTCGCCGAACAATCGCTGATGGTGAAGAGAAAAACGCGAAAAGTGGATATGGCCAGTCATAAGGGCTGCTTCCTTGACTGATCTAGCAGCGCCTTCTTCGTCGAGCAGGCTTCTTGCCTTACGGAGACGGAGCAGGGCAAGGTGCTGGCTGGGCGAGACAGGTCTAGCGTTAGGTCCATGAGCGACTGGCTCGGCCAATGGCCTTCAACTCAACTTCCGCCATTTCCCCGACCGGCCTTTGCTACTTTTGGACACAGTTGCTAAAACCCGGCGCTGGGCCGCCGAGTTCCAGTTCAAGAGTCGCTGATGCCGACAAAAGAAATGCGCGACGCTCGCTTTATGTGGAGCCTCCTCGCCGCCTCCGAGGATTGCATCAAAGTTTTGAATCTGGATGGCACGCTCGCGTTTATGAGCGAGGGCGGTCAGCGGACGATGAACGTTAGCGACTTCAATTCAATCAAAGGGTGCCCCTGGCCGGATTTCTGGTCCGGCGATCACAAGTTGGACGTTGCGTTCGCTGTGTCTGAAGCCAACGCTGGCAGGTCATCTCGCTTTCAAGGCTATGCCAACACGATAACCGGCCGTTCGAGATACTGGGATGTTCAGGTGTCCCCGATCTTGGGTTCAGACGGACGCCCCGAAGCCATATTGTCTGTTTCTCGCGATATCACAGCACTGAAAGAAGCTGAGGACCGTTTGCGGCTCATCAACGGCGAGACACAACACCGCATGAAGAATACGCTCGCGATGGTTAGAGCAATTGCGACCCAGACACTGAACAGCGATCTGGACGCCAGCGAAACGAAGAAGAGTTTCTTGGCTCGCTTGGTTACGCTGGACGATGCTCAAGCAATGCTGACCAAGGCGAATTGGGAGCGTGCGGCCATTTACGACATCGTTCGAACGGCGATAGCCCCACATGCGCCAGTCTCTCGCTTCGTGATCGAAGGCCCTGAACTCGAACTTTCGTCAAAATGCGCGTTAGGCTTGGCACTCGGGCTGCACGAGCTTGCGACGAACGCTTTGAAATATGGGGCGTTGCGGGAAGAGTCCGGATGGATTCATATCTCTTGGAGCGTTGAGGACGAGACGTTTCAATTATTCTGGACGGAGCAAGGTGGGCCGCAAGTGGCCGTGCCCTCTCGAAGAGGATTTGGCTCGCGTATCATCGAACAGGCTTTGGCAGGCTATTTCAACGGGGCTTCCACTATCACTTACGAACCACACGGGCTCAAGTTCGTGTTGAATGCACCTGCTGAACAGCTGACAATGGACTAAATCGAATTCGATGGTGAAAGCGATCTGTTGTGCCTGGCCGCAACTTTTTGGCAGCGAGCACTGTAGCGAAGCGCTATGCAAGACTTCATTATATTTTTTTGGCGCGCTGTGCGGACTAACAAGAAAAGCAGCTGACCTTTCGACCAGCTGCTAACCGGTCGCCACGACTATCAGTCGATTATTTTTCTCTTCACGACCGTGGTCGACGACCCATCGGGATTGATCCGGCGCTTCTTGACCACCACTCGATCTCCATGAGCATGGCGCGTCCTTACCATGACGCGCCCTTCGGCCCCGTGACGCTTTTTCACGACTGTCACGCTACCATCAGCGCTGACGCGCTTTTTTACAACAGTCGTCTCCGCCAGGCCGAAAGTAGTGGCACCGAGAAGGGTTGCGATCGCGAGACCGCTTGCAAGTGCTACGCGCATTCTGTGCTCCAGATTTGTGGGTTGAGATATCGATCAGTCAATGACTTGAATGACGCGGTGAGATCGCGGATCCACAAGAACGGTACGGTCATTGACGACCGTATAGCGGTACCCGCTCACTCCGTACTCGGCTGGGACTTCGTAATACGTGACCCCGGAAGCCGGCAGCTCAGCGCCAACCACGACATCGCTTGAATATCGATAGGACGGCACGCGACGTTCCTGGACGTAAGTCCGGAATTTTGGGCGTTCGGCATCGGAGATGGCGCCTGCAACTGCGCCGACGCCAGCGCCAACAGCGGCTCCTACCGGGCCGCCCACGACAGCTCCTCCGACGGCCCCGGCTGCCGCTCCTGTGGCTGTTCCGCTCTGCGCGAAAGCAGGAGTGGCGATAAGCAGTGCCGCGATCACAAGCTTGATTTTCATGTCGGTCTCCAAAATTACTGACCGACCTGAACTCCAATCTAGCGCAATTTGTTCCTAGGTCGCGGCATAACGTTAGGCGACGCTCAAGGTGCGTGAGGCGGCAGCGGCGGCTAATCCAGCCTCGCGGATACTTGCTTGAAAGATGCATATCGACGCATTGCTAGGTGCGAGTGCACTCGGTTCGCCAGGTAAAGTCCGAAGGTCTGCTATCGGTCGCGAACCGTCAGAAGCATCCCGCCTGAAAGCGGCCGTCGCGAGCCTGATCTCGAAAGCGGACGCGCAGATCGTCAGAGACGGGTCAAGTTCGGCCTCAACTGGCGATCATCGGGATCGTCCGCAATCCGCCGATATTTTCGGAAAAGTCGAAAAATCGGGCGATCAAAAGCGATTAGTTCGTTGCGAGTTCGTCGCCTCAAGTTGGGTCAGTCCTTAGTGCGGCAAAGACAACCACTGGATCGCTTTGTAGTCGGCGTCCGCTTTAGGAAGATTTGGGCCGAAGCACTTTAGACTCAAGCTGTTTCCTCGGCCCTTGGATCGTTGGTCATCTCCGGAAAAATCGCCTTTAGCTTGCCGACTACTTCGTTCGCCAAACCTCGGGCATGGACGTGGACCCCTATGTCGCACCACGGAAAATCCGGGTCCGTCGCGGCCGATGCCCAATTCAAACTCGTGACCACGAGATCGTTGCTGTCCCAAGCGACGAACTTGCCGTGTAAGGGGATCTTCTTCGTTCGCACGAGGGCAACACGGTTTGCCCGTGCTTCTTCAGCGAGCGCACGAGCATGCCTGTTCTTCAGCGGTCCTGTGGGCTTTGTATAAATGACCGTAGCGCGTGCTCCCCCGCGGCTCGCGGCAACCTCACCCTGCAAAAGCGCCCCGGGCCGAGCCGTTGATCCGAGCATGTTGCTGCCGACAACGAACTGCTTTTCGGCGGTGCCGCTTGCCGTGCGGATGATCCGGTCGTGGGCGTCTCCAACGATCAGAGAAATCTCGGCGTCGCCTCCCGGCGAGCGTGCCTGGCGTAGGTCGCGCGCAACAACGGACATCTCGGTTGCGATAGTGTCTGCCAGACCTCTGCGCCCGACCATGTTCTGCAGTGCCACGGCAACGTCCGCGACTATATGTTGGTCGCGCAAGAGGACGGTCAGCTCGACGGCTTGAAACGGCGACGATAACCAGTTGCACGAGCCCACGCCCGCGATCCAACCATCGTGGGCCGTATCTGTAAGAATAATCTTCGCGTGGGAACCGGTCGTACGCATGTGAACGGTGAACCGACCACTGAGCTCGCGATCTTGCTTCACCAGGCGAGCGATCTGCGTCGCTTGCATCGCGTTTCTTCGCTCCGTCTCCTCGTCTTTCTCGGCTCCCCACAGCAAGTCAAATGTGACACCTCGCGCGCATGCTGCTTTGATTGGCCCCGCAAGGGCAGAAAAACGCTCGGCGTCCAGGAATGTGGAGTGAATCACAACGCGGCGATGAGCTGAGAGCAGCAAGCGCTCGAAGCATTGCCCCTGAGCAGATCCTCCGATGACGAGATCAGCTGGATCGAAGCTGCACTTGTGGGCAATTGGCTGCGAGTCGAATGTATCCTTAGGGCCGGCGTAAGTGATGGGAACATTGATCGTCCCGCGGGGTAATAGGGCGGCTTCGGCGACTACTTTCTTGAGGTTTGATCCCGCCGCCTCCGGAAGACCCTGCGGCATCCCGTCAATTACCCGCAACACCATGAATTCGTCGTCGCGCATGATCGCTGTTCGGCCGTCGACCAAGGCGACCTGCTCGTCCCAACCTCGCGCGGCAATGTCCGACAGTCGATTTATGTTCGCCTCATGCGAAACCGACGGTCCACCGCCCTCAACCGAGACAACACGCACATCCATCCCCGAGCGCCGCGCTTCCTCCACCTTGTGCGCGGTCATAAGGCGAACCTGACGAGCATGGAAGAAGTCGCCCGTCGC
>CALMPK010000259.1 GCA_937873575.1 uncultured Hyphomicrobiaceae bacterium
CGATACCCGAAACGAGGCCCTGGAACTGCGTGTTGCGGGCGACGAAGTCCGTCTCCGAGTTGACCTCGACGAGCGCGCCGGTGGCGCCATTGGCGAGAATGCCGACGAGACCTTCGGCGGCGACGCGGCCGGCCTTCTTGGCGGCCTTGGCGAGACCCTTGGTGCGCAGCCAGTCGATGGCGGCCTCGATGTCGCCGTTGGTCTGGGCGAGCGCCGCCTTACAATCCATCATGCCGGCGCCGGTGCGCTCGCGCAGCTCCTTAACCATGGATGCGGAAATGGTCGTCATGGGGTCGATCCATCTGTTGGCGGGCCGTGATACGGCCGGGATTGCGCCCGGCTACGCCCGCTGCTTGAAGCAAATATGACAGCCGAGGAACCGGCGATGCTAGGTCCCGGCGTCGGAAAGCGGTTTGAAACGGGCGTCCGCTGACCGGCCCGCCCGTTCCAATTCATCTCGAAACGCCGTTCGGCGCTGGCGCCGATCAGGCGTCGGCGACGAGCTTCTTGGCGGCCGCGATCCAGCCCTCGGTCGCGATCTGCCCCTTGAGCTTCAACTGGCGGTCGAGAGCTGCCGCCTGGTCGACGGTCAGGTCAGCGATCTGCCAGAAGTGGAACACGCCGGCGTCGTTGAGCCTCTGCTCGATCTTCGTCGTGATGCCGGAGGAGATGCGCGTCAGGTCGTCGGCCTCGCCGCGAGCACCTTCGATACCGACGAACCCGCCAGCGTCCGGCAGATCCTCGCCGATCGGCTTCTCGGAAGCGCCGAGGTCGATACCGGCGGCCGACTGGCTGCGCTCAAGGCCATCGATGGCGGCGCGGGCGATGAGATCGCAATACATGGTGATGGCGCGGCCGGCGTCGTCGTTACCCGGGATCGGGAAGTCGATGCCGTCGGGATCGCAGTTGGTATCGACCACGGCGACGATCGGGATACCGAGCTTCTTCGCCTCCTGTATGGCGATCTGCTCCTTGTTGGTGTCGATCACGAACAGCAGGTCCGGCGTGCCGCCCATGTCCTTGATGCCGCCGAGAGCCTGGTTCAGCTTCTCGCGCTCGCGCGTCAGGTTCAGCACCTCTTTCTTGGTGCGGCCCTGGGGATCGGCGAGGATGTCGTCGAGCTGGCGCAGGCGGCGGATCGACTGCGAAATCGTCTTCCAGTTGGTCAGCGTGCCGCCGAGCCAACGGTGGTTGATGAAGTACTGGGCCGAGCGCTTGGCGGCATCGGCGATCGAATCCGAAGCGGCGCGCTTGGTCGCGACGAACAGCACGCGGCCACCGCCGGCGACCGTGTCGGAAACCTTGACCAGCGCCTGATGCAGCAGCGGCGTCGTCTGGGTCAGGTCGAGAATGTGGATGTTGTTGCGCGCACCGAAGATGAACGGAGCCATCTTCGGGTTCCAGCGGTGCGACTGATGGCCGAAGTGAACGCCAGCCTCGAGAAGCTGACGCATGTTGAATGTCGGAAGCGACATGCAGAGTTCCTTTTCCGGTTGAACCTCCGTGGCCCTGAGAAGGCGGCCGGCGCGAGGCCCGGAATGGACCAGCAAACGCCAAACGCCCACCGGAGCGTCCGGCCGGGGCTTTCAATCCGGCTGGCGCATGGGGCTACGTGTGGGATGGCGCGGGTTATGGCCGAACTTGTGGGGAAAGGCAAGTGGGGCCGCCAGCCGGCCGCCCCCAGCGGGTTTGCCGGTCCCGCAATAGGTTGTGCAGGTTGCGCCGCCAATCGCGGCACGCGTGGCAACGGGTTTGGGGGAGCAAGAAAGCCTACGTGCGCGCTGCGGCAGAGGGCTTCTTGATGCTGTCAGGTGGCGCGGCTATAAGCCCGCGATCTCAAACTGAACAAGCAGAAAGACAGAACGCCCCATGGCCATCGAGCGCACGTTTTCCATCATCAAGCCTGACGCCACCAAGCGCAACCTCACCGGCGCCATCAATGCCGTGATCGAGAAGTCGGGCTTGAAGATCGTCGCCCAGAAGCGCGTCCGCTGGACCCGCGCCCAGGCCGAGAAGTTCTACGAGGAGCATGCCGCCCGCCCGTTCTACGGCGAACTCGTCGACTTCATGACCTCTGGCCCGATCGTGCTGCAGGTGCTCGAAGGCGAGGGCGCAATCGCCAAGTACCGCGAAGTCATGGGCGCGACGGACCCGGCGGCGGCCGCAGACGGCACCATCCGCAAGCTGTTCGCCATCTCGAAGGGCGAGAACTCCTCGCACGGCTCCGATAGCCCGGCCGCGGCCGAGCGCGAGATCGCGCTCAACTTCCGCCTCGACGAGATCGTCGGCTGATGGGGCAAGCGGAGGCGGCCGGCGCTCAGTTGGCCACCATCGCGCCCTTCAGCGCTTTCATCCGACCGCTCATCGCCAAGGCGCTGCTTGGCGGTCGGACGATACTCTGGGCGATAGGCACTCTGGGCGATAGGCGAGCCGCCGTTGGCAGAAGCCGAACGCTCCGTGAAGCCGGACAGATTTGGCATTGATCCAAGTCAGACTTGCTTCGTATCCAGAAGCATCGGGCGGTTGATGCCACGCTGCCGCCTGATCGACGTGGCGGGCGGCGTCGCAAGGTGCCGCCCGTTTCTGCTCCAGGTGCCGTAGCGTCTTCGCCACGGGTCGGGCGGGCCTTAGTTCGTCGGCGCCAAGGCACGCAACCTGTCAGGTGACCGGCCAAGGCAAGGTGCGCCACGCGGATACTGCGCGCGGCCGCAGGATGCTCTACCTGCACGGTTCCATTGAGCCAATCTTAAAGCCGCCTGGGCGACAATCGCCTCCTCGATCGGCAACCGAGGGTCCGGGCGCATGTCAAAGACACGTCTCTACGTCGCAATCTTTGCGTCCGTGGTGCTCGCCATACCCGTGGTGACGCTCGTCAGCGCGTTCGTGATTTTCCCGATCCTGTTCTATGCGATCCTGGCCATCGTCGCGAATTTCGGCCCGGTCGCCTATTTCGCGGCGATCGGAGCGCAGCGCATCGGCCTGCGGTTCGACATCGCGCCCTTGCGGGAAGCGATACTCTACTGCGGCATCATCTGGGTGGGATGCGCTTTCGGCCTGTCGCGCTGGGGCGACGTCGGGCAGAGCATCGGGGCCAAGAACGAGCCCTACCTCGAAGTGCTGTTCGCACCGTGGATCATCGCCGTCCGGCACCTCGTCGCGTGAACCGCGCCGCGCATGAAAAAGGCGCCGGTGACATGTCACCGGCGCCCCGTTCGGACAACTCTTGCTCAAAGCCCTACCGGATCACTGCGTGATCACGCGGCCGCGCGAAACCACCTCCGGTGCGATCCCACCTAGAGCATCATCCGACCGCACAGAATCGCGTTGGCGACGAGCGGTCGGATAAAGATGCTCTAGAATCGAAGGGATAGAGCGCTTTCATCCGATCATGGGAACCGCTTGCGGTTCCCATGATCGGATAGCGCTCTAGAGCTCGTGCATCCGGAACATCAGACCGCCCCTGGGCGTCAGCGTCACCGTCGCGTTGAGCGGTGCGGGCACCTGGCCCACATACTCCGGCCGGAAGCGGCGCAGCAGCAGCGCGAGCGCCAGCGTGTTCTCCACCTGGCTCATGGCGCCGCCGATGCACGAGCGCTTGCCCGCACCGAACGGAATGTAGGAATACTTGACCTGCCGCTTGGCGGACTTATCCATCCAGCGCTCGGGACGGAAGGCTTCCGGCTCGTCCCAGAACCGCGGATTGTGGTGCGCGCTGTATCCGAACAGAACGATGCGGTCGCCGACGCGGATATCGACGTTGCCGATCTTGTCGGCGGCATCGGCGACGCGGATGAGACCCCAGACCGGCGGGTAGAGGCGCATGGTCTCCTGGATCACGGAGCGGGTGTAGACGAGCGACGTATAGTCCGCCGCCGTCGGCTCGCGGTCGCCGAGCACCGCCTCGCTCTCGGCGATGACACGGGCAGACGCCTCGGGATGCTGCGACAGCAGATACAGCGCCCAGGCGAGCGTCAGCGCGGTCGTCTCGGTGCCGGCCCACAGGTACTGCTTGATCTCGTCGACCGCCTGCTGCTGGTCGAACTCCGGGATGCTCGGATCGGCGACGCACGCCTCGATCAGCTTCAGCAGCGTCTTCTCGCGGTGATCGCGCGACGCTGCCGCCATCACGGCCGGCGGCACCGAGTGCCACGCCTCGACGGCCTTTGCCGCATCCGCTTCGGTAATCTCGAACTGCTCGCCCGACTGCTTCTTCTGGCGGATGCCCTTGTGCTCCTGCACGTCCGTGTAGGTCTTCACGTACTTGAAGACGACGTGCGGATTGAACGGCATGTCGCGGTCGAACAGCGCCTTGCAGATCATGTCGGCGGCGAGCGTCCAGGTCTGCTCGACCATCTCGAAGCTCTGGCCGTTCTTCGCGTACTCGCCCCACTGCTCCATCTTGGTCTTGATGGCGGCGACGAAGAACGGGATGTAGTCGGCGAACGCATCCGGGTGGAACGCCGGCTGCTGCGGCATACGGATCTTCTGCCACAGCGCGCCGTCGTGGGTGATCATGGCCTTGCCGAAGATCGGCTTCAGGCCGTCGAAATACTTGATGTAGTTGTCGGCCTTGGAGACGAGCACATGTTTGAAGTGCTCCGGCTCGCTGATCAGCACCACGCGCTCGCTGCCGAGGTTCACGGGCACCACGCCACCATAGCGCTCGGCCATCTGGACCAGGATCGACAGTGGATTGCTGACGTTACCCTTGAGGAGCGGCGACAGCTTGAACCAGATGCTCTGCTCCTCGCCGAGCTGCTGGGCATGTGCGTGTGCTTCTGGTGCTTCGATGGCGTTCATGCGGTCAATCTCCAAGCCACGATCCACGGCTGCTCGCCAGCCGGTATCGGCTACCGGATCGTTTGCCCTCGACAAAGGCGGCTCCGCTCCCCAGAAAAGCCTCGAGTCATTCGACCCCGCTCTTCGCGGCGGGCTGCCGAAGGGCCTATGCGGCGAATTACATGACGCCGCGGAACGTCGGTGACTATCACTCCGGCTTCGGCAAAGTCCATGTCAGTTGGTCAGGCCGCTTCACTTTGGCGCGCGGGCCAGACATAAGCGCAACGCCCGCTGCTTTCTACCGACCGGGCCCCGGCATGGCGAGGCGGGGAGAAACTGCTGGTTAATCCGAACTGTAGAGACGCATCCGCGCGAGCGTTTACAACCCCGGGCCAGCCGCTCAACTCGATTGTCGACTTTAGAAGTATTCCGAGTTCGACTGGTGGAATTTCCAGGACCTACTTGCGAAGACCGCTCCGGACGTCCGCCGGGCCGTTCGGCGACGCTGAGAGACCCGCTCCCTTTCATCACCACCCGGAGCGAGCCCCGCGCCCGGCGCCCCTCACGCGGCCCGTCACGTCTCGGGCACGGAATAGAGGGCGGGTGAGAACAGCGTTTTCGGCACCACGCTCGGTACCACCATCT
>CALMPK010000260.1 GCA_937873575.1 uncultured Hyphomicrobiaceae bacterium
TGACCGCCACGCCGTAGACCTCGAGCAGCCGATCGGGCGTCAGCACATCGACAGGCGATCCGACAGCTACGAGCCGCCCGTCCTGCAACAGGATCACGCGGCTAGCGATCGCAAAGGCGTGAGCGGGGTCGTGGGTCGACAATATGATGCCGGCGCCGCGTTCGGCGAGCTTGCGAACCTCTGTCAGAACCTTGGCTTGGTTGCCGAAGTCGAGGCTGGCGGTCGGCTCGTCCATGACGATGAGGGGGGCTTTTTGCGCGATGGCCCGGGCGATCATGACCAGCTGGCGCTGGCCACCCGACAGGCGTGTGACGTCGCGATGCGCAAGGCCTGTGATGCGCAAATCATCGAGCGCCGACATTGCCGCCTCGCGATCCTCCCTCCGCGGCGCCGAGAACAAACCGCGATGCGCCACCCGCCCCATCAGCACGAGATCGAGAACCGTGTAGGGGAACGGGGCCGCGGACGCCTGTGGCACGTACGCGAGGCGTCGCGCAATCTGCGAGCGCGACAACGAGCCGAGCGAATCGCCGGCAATCTGCACCGTGCCGCCTTGCGATGGCAGAAGCCCCAAGAGCGTCTTGAAAAGGGTCGTCTTGCCGCAACCGTTGGGGCCAAGGATGCACAGCACATCGCCGGGACCGAGCGCAAGATGATCGACATGGCCGACGGGCCGCTCGGGATATCCAAAGCCGAGTTCGGTTGCTTCGAGCTGCATCATGACCACCCGTGCCGGCCACGCCACAGCAGCCAGAGGAAGAACGGTGCGCCGAGAATTGCCGTCAGAATGCCCAGGGGAATCTCGATTTGCGAAAGCGTCCGCGCCAAGGTGTCTACGGCGACCAGATAAGCTGCTCCCATCAGCATCGCGGCCGGCAGGAGGCGCTCGAAATTGGGACCGACAAGCATCCGCGCGATATGCGGTATGACGAGCCCTACCCAGCCGATGACGCCGGCCACGGCCACCACGCTTGCGGTAATCAGCGTCGCGGCCGCAATCACCAGGATGCGCAAGCGCCCTGCTTCCAATCCCAGAGCACGCGCCTGCTCGTCTCCCATCGACAGCACGTTGATGCGCCACCTGAGAAGCACCAGTGGCACGAGGCCGACGACGATGGCCGGCAGCACACCGGCGAGTTCGCCGCCGCGGATGCTGGCGAGGCTCCCGAGAAGCCAGAAGGTGATGGCCGGTAGCTGGTCATAGGGATCGGCGAGAATCTTGAGCAGCGAGATAGCCGCCCCTGCGAGCGAGCCGACGACGACGCCGCCAAGCACCAGAACGAGAGTCGTGTCGCGCCCCTGGACGGCCGTTGCGATAAGGGCCACGACAGCGACGGTCGCAAGTCCTCCGGCGAACGCCAGAAGTTGGATCATGACTACCGGCAACGAGAAGAAGATGCCGATCACCGCGCCGAGCCCCGCGCCTGTCGATACCCCCAGCACGTCGGGCGAGACTAGCGGATTGCGAAATAACCCCTGATAGACGACGCCAGCGACCGCGAGTGCGGCCCCGACGAGCAGCCCGGCAAGGACCCGCGGGCCTCGAATGAGGAGCAACACGCGCTCGTCGGCAGCAAGGGGCCCATCACCGTACCAGAGTTTGCCGAAGGCCCTCGCATAGCTGTCCAGTGTCAGCGGAAAGGCGCCAGCGGCAAGGCCGGCGAATGCGGCGACCAGCATCGCCACCGCCAAGGCTGCCAGCGTGAGCCCGTGTGGAGAGCTGGCCCGACGCTCCAGGCTCATTGCCGGAACGCGGGTGGCCTGCCGTCCGCCCAGGCAAGCAAAGTCGCAAGTTCAGGCTCGGCAACGTCGACGCCGTAGAAGAGCTTGTAGAACGATCGTGTCTCCGCAGCGAGTTCGAAGGGAAAGCGATCACCAAGGAAGATGCCGGCGAGCCAGCCGAGGCCGATCAACCGATTGACCGACGGTGGCCGATCGATCCATCCGAACGGCGCCGTCGGTGCCAGGTGAATGCGCCCCTCTCGCACAGCCTTGACGCCCTGCCATATGGGATCTTGGCCGGATCGGAGAAGCTCGTGGAAGCGCCTGTCCCAGGTGACGATGACGTCAGGGTTCCAAACCAGGATCTGTTCGGGCGAGACGCGAACGATGCCGCTCCGCTCGCCGCCACTGTCAGCGACGTTGCGCCCGCCGGCCCGCTCTACGATTTCAGTGTTGATCGAGCCTTTGAGCCCCGTCTCGAGCCCATCGGGACCGCGCGCCAGATAGACACGCGGGCGCTGGTCTTCGGGTACGGCCGCCTTCGCCTTCTCGACGCGTGCAAAAAGGTTTTCGGCATAGCGGGCGAGCGTCGCGCCGCGTTCGGCCGCGCCGACCATCGCGCCGAGTGCACGCAGCGAGTCGGGAGTCGCCTCGAAGCGCCCGTCGACGAGCACGTAGGAAATGCCGGTGCGCTGCTGGATCGCATCGGCCAGCGAGGCGAAGGTTGGCCTCACAGATCCGAAGTCGACGATCAGGTCGGGCTTTGTCCGGAGCACCGCTTCGACGTTGGCCGAGCCGCCCCGTCCGGTAAGCTGTCCGAGTTCGGGAAGATCACGAACCGACGGCACAACGTAGGGCTTCTCCTCAGAGCGCATCGCGCGTGGCCAGCCCATCATCGCATCAGGCCGAAGCACGTAAACCACGACCGCGGCCGGACCGCCCGCCGCGAAGATCTTGGAGACGCCATCGGGCAGTCGAACTTGCCGGCCGGCGGAATCCCTGACCTCGCCTGCCCGAGCCGGCGCCGCCCCCCCCAAGAGCAGCGCTCCGGTACCGACGGTGAACGCCCGACGGCTTAGTGTCAATGCTCGCCTCCCGTCTCTAAAACTACACCTGTCAAGCCTCAGCTAATTGACGCCAACCATAACATTGCTGGCCTTGACGATCGCGTAGCGTCCTGACCAACGGCGAGCTTAATCTGTTCGGCGGAATCCCTTGTGATGGAGGGCATGACGATGGTCCATCCAACGTCGATCGAAACATGCGAAGCCGTGAGCCCATGCTCGATCGTCACCACCTTGCTTGAGTTGATGGCGCGCACTCAGCCCCATGGGCACACTTCGCGATGAAGCTGAAGCACGAGGCCGCACGTTAGCGCGAAAATTCGATTGATACCATCGTTCGGTCAGGATCAACCACCCGGCTTGAAGCCGTAGTTCGCGAGGATGGACTGTCCCGATGGCGCCAGGATGAAATCGGCGAGCGACCGCGCCGCATCGGACATTCCCTTGATGACGACGAGCCCATAGCTGGCGCCGACGTTCAACTCCTCCGGAATATCGACGATGCCGAGTTCGGGTGCTTCGGCCTTAGCCAGAGCCGCGTTCGTGCAGTAGGTGAGGAACACGTCGGCCTGCCCCGACGTCATCACCCACGCATAGACCGATCGGCCATCAGTCGGTTTTGGAGAGTTGGGCCCACCGGTCAGTTGCAGCGCCTTTGCCTGGAGCTGCGCCGTGGAGCCCGTCTTCAGTGCTTCCGCTTTGGCGAACAGGGCGAAGGCATAATCGCCCGCGGGATCAGCTTTGGGTGTGGAGGTGCCGAGCTTTGTCGCTGGCGCCAGCATTGTCTCAAGCAGCTTGTCCGACGGGACGGAGAGTCCACCGCGTGTCAACGCACACAGCTCGTTCCGGGCGAAGACGCGCACCGGCTCCTCGGCCTTGCCGGAGTCGACGAGCTGCTTGGGGTGGCTAGTGTTGGCCGAGGCGAACACGTGCGTGGGTTCGCCGTTTTCGATGCGCTCGCGCAGAAGGCCCGATGCCCCGAACGTCGTCTCGACGCTGTGCTGGCCGCCACTGGATTTCTCGAACGCCCGCGCCACATCAGTGAGCGCGGCTTTGAGGCTACCAGCCGCGTGCAGCCTTATGGTGTCGGCATGTGCTGCCGCGCCTGATGCCATCAACAACCCCGCAACTATAATTGCGCGCATTCGGTATCACTCCACTTCGGTGTCGGCGGACCTGCCTGCGACGACCGTCGGATGGCGGCATTCTGAGCGGTCAGAAAAGTCGCATATGGATGCTTCTTATCCCATGAGGGACCACGCTCACCGAGGGGCAAACCTTGCACCCTAGTGCATGCAGATGCAGATCCAGAGATAGAGACCTACTGGCACCTCGGAGAGAGGATCATGATTAGCCCCGCCTCCCCATCGGCCCGGTTGCAAGGCAGGCGGTTCTGATCTCCTGATGCCTGCGTTGTGAGCCCCGATCAAATGTGGTGCGATGTTGGGCCCTAAGCAGAGAGCGACGTCCGTCGCTGGCCCTTCATGTCTACCAATTTTGCAGCGCAATGGCAGCAGTCGCCAGCAGCGGACATTGCAGGTCGATTTTCGTAGAACTGGCCCATGTCTCTCCCCTCCAGCACCCGCCAGATCTCTACCATCGCGCGCGTATCGAGCGCGCAGTAGGCTAGCAGGTCGGCGACGATGCGGTGGGCTTCCGCTCCGCTGACGGCGCCGGTCGCGATCTCGTTCCATCGCACCGTCGCTGTCGCGCCTTCAGGAATCGCGAGCGCCTTGTAGGACAGCTCCGGCACGAGCACGGGCAGGATCGCCTTGATCGACGTGCGGCCGCGAAAGCCCGGATGCACGTAGGCCTGATCCGAGAACACGTCCATCAGATCGACGACGCGCTCGTTGACGCCGGCTAGGAAGCTCGCGGCCGACGGATTGCGTGCTGCGAGCTTGTCGTTGATGCCCCGCTCGAAGGTCTGGTTCCAGGTGATGACGGAGCCTGTCGCCGGCATGTCGCGACGGAGCGCGTCGAGCAGCGCCATGTCGGGACACGTCGGGGCCGTTTGCAGGAACTCGAAGTGCTCGACGGCGGCGCCCGGTGCGCGGATCACGTCGAGCGAGTACTGGAACGGGATGTGGTGGAAGGGGCCGTAGCCGGGGAAGCGGGGGATGGCGGCCGGGAAGGTCTCGTAGTCGAGGAAGGCGAGGGGGAAGGCGAGCGTCGCGAGAAAGTCGGCGATCGCGTCTTCGTCGATCCACGTGCGGCCTACCGGGCGCTCTCGACCCGATAGCTTGGCGCTGCCGCTGGAAACGAATACGAATTGCTAATGTGTTTAGCGCCATGCAGGGTTTGCGGAAGTCGATCGAGGTATCGAAGCGCGTGAAGAAACTGCTGCCCTGATACTCGGCCAGACGCCCTCGGAGCTACGTCTCCGCAGCCGCGTCCTTCGCGTAAACGTCTTCTAGCTTCACCAGCGGCCCGAAGATGTCCATCAGCCGCCCCTGGATGCGCAACACTTCGGGGTCGAGATGGTTCTCGAACTTCTTCGGCACCTTCGCTTCGGCGTGCGCGGGATTATCCGGCAGGTGCTCGTCGCCCATAATAGGGTCGTCGTGGACGCAGAGATCCCGCTCTCCGGCGGCATTCACTTCCGCCCGAAGGTCAGAGGCCTTTGCCGTCCGAATCCCTATTGCCACGCCTGCCTTCTTGGTGACCGCCGCTACCTGCTCGGTGAACTTCTCAAAATTCATGTGATCCCTCCTCATGAGGGACAGGCCAGACTCGTTGATGTGGCTTGGAGCGAACAGGCCCGGCTTGGTCGAGCCGTCCTTCTTGTTGGTGTGCTTGGGGCTCACGACCACGCGCGCCAATGATTCTTCCCCGGCCACAGGGCCTAAATCACCGTGTCCATGCCCTTCGCACGGACAGGGCCCACCGTTTTCCCCCGCCACCCGTCCATCCTCATACGAGCTTCAATAGCTGAAGCAGGTCGTCCGGGAGTACTCGGCCCCCCACTAGGTCATAAAAACCGCGCGCCTGCCGCCCGGCGACTTCGCCGTAGTATGCGTATCGCCGATTCCCTGTGAACAGAACAGCCACGTACTTGGACGGCGCCTTCCAATACCAGCCCACAGTGCCGTCACCCGACACCGTTGCTTCCGGCGCGGTCACGTCAAACGGCAACGCTCGATAAAACGACTGTGCATCATAGATCGCGGCCATGGTCGGCTTCACGCTCCCATGCCCGTCCCAGCCATCCTCAAGACGGCGGTACTCTTCCATTTCCGAAAGCGCAGACATGGCAGACACTTGCGAGAAATAGCTCCGATAGCTCGCAAATTGCCTGTTAATGATGGATAGTTCGTTCACGGGCACCGTCGGGCCGTGCGCCAGCAGGGCAACGCCCAGGGCGGTTATGGCCGCCGAGGTCGGGTTTGCGCTTACAACCCGGCAAGCCCGGATAGCTTCTTCCTTCGTCGCATACACCTTCACGCCGCCGAGCGCGTACTCGGTGGGGATGTACTGCTGCGAAAGAACCGCGCCACTAACCTTTAGGTTTGTCGCCAGACTCATCGAGCCCAATCCTCTTGGTCATTTCCTTGGTCAGCATCGACTTCATCAGGCCTAAGTTCGTTTCGTGCAGGTACTTGAACGTCTCGTCCATGCCTTTCTTCAGAGAGTCCTTCAGCGGTTGGGGTTCCTTGAACTCCACGCTGTGCCAGGAATCCATCTTGACCATCGGAGGGTTGTTCTCCTCCTGCAAACCGTCAACGTGTATCCGTTCGAGCATGCGCTTGGCTGTCGCCAGGTCGGCGTCTTTGTACCAACCCTGATGTAGATGCCACAGCTCGCCGTGAGCCCATAGGTTCGCTGGAATTAAGGCGCTTTCTTTGTCGAACAACTCCGACAGGTCATATTTTCCGTTCTTCGCCTTCCATGTGAAGACGTCGATGTACTGCAGCAGCATCCCAGCCACGGCAGTCTCGTCTCCGAGATACCCAGCCACCCGCTCGATGAAGTTCCGAGCCTTCTCCCATACCTTTGTCCAGCTCTCGTAGGCCAGGCAGTTGACGAAGATATTGTTGCCTTCGACCCGCAACCGCCATTCAAGGCTGCCATCCGCCTTGAAGCGGTCAAAGGTGAAGCCTCCTACCTGGACGCCTGCCGGCATACTAAACGGCGCCTCGCCGCCAAGCATAAATTGGATCGCAGTCGTTCGACCCAGTCGAGGAAGTTCTTCCTTGAACTTATCGTGGTCGGCGACGATTGCATTGACTTCGTCGGGCTTTACCTCGCGAGCGAGCTGAAGACCAACAACGGCCTCGACGATCGCGTGCTGAGTGCTTTTTGGTTCAAAGGACAATGCTGCGACCCCCGAAGCAGGCAATATCCTTCACATTGTCGGATTTGCCGCACCAAGCAAGAGAAATATAGGTGCGGTTCACAGAACTGCTAGCGGTGTGAGAGATATGGCGCAACCATTTGTATTCATTGTATTTAATGCCAGCCTCCTTTGACCAGCTCAGCCGCTACGTCTTCGACCGTTCCCACATGCATAAAGTAGCAGGACATCCCGCACAGTGTTGCCAAAAGCGTGAAGCCAATAATGTTCTTCATCACGCCCTCACTCCCTCGATAACCAAAGCCCGCCGCGCGCGCTCACCCACCCCCTACGCTGCTTCGCTACGCTCCACCGTTCCGCGCTTGGAAGCGAAGAAGCTCACGCTGTCACGGGGTCGCGTCGCTCTAAGCTTTCCGCTCAACATCGACTAGCGTACTTCTCGAGCAGAGCAAGGTCCGTCCCGAGACTGCTCTTGGTTGATGGCAGCTATTGGGATGCAGCGGCATTGGGTAGCGACGCAAGCGTTGCAACCGCGGAAGGCCAGCGAACAGGGCTGGGACCGATGCCACCGCACCGCGTCACTCGCTGCAACGTGGTCGCCGTATCCAGTTTCGGCCCGTATCAGCCGAAGTCGGGCTTATGCAACCCTGTCGCGCTGGCGCTACCTGCCCGGTAGGCTCTCGCACGCAATGCGGCCGCCTCTCGCGGCACGAGAAGCGCTTCGTGTGACCCCTGTGTGACCCCAGCCACACTATGAGCACCACGATCCAGAGCTAAGTTATTGGCTTTATTGGTGCCGCTTGCGTGACTCGAACACGCGACCCCATCATTACGAATGATGTGCTCTACCGACTGAGCTAAAGCGGCTTTTTCGACGGAAGGTCGAGGCGGACCAGATAGCCTGCTCGCGCCCCGATTGCAAGGTCTTATGCGGGCCGTTCGCGCCGGGCCGGACTGGCCGGTTTCCCGGCTGTCCTATGGCCCGGGAGCGCTCGGCCAATCGTGCCGTGGAAGGCAAGCGGCCCGCCGAACACCGGCGAAAAACAGGCTCTCGTCAGAGCTGCGTGCCGTAGCGCGGTCGCATCGGCGGCAGGTCCTCCACATCGCCGCTGTCCGGACCCGGATCGTCGGGCGCGCGTGGCGAAATGAAGATCTTCGGTTCGACGACCGGCTTCGTTTCCGGCGCCCGCTTGCCAACCGTCGTTTCGGCCGGCTGGGCCGGCGCGGCGCGCTTGGGTTCGGCCGGCACAGGGGCAACGGGCTCGGTGCGCGGCGTCGTCACGGTCTGCGTGGTGGTTCGAGCCGTCTTCACCTCAGGCGTGACGGGCGCTGGTGCTGGCGCTGCTTTTTCCGGAGCAGGCGCGACCACCACGGCCGATGGTGGGGCCGACGGTGCGGCGGGTGCCCCGACGGATACCGGCGCCGAAATTGCCTCCTGTGCGGCGGGCGTCTGCGCCGGAGCGGGCACCGTGACGGGGGCAGCGCGCGCCGCGGCCGGCTCCGCCGCCGGGATGGGCGCTACCGTTGCTTCGATTACGGCATCGGCCGATGCTGGCTTTGCCGCGCTCGCCGGAGCGGGTGTCACCTTGTCGACGGCGGCGGTGACGTCCTTCGCGCGATCCGCGGCATCGTCGGCCATCGGTGCCGGGCTTGCGTCACGCGGGGCGCCGAGCGTCGCGTATTTCTCGATCTGCTGCGCGATAAGCTCGCCTTCGGCCGAGGACAGCGTCTCCACCGGCACCTTCCACTCGAACGCATCGAGCTGCCCGGTGACGGGCGACGCCGGCGCCCAGCTTTCGCAGACGACACCGTCGGCGATCCACGCGGGATCGCGCGGTGCGTTGACGGCGCGCGCCAGCCACTCGCGTACACGGCCCTTATCGCCGTGCTGCTCGGCCTCGATGCGCGCCATCAGAGTGGCGACGCGCTGCGTCAGGCGGCCGTCGAGGAGCGGTTCGAGGGCATAGCGTGCCGCATCATAGTCACGCGCGTCGATGGCGGTACGGGCGACGGCGATCGGGCTCTCGATGGAGTTCGACGTCAGCGCCGCGAGTTGGCGCACGCGCTCGAGCCGGTCGCGCGGGCTGTCGCCGACGCGGGCGAAAGCGTACGC
>CALMPK010000261.1 GCA_937873575.1 uncultured Hyphomicrobiaceae bacterium
AAATCAGCTAGGATCAGGCCAGAGCGAGTGTTCCTGCATTTGCTACGCAATGCCGCACTTTCGCCGTGTCGCGCTCGAGGCGGTGCTGGCCTGGGACCCGTGCAACGTGACGGAGGATGCTGACCTCGGCATCCGCCTGTCGCGTTTCGGCGTGCGCACCGGTGTATTCGTCTCGACGACCTGGGAGGAGGCGCCGGTAACGTTCCGTGTCTGGCTGCGGCAGCGCACGAGATGGCTCAAAGGCTGGATGGTGACGTACCTCGTGCACATGCGCGCACCGCGGCGGCTGGTGGCCGAGCTCGGCCTGTGGCGTTTCGCCGGTTTCCAGCTCTACATGGTGAGCGCGATCCTGTCGCCGCTCGTGCATCCATGGTTCTTTGCGCTGCTCGTCTACGACGTCGGATCGGGGCGGCTGATGGCGGGGTCCGTCGGTACCATCGAGGCCGGCGCCTGGTGGCTGGCGGTGGCGACGCTCATCGCCAGCTATGTCTCGACGATGCTGCTCGGCGCGCTCGCGGTCGGCCAGCGACGGCGCGCCACACTCATCCCCCATCTCGCGCTGCTGCCCGTCTATTGGCTGGCGATCTCGCTCGCCGCCTACCGCGCGCTGCGCGAGCTGCTGGTCGACCCGTATCACTGGCACAAGACGCCGCATCGGGCGCGTGCCCCGGTCCGCGGCACCTGAAGTTGTCGTGTGGCCGGCTCAGATCAGGCCGAGCTGGCGGGCGGCGAGGGCGGAGAGGCTCAGCGCCGCGACCCAGAGCGCGAGCGAGCCCCAAACGCGGCCGCGCTGTCGCGAGGCGCTGAGCGCCGCGACCGACTCGGGCGACAGCCTGACGCCGTTCTGCGCCATCTCCGTGACCGGCGCGAACGCGGCCTGTGCTTCACTCAACAGCCCGGGCAGCTCTCCGATCAGGTGCCCGATCGTCGTCGCGCCTTCGCCGGCCTCCTTGATGCGGCCGAGGACGCCGAGGTTCGCCTGCATCCACTCTTTCGCGATCGGTTCGGCGGCCGTCCACATGTTGAGGGCGGGATCGAGCGACCGCGCCACACCCTCGACGATCACCATGCTCTTCTGCAGCATGATGAGCTCGGGTCGCGTCTGCATGTCGAACACTTCGGTGTATTCGAACAGTTGCCCGAGCAGGTCGGCCATGGAGATCTCGCTCGCCACCCTGCCGTGGATCGGTTCGCCGATGGCGCGCAGCGCTTGCGCGAATACGTCGACGGGATGGTGCGGCGGAACATAGCCGGCCCAGAAATGCACCCAAGCGGCGCGCTTGTAGTCGCGCGTGATGAGGCCGTGCAGGATTTCCGCGAGGAAGCGGCGCTCGCGCGGGCCGAGCCGGCCCATGATGCCGAAATCGACGGCGACGACGCGGCCCTGATCGTCGACGAACAGGTTGCCCTGGTGCATGTCGGCGTGGAAGAAGCCGTCCTTCATCGCGTGCCGCAGGAACGAGCGGATGACGGTGAGGCCGAGCGCGCGCTTGTCGAAGTTCCGCGCGTCGAGCGAGGCGTGATCGGCGATGGGCGTGCCGTCGATCCATTCGAGCGTCAGAACGCGCTTCGCCGTTCGCGTCCAGTCGACCTCGGGCACGCGGAACGCCGGATCGTCACGGGTGTTGTCTGCCATTTCGGAGATCGCCGCGGCCTCGAGGCGCAGGTCCATCTCGAGCTCGGTCGTCCGCTTCAGCGTATCGACGACGGCGACGGGCTTCAGCCGCCGCGAAGGCGCATGCAGGCGTTCGACCAGGCGCGCGGCGAAATAGTAGCTGTCGAGATCGCGCTTGAAGCGCTTCTCGACGCCGGGCCGCAGAATTTTGACGGCGACCGTCCTTGGCGTTCCGTCCCTCGACTTGACGACGGCCTTGTGCACTTGCGCGATCGACGCGGCAGCGACGGGCGGACCGAACTCGACGAAATGGTCTTCGAGCTTACCGCCGAGCGAGGCTTCGACCGCCACCCGGGCTTCGGCCATGGAAAAGGGCGGCAGCCGGTCCTGCAGCGAGGAGAGCTCGCGCGCGAGGTCGGGGCCGATCACGTCGGCGCGCGTGGCGAGGAACTGGCCGAGCTTGATGTAGGAGGGGCCGAGCGCGGCGATAGCGCCTGCGACGCGCTGCGACTTCGGCTGGCCGATGCGGAAGGGAGCGGAAAGCCAGCGGATCGGCGCGGTCGCCGCGCGCAGCGCGATGAGGGCTGGCGGCACCTTCATGCCGGGCGGGACGAATCGAACGCCATGCTGGGCGAGCACCAGCCCCGCCTTCGCAAGTCGCAGCAGATTGAGGATGGCGCCGGCCAACGTCGTCTCCGGTGTGGTGAACCACCGGGTGGGAGGTCGCCGCGTGCGCTCCTCCCGCTCCGGATCGAAATTACTGGAGCTTCACGGCCAGACCGCCCTTCGCCGAAGCTTGCCGGTGCGGCCGGACGCTGCTCCAGGCTCTAGGCGGTCGCGATGGAAGCGCCTCGCGCTTCTGTGAAAAAGCACCAGTCGCGGTCCGACCGATCTCCTGGAGTGCCATCGACGATGGCGCTGGCTCGCGAGCGCGATTCCAGCCCGGTCGATAGTTCTCCGAGCGGCGACATTGCCCGTCCCGGTGGCCCGGTCAAGCGCTACACGTCGACGTCGTTGCTTTCCTCGGCAATTCGCCGCAGATGGGCCGCGATCTCGGGGTGGGTGACCTCGAGCTGATGGAAATCCGCGCGATGTAGCTTCAACACGCGAACCTTGGACGCCGTATGGAAGCTTGCCCGGTGGCGGTCGTTCCGCAGCAGGGCGGTGACGCCGAACGCGGCCCCGGTGGTGAGCTCGGATGCGCCACCCTCGGCGAGGCGCTTCACGCGGCCCGAGGCAAGGAAATAGATCGCGTCACCCGGGCTGCCCTCGGCCATGATTTCCATGTTGGGCGGGAGGTTATGGGCGTGGAGCATCGGCATGATGGCCGCCACGTGCCGCGCGTCGAGGTCCGCCAGCAGCGGAATGCGCGACATCAGCGACCAGTTGACGACGAAGTCGCGTCGTCCGACCTCCTGGGCGAAGCCGGTCGAGATGATAGCGACCGGGAGCGCCAGGATGCAGAGCCCCGCGACCATCACGATACCGCCGAACAGCCGGCCGAGCGGTGTTACCGGCGTCACGTCGCCGTAGCCGACGGTGGTGAGCGTTGCGACAGCCCACCATGCGGCGGCGGGCACCGAACCGAACTTGTCGGGCTGCACCTCGTGCTCGAGATAGTGCATGCCGCTCGCCGCGAAGAGCACCGCGGCCACCAGGAGCAGCAGTGCACCGGTCAGCGCCCGGCGCTCCTTGGCGATGACGCGCACCAGCGTGTGCAGCGCGGGCGAGTAACGCGAGAGCTTGAAGAAGCGCAGCAGACGCAGAATGCGCAGCACGCGCAGGTCGAGCCCCATCACGTGACCGAGATAGAACGGCAGGATGGCGAGTAGATCGATGACGACCGCCGGTCGTCGGGCCATCTGCAGGCGAGCCCGCCAGGCCGGCAGCCGCGAAAGGAACGGCATCTCGACCGCGACCCACAGCCGCGCCAGGTACTCGAGCGTGAAGATCGTGACCGAGAAGACTTCGAAGAGGTGGAAATAGGTCGCGTACTCGCGGTGCAGCGACGGCACGGTCTCGGCGACGAAGGCCACGATGTTGAGCAGGATCAGGACGATGATGAAGAAATCGAAGGCCTTGCTGGCGCGGTCGTCGCCCCGCCCCGCCTCGATGATCTCGTAGGTTCGCCGCCGTATCCGGGCAAGGCTGCGGGGCCGCTGCGCCGCTGTCGTGCGCGCCGTCGAGTGTTGGCTGTGATGGCGATCGGCCGTGGTCAAGCTTATCGCTCCGGCGTAGCGTCTGGGGTGCGATCGGTTGAGATGGAAGCGCTAGGCGTTATCATCGAAAGCGTGAATCGCTCCCTAAGCTGATGGTTCAGAGTGCCCGTCACGGATTCGATGGAATCGCGCTCGCGTTCCCTTGAAGCGAGGTAGCACTCGGGGGCGGGTGGCGCCGCGAATGTCGGCGGTACGGCATGGTTGCACAGTTTTATCGCAATCACGAACCGCTTCCAGCAGAGTAGAGGCGTCGGGTCAAGTCAGGGCGCCGCCGCTGCTCGGCCGTCATTCGGGCTCGTGCATGGCTGGCGAAGGCGATCCGATCTTGTCGTGGCAAAGTCCGAGATCGTGGATCGGGCGGCATTCGGCTCCGCCCATCGAGCGGGGCGAGGCCGGCGACGATCCACTGCGGGCCGTGCTCTGGGTGACGGTGTCGATGGCGCTGCTGGCGGTGATCGCTGCGCTGGTTCGCCATGCGTCGCTCGGCGGCATGCCGGCGTCCGTCAGCTTCTTCTGGCGCAACCTGTTCGCGGTCATTTGGATGCTGCCGCTGCTCTGGGCGCGCGGTGCGTCGCTCGTTCGTACCGGGCAGCCACGGCTCTACATCGTGCGCGTGGCGCTGAGCTTCGTCTCGATGTCGGCGTTCTTCCACGCGCTGTCTCTGATCCCGATCGGCGAAGCGACGGCGATCAGCTTTCTCTCGCCTCTGTTCGGCACGCTGTTCGCGATTGTCCTGCTCGGTGAGATCGTCGGCTGGCGGCGCTGGGTGGCGCTCGCGGCAGGCCTCGCCGGCGCCCTCATCATCCTGCGCCCGTGGCATGGGGACGCCGCGTCGGGTTTCGGCGAGGGGCAGCTCGCGGCGCTGCTTTCGGCGTTGTGCGTCGGCCTCATCGGCCCGCTCGTCAAACAACTGACGAACGCAGACGACGCCGATCGCATCGTCTTCATCACCTCCGTGCTGATGACACCCCTCTCCCTCGTGCCGGCGCTCTGGTCCTGGGTGTGGCCGACCGCCGGGCAGTGGCTCGTTATGGCGGCGCTGGGCCTTGCCGCCGTGCTCGGTCATATGACGCTGGTCAGGGGCTATGCGGCCGCGGAAGCCTCATTGGTGATGACGTTCAAGTTCTCGCGTCTGCCATTTGCCGTCGCTCTCGGCTACGCCGCGTTCGGCGAGACCACCGACGCGGCGACATGGCTCGGAGCGCTGGTGATTTTCGCGGCCGGCGTCGCCGTCACACGCTACGAGGCGCAACAGGCGCGGCGACGCAAGGCATCGCGCGCACCTTCGCCGCCGATGGGAAACGCCTGAGCGCAAGAGCTGAGAACGGCTGCTGCGATGGCCGCTGGCGCGCTGCGCCCGCCAGCCAAGCCATCGCGACAACGATCAGCCGAACGACTTGTGCGCGGGCTCCTCCTCCGTCGCCCATTCCGGGAATACCGGATAGACGCCAGCGACGCGGCCCATCTGCTTGGTCAGCGCCAGCACGATGTCGATCGAAGGTGTCGGAACGTCGACGAGGCGGCCGATCTCCTGCACCACGGAAAGTAGCGCGTCGAGCTCGAGCGGGCGCTTCTTCTCCAGGTCCTGCAACATGCTGGTGCGGTGCGCGCCGACCGACGCCGCGCCGTTGATGCGCCGTTCGATGTCGACGCGGAAATGCGCGCCGATCCGCCGTGCGATGATCTCCGCCTCCTCCATCATGCGCTTGGCGACCATGCGCGTGCCGGGATCGGTGGCGACGACGTCGAGCGTCGCATGGGTGAGGGCGGAGAGCGGATTGAAGCACAGGTTGCCCCACAGCTTCAGCCAGATGTCGTTGCGGATCTCAGGGTAGATCTTGGGCTTCAGTCCCGCGGCCTCGAAGGCCGCCGCCAGCGCCTTGATGCGCGGCGTTTCCTGGCGGGTCGGCTCGCCGAGACCGTAGCGGTCGCCGTAGGTGTGCTTGATGACGCCCGGCGCGATCAGCTCGGCGGCCGGGTAAACGGTGCAGCCGATGGCGCGCTCCGGCCCGATCGTCTTCCACTGGCGCCCCTTCGGATCGACGCTCTCGAGCTGCATGTTGGCGTACTGGCCCTCGAAGCCATAGAAGTACCACCACGGAATGCCGTTCTGCGCCGTGACCACGGCGGTGTTGGGTCCGAGCAGCGGTTTCATGTGATCGGCCGCGTCCCACGCCTGATGCGATTTGAGCGCGACGATGACGAAGTCCTGCGGGCCAAGGTCGGCAGGTTCCTTGACGGCGGGTAGCCGGGCTACCTTCTCCTCGCCGCCGATGATGAGCTTCAACCCGTTGGACTTGATCGCCTCGAGGTTGGCGCCGCGTGCCACCACCGAAACGTCGACGCCGGCGAGCTTCATCAGGACAGCAATGTGCGCGCCAATCGCGCCGGCGCCGTAAATGCAGACTTTCATGGACGTTTTTTCTCCCTGCACGCCTTTGTTGGTTGGTATACCAGTTTGAAGCCCGTGGCGCCGTGCCACGTCAAGAGGGACGGCGGCGGTTTTGCGATATTGCCGCGGCCGAGCCCGGGCGACAGGATCGGGACGACGAGACGGAGCACCCGCCGCATGTCACTCGAGTATCCGCTGCCGCGCCGGGCGCTCTCGACGGAAGTCATCAACAACGCCGCTCTGTCCGAGCTTTATGCGGTGCGCGGGCGAGAGGAGCGCGCCCGGCTGATCGCCAAGATCATCCTTGCCGTCTTCAACGATTATTATTCGCGCTCTCGCCGCATTCCCTTCGATGCCAAGCTCGCCTTCGAGCGGCGCGACTGGCCCTCGACCTTCCGCCTGTCGCGCGACCGCCTGTCGATCTACACCATCTCCATCGACCGGGCACTTCCCGTGCTCGAGGCGGGCGCTCCCGAGCTGCGCGAGGACGAGACGTTCTGGAGCGATATCGAGCGCTACTACGACGAGCTGATCGCCTCACGCTACGAGGCCGACCTCGCCTTCGCCTTCATCAATTCGGTTCGCCGCAAACTCTACTCCGATCTGTGGAAGCCGGTGCAGTATTCTCCGCCGAAGGGCATGGTGCGCCGCGGCACACTCGACGTGCCGACCCTGGTCACCATCTCGGCGACGGTGCCGGTGACGTCCGAGACCGTGCGCGAGATGCTGGCGGCGGGCGGACCCACGGCGCGGCGGGGGGCGCCGGGCGGGGGGGGGGGGGGCGGCCGGGATCGGATCACGCTCGCCGCGATGGCGCGAGGCGCCACCGAGGGCAGCGAGCTGAAGCTGGTGATGGTCAACGCCGGGTTCTATCGCAATCGCGGCTGCTATCTCGTCGGTCGCCTCGCGGTGCCGGGCCACGGCATCCACCCGCTCACCATCGCGCTATTGAACGAACCCGATGGCGTTTTCGTCGACGCCGTACTGACCGAAAGCGACGACCTCCAATACGTGTTCTCCTCGACGCTCGCCAACCTGCACGTCACCAATCCGAACTTCCACGAGCTTGCCCAGTTCCTGTTCAGCCTGATGCCGAAGCGGCCGCTCGGCCTGCACTACTCGACGATCGGCTTCAACCACATCGGTAAAGTCGCGGTCATCAACGAGATCGAACGCGAGCACAGGCGCACGGGCGAGCGCCTCGATACGGCGGTCGGATTTCGCGGCACGGTGGCGATCGGCTTTTCGATGCCGTCGTCACGCTACGTGATGAAGGTGATCCGCGACGAGCCGACAGCGGACTACAAGTGGGGGACGTTCCCCGGCGTCGAGGCCGTCATCGAGAAATATCGGCTGGTCCACTACATGGATCGCGCCGGATCGATGCTCGACAACATCATCTATTACAACATCACACTCGATGCCGGGATGTTCGCGTCCGATCTCGTGGATGAACTCGTCCAAGCGGCGCCCGGCTGCGTCGCTCGTCACGGCGATCAGCTCATCTTCCGGCACTTGATCGTTCAGCCGAAGATGATCCCGATGCCGGTGTTCCTGGCGACGGCGTCGCCGGACGATGCCCGTGTTGCGGTGCAGAACCTCGGAACGTGCATCAAGAACAACGCGGCCGCCAACGTGTTCAACAAGGATCTCGACGGGCGCAACTATGGCGTCAGCCCGATCCGCAAGGTCTATCTCTTCGATTACGACGCGGTCGAGCCGCTGACCGAGGTCAAGGTTCGCACCAACACCGACCGCGTCGATGGCGAGGAAGATATTCCCGACTGGTTCTTCGAGGAGGGCACGATCTTCCTGCCCGAGGAAACGACGGTCGGTCTGCGCATCGACGACCGAGAACTGCGCCGCGTGTTCCTCGAGACGCATCCCGAGCTGATGACGGTCGACTACTGGACGGGAATGCAGCGCGCGATCCGCGAGGGCAAGGTGCCCAAGGTGCGCGCCTATCCACTCGGCCGGCGCCTGGTTCGCCGTAGGGTGGCGGCGAAGAGGTAAGTGTCAGGTGGAGACAGGTCGCGATGGAAGCGCATAGCGCTTCCATCCGCACCGAAAGAACGCCTCCGGTCACGGGCTCGCGATTTCAGTGCGAGCCCTTCTTGAACAGCGACGACGCGATGAGACCCGCGGCGACCGCGATGAACACGGCGAAGATGCCGTAGAACAGCGGATAATCGAACGCGAAGTCATGCATGTAGCGCTCGATGCCCTCGCGCTGCAGCGAAACCTTCGACGAGTATTTGCTCAGCAGCTTGCCGTCCTTGAACAGGTAGACGTGAGCGACGAGCGGTCCGACCGGAACGTTGGCCGGCAGGTTGACGGCCGAGCGGAACAGGCTGCGGCCAATGAAGGCCACGCCATAGTCGCTCTTCTGGTAGAGCTTGTCGGCCTGCTTGCGGCGGATCACCGCCTCCTTGAAGCTCTCGAGCTCGCTCGCCGGCGGCGCCTTTACACCCGCGATCGCCTTCATCGAGATGTGTTCGAAACCGATCTGGTTCGCGTGCAGCACCGACGGTTCGGCGATCTCGGCGACAGGGCGCGTCGAGACGATGGCGTAGTAGCTCGGCACGCCGTTGAACGTCTGTGCCTTGGTGTTGATCCAGAGGCCGCCGACGTTCTCCTTCTTGCGTGTCACCACCGGCGTCGAGGTGCCCTCGATGGTGATGGCGATATCGTAGAGACCCGACTCCGCGGTTTCCTGGCGGCTGTTCTCGACCGAACCGAAGACGACGATTTCGGTGCCGGTGAAGCTCGACGTGATGGCGACCGATCGGGTCGAGACGTCGGCCTCGACGCGCTCCTTCGGTAGTTCGGCACTTGGTCCGGGCTGTTGCAGGGCGCCGGTCGGCTTCGTGGCCTGGCTCGGAGCGGGGCGGCTCGGGGCGGCGACAGCGGGCGGGGCGACTGCGGGCGCGGTGCCTGCAGACGGGTGCTGCGAGGGTGCCGGCTGGGCCGGCATCACCTGAGCAGGCTGCTGCTGGGGCGGAAGCGGCTGCTGTGCGGAAGGGTACGCAGGGACCTGTGCTCCACCGACTCCACCCGCCGGCGCGGGAATCGGCGCGGCCGGTGCAACCTGCTGTGGAGCTTGCGAGGGATAAGCCTGCTGTGGCTCCAGCGGCGGATAGAGCTGCGGATTGGGCTGCTGCTGACCGTAACCCTGATATTGCGGCCGGCCGTAGCCCTGTTGGTACTGGGGCTGGTTCGGCACCTGCATCTGCGGTTGCGGCGGGTACTGCTGCGGCGCCTGCTGCGGCCATTGCCCGCCGCCCTGCCCGAAGGCAGACGGAGCGAACGCGACGGCCAGCAACGCCACGGCGGCCGCGCCGCATTTGCGGGCAAGCTGCAGGCTTGGGCTAATCTGCATCAGTGGCCTCCCATCACGCCGCTGATCGAGAAGAGGTCGCTCGGCGTCGTGATGAGGCCGTAGGCGATCCTGAGGCAGACGAGCAGGACGAGGCCGGCGAGCAGCGCCCGCAATTGCTCGCCCTTGAGCTTCTCGCCCGCGACGGCGCCGAACTGCGCGCCAATGACGCCGCCGATCATCAGCAGCATCGCCAGCACGATGTCGACGGTGAAATTCTGTGTCGCGTGCATGATCGTCGTCGCCGCTGTGACGAACACGATCTGGAACAGCGAGGTGCCGACGACCACGTTGGTCGGCACGCGCAGCAGGTAGATCATTGCCGGCACCATGACGAAGCCGCCGCCGACGCCCATGATGGCGCCGAGGAAGCCGACGAAGGCGCCGATCAGCAGCGGCGGGATCGCGCTGATGTAGAGCTTCGAGCGGTGGAAGCGCATCTTGAAAGGGAGACCGTGGATCCAGCTATGCTGACCCGGGCGCCGCGCCGATACCTTCTGTCCCGCCTGCGTCTTGCGGATGGTGTTGAGCGATTCGATCAGCATCAGCGTGCCGATGATGCCGAGGAACGTGACATATGTGAGAGAGACGAACAGCTCGAACTGGCCGATCTGGCGGAGGATCTTCACCACCTGCACGCCGATGGCCGAGCCGAACACGCCGCCCGACAGCAGAACGACACCCATCTTGATGTCGACGTTGTTGCGCCGGTACTGGGCAATAGCGCCGGAGACTGAGGAGGCGACGATCTGCGCCGCCTCTGTACCGACGGCGACCGCGGCCGGCACGCCGGAGAAGATCAACAGCGGCGTCATCAGGAAGCCGCCGCCGACGCCGAACATTCCCGACAGGAAGCCGACGGCCGCACCCATCCCGAGAAAGATGAAGATGCTGGCCGACATTTCGGCGATTGGCAGATAGAAGCTCATCGGATCGCTCACTCGGAAGGCGCGCGCGCGGCTGTTCTCTCGTGCTATCGTCGGAATGCGAGAAACCGACCCGCGGCGGAAGCGCCGCAAGCTCGGTCGAACGCATGACCGTCGTCTGCGACCGCGAGCCCGGGCTCCTCGAATCCCGCGCCTTGGCGCGAGGTGATCTCGGATAGGCTCGAAGCCATTCGGCTGGCCCGCCGGGCGATGGGCCGCGAGGCGGCTCGGCAACGCTGGTCGGGCCGGAAAAGCGCAAAGGTTCGATCGCGGTCCGATGGAGCGAAACCCTCGCG
>CALMPK010000262.1 GCA_937873575.1 uncultured Hyphomicrobiaceae bacterium
TTGGTCTGGCCGACGATCTCGCGCATGACGCTCTCGGCCACCTCCTTCACGGTGGTGTCCGGGTTCTGGATGTTGAACAGGTACTGCGTCGCAGCCTTGATGCGCCAGAACACGACGAAATCGACGTCGACGATGTTCTCGTCGCCGGTCAGCATCAGGCTCTCCTCGGCGACGTCGCGGACTGCCACACCACCGCGCGCGCCGACCGACCGCATGCCGATCTCGATCGAGTTCTCGCGCGTGACCTTCGGCAGCAAGACCTCCTCGACCGGATACGGCAGGCGATACTGGAGACCGGGGCCGGTCCAGCGGTTGTACTCGCCGAAACGCAGCACGATACCCTGCTCGTCGGGCTTAACCGTGAACGTGAAGGCGTAGAACGCGACCGCCGCGACCGCCGCGGCGCCGAGCAGGAAGAGCAGCGGACCGGGAACGCCACCGCTGTGCATCACCTGCTTCATGCGGTCCTGGCCACGCTTGAGAATTTCCGCCGCCGCTTTTCCAGCCGCCGCCACCATTCTGATTGTTCCAAGGCATAGGTCGGGATCTCTCGCTCTGCGGGGTCCAGTCGGGAATCGGGCCCGGGAACTCGTGTCCCGGCGAAACGACGGAAATCACCGTCGTCCAAAGCCCTTGAGGAAGGTCGGCTCGCTTATAAGCCAGGGGGTTGGCCAGTGCAAACCTCACCCCAGCACATGGTGTGCGTGCGTCGAGCTTCAAGACGACATCGGATCGCCAACACCGTCGCGCCGCCGCTCCGGACCAGCTTGGGCCAGTTCGGGCCATCGGCCGATGCTCGGCCCGAGGCCTAGGCCGGCGCGCGACGCTCGAGGATCTTGAGCTCCGCACCCGCCTCGTCGCGCGGCCCGCGCGGGATCGGCTCTACCGAGGCCAGGTGCCAATCGGCCGGGTCGAGCACCGGGAAAAATACATCGCCCTCGGGAGCCGCATCGACCTCCGTCAGATAGATCCGTCCGGCGAGCGGGAGCATGGCGCGAAAAATGTCGGCCCCGCCGATGACGGCGATCTCGTCGACACCGCGCCGGTCGGCGGCCGCGCGGGCAAGGGCGAGCGCCGCCTCGACATCGTGGGCGACGATGGCGCCGTCCTCGGCGAACGCGGCATCGCGTGTGACGACGATGTTGTCGCGCCCGTCGAGCGGCCGCTTCGGCAGCGACGCCCACGTCTTGCGGCCCATGACGATGGGCTTGCCCATTGTCAGCCGGCGAAACAGCTTGAGATCGGAGGAGAGCCGCCAGGGCAGATCGCCCTTGAGGCCGATGACGCCATTGCGTGCGACGGCGACGACAAATGCGACTTTGGTGGCCACGCTCTTGCTGGTTGCTCCTCGCTTGCCGCGCTCGATCGCTTTCCGATCGATCGGCCGGTCGTGCTTCAGGCGGCCAACCGGCGCCTCGTGCCGCTACGCGCGGCACCCCGGTATCGGCACCATCGCGAATTGATTGTCGCCATTGTAGCGGTTCATGGCTCCGCTGACTGCATCGACCCCGAGGCCGATCGGCCCACCGACGATGACGTTACCGGCTGCCATGGCTTCCGTGTGCGAGGCGATGATGCCCGCCGCATCCTGGAAGCAGGGCTTCTTGCAGAGAACGGAGATGTTGTCCTGGCTCTTGTCGAGAACGATGGTGGCCGGTGTCGTCACGACCTTCTGACCGATGCCGCCCGACGAGAGGGTGCAGGTTGCGCCCGGTGCGCCAGGCGTGTTGATGGCGACCGCCTGGGTGGTTCCCTTGGTGATGGTCGCACAGCCGGCCAATACGAGTATGCCGACGGCGGCAAGCGCCTGCCCAAGTCTACGGTTCAAAACACCCTCCCACGCACGAAACGCATTACGACCGCCCCCCGAGGAACGACCGCAGGCATTGGTAGCGGCGACGTGCGGGTTCGTCCAGGCCGTCCGGACACACACAATCGATATTGCGAAGACCGGCGAGTGACTTCGGTCAGGGGGCAGCGGGGCGGGGCCTCGCGGGTCCGGCATCGCAGCGGTCGGCGGGACGCAGTGTGATCGCGGTTTCTGCGGGATAACTGTAGACGACGGTGCCGTCCTGACGCCGCAAGCCTTCCGGCGAGAGCATTGCCGAAGCATCGAGGTAGCAGGGCTTCCGGCACAGCACGACGATGATCTCCGGGCTGCGATCGACCTCGATGGACGCGGGTGTCGTCAGCGTCTGTCGGCCGACCGTGACCGAGGAAAGCGTGCAGTGAGCGCCCGGCACGCCAGGCGTATCGATCGCGATCTGCTGCGACAGGGGTGACTTCTGTTGCGGCGGGGTCTGTTTGGGCACTCCTTCGCAACCCGCGAGACCCGCAGCGATGGTGGCAGCGGCGAGTACCCGTGTCAGCGGCAGTGTCGAAGCGCCAAGCTCCCTCATCCATTGCATCCCATGTTGCGGCCCTTGTGACAGACTGCCCTGGAAAAAGCGCGCGTTGTACTGCATCGGTGGCGAAAGACAACATGCCGCGGTGCGCGCGATGTCACTGTAGCGCCCGTTCCCGCCCTACTTCCCTGCCCGTCGCCAGGCCGACCACCCTGCCTCCTGTCAGACTGCGACCGGCGCCTTGATGTGGGGATGGGGCTCGTATCCCGTCAGCTCGAAATCGCCATACCTGAAGTCGAAAATCGAAGTGACATTCGGGCCGATGTGCATGACCGGCAAGTGCCGCGGCGGGCGCGCGAGCTGCAACTCCGCCTGCTCGAGATGGTTCAGATAGAGGTGCGCGTCACCGAACGTGTGCACGAAGTCTCCCGGCTCCAGCCCCGTCACCTGCGCCATCATCATCGTCAGCAGCGCATAGGACGCGATGTTGAACGGCACGCCGAGGAAGATGTCGGCGGAACGCTGGTAGAGCTGACAGGAGAGCTTTCCCTTGGCGACGTAGAACTGGAACAGGCAATGGCACGGCGCCAGCGCCATGTGCGGCAGATCGGCCGGGTTCCACGCCGAAACGATGATGCGGCGGCTGTCGGGATCGCGCCTCAAGAGTTCGACGGCCTGAGTGATCTGGTCGATCGTTCTGCCATCCGGCGCGGCCCAAGACCGCCATTGCTTCCCGTAGACAGGACCGAGGTCGCCGGCCGCGTTGGCCCACTCGTCCCAGATGCTGACGTTGTGCTTCTTCAGATAAGCGATGTTGGTATCGCCAGCGAGGAACCACAGCAGCTCGTGGATGATCGAGCGGAGATGCAGCTTCTTCGTCGTGACGAGGGGAAACCCTTTGGCGAGATCGAAACGCATCTGATAACCGAACACCGACAGCGTTCCGGGGCCCGTGCGGCCGTGCTTTTCGACGCCGTGATCGCGCACATGGCGCAGGAGATCCAGATACTGCTGCATCGAGCCTCGGCCTAATCGAACGTGCATGGGCGGCGTGCCGCCAGTCTCAATGGCAGCAGTAAAGCGATTCGAACCCGTCCCCTCACCCCGCCATCGCCGGAACTGGGGACGGCAGCTCGTACATCATCAGAAACGTCGCGATACCAGCATTGTAGGCCGCATGGCAGAAGATCGGCACCCGGAGGCTGCCGGTGCGCCAGAGCAGCCAGGAGAAGTAGAGGCCGACCGCAAACACCTCCACCAGCCCGAACAGGGAATAGCTGGCGTGCAGGCTCGTCCAGCAAGCTGACGTGATAACGCTTGCGGCCGCGAACCCGAGCCTGCTGCGCGAGATCGCCGAGAGCAGGAAGCCGCGGAAGACGAGCTCTTCCATCAGCGGCGCGCCGACGGCGATGGCGACGAGTGCGAGCCACCACGCCTCCGACCGCATCAGCGCTACGAACGGGCTGACATCCTTGGTGACGACATTCGGATCGATCAGCCAGACGATCCACGTATAGCAGCCAAAGATCGCCAGCATCAGAACCAGGGCGACCGGATAGACGGCGGCACCCTGGGCCGGGGCGCGCAGCGACAGCACATCGCGTGGGCGGCCACGGAAGGCGCGTGCCGCGTAGAGCGTGAGCAAGATTGCCGAGAGCTGGCTGACTGAAAGCGCCGCGACGAACGGCCACACGCCGTCGCCGCTCCGCGCATCCGCGGGCGGCGTGGCGATGAGGCTACCGGTCAGCCCCGCGGACATGGCGAAGATGACGATGCCAAACGCGGCAACCACAGCGGCGCCGATGGGCCATGGCGTTCGCGGCCGATATGCCGGCGGGCCGCGAAACAGACCCGGCACGCCAGTCGCGGCGGCGCGCGGCGCTTCGGCAAGGTATGATGGCGACAGGCCGGGATCGCTCGGGTCGCTCGGAACCGCCATCGGTTGCGTTCTCCGTGGAAATGCGGGCGGAAACGGATATGCAGGCGCGGCACCGGACGGGGGTGGAACGCTGCCGACCTACTCCCTTCGCTTCACAGGTTTCCACCAACGCCGCAAGTCCCGGCGTTACATTCCACCGCCCTCCGGCACACGCTGATGAGCTATCGGAAAGAGATCCTCTAGAATCTTGAGACCAGAGTGCTTTCATCCGATCTTGGAGCCACGCGCGAGAGGGCCTTCTGTCCACCGCTCCCGCCGAGTGGCACGCCCCCACGACACTTTCATTTGGACCGCGCGCAGCCTATATTGAGTCTGCCGGCGCAAGCCGGCTATGGCGATAAATGGCCATCGGAATAAGCCGATCGGACCCGGGGGCGGTACCCGGCGCCTCCACCAACAGCTCATCTCCACGGCGTGCGGATGCCAGGGGTGGGTTGCTGATGGGGGCGAAATAGCATCGACGAAGGTGTAAAGGGTGTGTTTTCGCTCGGTATGGTTCCACCGTTATCGGACCGCACAGAATAGTTGCCAATGACAACTATGCTGAGGCTGCTCTCGCTGCGTAATGCGGCGCGAAATGCCTAAATCCAAGCCCTTGCCCCTAGCCGGGTAAGGCGCGGTCCGGGGGGCACCGGGCAACAGAAGCCCCCTACTCATTTCCTCTCGGCTGAAGGCGGTCCGCGGCGGCCTTCCCTCGGCCCAACAGAAGAGCGGGTTGCGGGACTGCATGACCTCCGGGCCGACGATCGACTACGACGCTCTCCAGCAGGACGCGATGCGCGGCCTTGTGCGCAGCGTGCTGACGGAGGTCGCCAAATCCGGCCTGCCGGGTGACCACCACTTCTACATCTCGTTCAACACGCGCGCTCCCGGCGTCGGCCTCTCCCGCCGCCTGAAGGAGAAATACCCGCGCGAGATGACGATCGTTCTGCAGCACCGCTTCTGGGGGCTGACCGTCAGCGACGATCGCTTCGAGGTGAACCTGACGTTCGACGGCATCCCCGAGCGGCTGGTCATCCCGTTCCAGGCGATCCTCGTGTTCTTCGATCCGAGTGTGCGCTTCGGACATCAGTTCGAGAGCGCCGACATCGGACCTGATCCGCGCATGCCGCCTCCCCTTACGGTAGAGTCGCCGCTCGACGAGCCGACTCCGGGCCCGCGCGTCGCAGCGTCCACGGCATCGGCGAAACCTGCCGCCCAGCGCAAACCGCGCCAGCAGAAGAAGTCGCGCAACGTCGAGGCGGAGAAGGAAACGGCCTCCGCCGGGGCGACCGCGGAACCTGCGGCCCCTGCCGCTCCCGCCGCGAGTGGGCCAGCACTCGTCGTGAGCCAGCCCGCCGACGCACCTGCCGAGGGCGCGAGCAAGGTCGTAAGCCTCGACCAGTTCCGCAAACGCTGAGTACCGCACCCGGCCTCGGGACACCTGCGATTCGTCGAACTCAGCTCGAAAAGCGGGGGCGCGCCTCGCTCGCCGGCTTTGCGTCCGGTCCGCGCTCCGTGGCGCCATCCTCTTCCCGCTTGAAGTTCAGCAGAAGCTGACCGTCGACCAGCTCCGAACACTCGACGTGGCGCACGAACGGGTCGCTCGCCTCGATACTCGCCTCGGCGACGCAACTGTCGACCGTCGGCATCGGCTTCACATGTACGCCGTTGTCGCCGTTCGGAAGGGCGAGCATCGTAATCAAGACAATGATCTTCGGCTCCATGGCGTGGTCCTCCGTTCCATGGCCTCACTCTCGGAAGACGCGGTCTTCCGGGCATACGCACGCGACAGAACTCGGGGAACAATCAACGCCGGAGCGGTGGTGCGAGCGGAGACGGCAGATGGCGAATCGCGCGCCGGCACAGACCTAGGGAGCCTTCAAAAAGTGGCAGCAATTTGCGCCACTTAAGCTCACATCGCGAATATTGAGAGCACGATCCGGGCGGCAAGATCATGCCGTTTGCCCGCCTCGCACCGCCCTTTCCACACCCGCCCGGCTACCCTTCGCCGACTTCCGTTCAACTGGCATGGCGCGTGGCGCGCGTGCTACCTCGACGGCGATGGTTTTCCATGGCTTCGACGAGGGCAACAGGATGAGCACCACCGCCACCCGCACCGAGACCGACACCTTCGGACCGATCGAGGTCGACGCCTCGAAATACTGGGGTGCGCAGGCCGAGCGCTCGCTCGGCAATTTCAAGATCGGCTGGGAAAAGCAGCCGGCGCCCATCGTCCGCGCTCTCGGTATCGTCAAGCGCGCCGCCGCCGAAACCAACATGGCACTCGGCAAGCTCGATCCCGCCCTCGGCGCGGTCATCGTGAAGGCCGCGAACGAAGTGATCGAAGGCAAGCTCAACGATCACTTCCCGCTGGTCGTCTGGCAGACGGGCTCCGGCACGCAGTCGAACATGAACGCCAACGAGGTGATCTCGAACCGAGCCATCGAGATGCTCGGCGGCGCGATGGGTTCGAAGAAGCCCGTACACCCCAACGATCACGTCAACATGAGCCAGTCGTCGAACGACACCTTCCCGACGGCGATGCACATCGCCTGCGCGGAAGAGACCGTGCATCGGCTGATCCCGGCGCTGAAGCATCTGCACGCGGCACTCGACGCCAAAGCCAAGGCATGGGCGCAGATCATCAAGATCGGCCGCACGCACACGCAGGACGCGACGCCGCTGACGCTCGGGCAGGAATTCTCCGGCTACGCTAAGCAGATCGAGAACGGCATCAAGCGTATCGAGATCACACTGCCCGACCTGATGCAGCTCGCGCAGGGCGGCACCGCCGTCGGCACCGGCCTCGCCTCGCCCAAGGGCTTCGCGGAGAAGGTCGCAGCCGCGATCGCGGGCATCACGGGCCTCGGCTTCACATCGGCGCCGAACAAGTTCGAAGCGCTCGCCGCCCACGACGCCATGGTGATGACGCATGGCGCCATCCACACCGTCGCCATGGCCTGCTTCAAGATCGCCAACGACATCCGCCTGCTCGGCTCCGGCCCGCGTTCGGGCCTCGGCGAACTCGCGCTGCCCGAGAACGAGCCCGGCTCCTCGATCATGCCCGGCAAGGTCAACCCGACCCAGTGCGAGGCCTTGACCCAGGTCGCCGCCCATATTCACGGCAACAACGCCGCCATCGCCTTCGCCGGAAGCCAGGGCCACTTCGAGCTCAACGTCTACAATCCGATGATGGCCTACAACTTCCTGCAGTCGGTGCGCCTGCTCTCCGACGCCGCCGTGTCGTTCACGGACAACGCCGTCGTCGGCATCGAGCCGCGTCTCGACAACATCGCGCGCGGACTCGCCAACTCGCTGATGCTGGTTACGCCGCTCAAGGAGAAGTACGGCTACGACCTCGCGGCCAAGGTGGCGAAGACCGCGCACAAGAACGGCACGACGCTGCGCGAAGAGGCCGTCAAGCTCGGCATTTCGGGCGACGATTTCGATGCGATCGTACGCCCCGAGCTGATGATCGGCCCGGACGAAGGTTGATCGGCGATGCTAGACTGGTTTCGACGACGCGCGGCGCATGACGTGCGCCCGCGTTTTGTCGCCAGTCCCGACTCGTCGAGGAGGCGTTCATGCGGGCTGTTCATATTCGGGCCGGTCGGTACGGTCAGGAAGCGGCCCGCTGCATCGTAGTGCTATCGATTTTCTGCCTGCTGCTGAGCATCTCAGCGACATCGAGCCATGCCGACAGGCGCGTCGCCCTGGTGATCGGAAACGGCGGCTACCAACATGCGTCACCACTGAAGAACCCGACCAACGATGCCACCGATCTTGGCGTGGCGCTGAAGAAACTCGGGTTCGAGGTCAGCGTCGGTCTGGACCTCGATAGGGCCCGCATGCACGAAACGTTGCAGGGCTTCGCCCGGCAGATCAACGGCGCCGAACTGGCGCTGTTCTTTTACGCCGGACACGCGCTCCAGGTTTCAGGGACCAATTATCTGCTGCCAGCCGATGCTCGCCTGCAAACGGAGGGCGACATCGAATTCGAAACGATCTCGCTCAATGTGGTCTTGCGGCACATGGAGCGGCAGGCCCTCAACAGCCTGATCTTGCTGGATGCATGTCGCAACAATCCATTCGCCGAGCGGCTTCGCAGCTCGTCTCGCTCGATCACGGTCGGTCAGGGGCTTGCCGACGCTGCGGGCAAGGGCATCGACATCCTGATCGGATTCTCGACCAATCCCGGGGCCGTCGCTGACGACGGCCAAGGCCGCAACTCTCCGTATGCAGCCGCGCTGCTGCGGCACATCGAAAGGCCCGGCGAGGAAGTCATCTCGACGCTGCGACGAGTGCGCAACGACGTCTATGCCGCGACAGCCGGCCGGCAAGCGCCATGGGACCATACGTCCTTGCGTCACGCGGTATTCTTCATCCCCCCTCGCAGAAAGGCGTCGGCCGCGCCACTCCGGCCCCGGGTGGTATCGTACCGGCAAAGCTGGCCAGACGGCCGCTTCACTCTCGGCAGCTTCAAGCGGATCGACTCGGAGCGCTGGTCGGAACTCGTTCAGACGTCGAACGAGCGCCGCGCAACCACCTTCGATTTCCGCCAGCTTTCCAATTCACCGACAGCCATCGTCCTGCATGATCCGGAGCGCACCACCGGCCCGATTTGGGTACAGATCGACCTTCAGCAGAAGCGGATATTTTGGAGCGACGACGCGCAGCGCACTTGGAAGTATCTATATGACGTGACGGCAGTCGATTGACGAATACCGCCTCACGCCATCGGCCCGCTTGCCACTCTGCCGCTTCTCGACTATAGAGGCGGCTTCCCGAATTCCCGACAGCGACAGGTTCCGTCGCGGCGCCGCCGCCAGCCCCCGTTTCTGTCCCAATCCCGCCTGATCTCGAGGCGGCGCGGAGCCCGACGATGAAGAAGAACACCGACATCCACCCGGACTACCACCAGATCAAGGTCGTCATGACCGACGGCACCGAGTTCATGACCTACTCGACCTATGGCGAAGAGGGCGCGACGCTGGCGCTCGACATCGATCCCTCGTCGCACCCGGCTTGGACCGGCGGCGACACCAAGCTGATGGACCGTGCTGGCCGCGTCTCGCGCTTCAAGAAGAAGTTCGAAGGCCTGTTCTAAGGCCGAGCTTCGGGGGCTGCTCGCGCATCGCGGCGAGGGGCGGCCCGGCACAGGAGCTACGCACGTCAAGAAGCAAGAAAGCCCGGCGTTTCGCCGGGCTTTTTCTTTTCTCGTCGAACGTGCCCGCAACGTGAGCGCGGACCGAAAACGTTAGCGCGGACGGAATTCTGAAGGTGCGGGCGAACCAGCCGTTGGGAACGCGGTCCGCCCCGGCACCCGCCCGCGGACGCTCCCCTTGAACTCAGATCGGCTTGCCGCCGAACGCTGCCGCGAGGCGGCTCATCTGGTCGCCGACCGGATTGACGTGAAGCGCGGCGCCCTCGCTCTCGGCGGCGCCCGCCGTCGTATCCTGCATGGCGCGGTCGAGCTGGGCGATGCGGTCCTGCAGCTTGAAACTTGCCTCGACGAGATCGCGAAGGCCCTGCGGCAGATCGGCGAAACCCTTGATGTGCGACGGCCGTCCGAGCCCCTGGAGCTTGAGACGCTGGCGCTTCTTGCGCGCCTCTTCGGCACTGATCTCACCCTCCTTGAGGGCACGGCGGATCAGAAGCCAGGAAGCCAAATCGAGCAGGCGGGTGGTGAGCCGCATGCTTTCGGTTGCATAGAGCACGCTGGCCGGCGGCTGCAGCGCCTTGGCCTCACGGCGCCCCGGCCCGTCCAGATAGGCCGCGGTCTGCTCGACCAGTTGCATGCCTTCCTTGAAGACCTGATCGAACTGCTCGGAAGCCTGGAAAAGCTCGCCGAACGAGATGGTGACGCCCGATTTGGCGCGACCACCGATGGTGAGAAGCTCGTTGCTCATGATACGCCGTGACACAACCCGATACGCCTTGCTTACCGTATACCGCGTGAGACTAGGACACCATAGTTAACAACTCGGTCGAAACGAGGCAGAACTGGCCTCGCCGTAACGTGACTGTGGACAATGCAATTTCAGCGCCGCGACTCCGGCGTGCCCGAAAAAAGAAGAGCCGCCCCGGGAGGCGGCTCAAAGTCGTAAGGGAGTGTCAAACAGAGAGTGGACAGGTGCCACCCCGACATCCAGAGAACTGGATGGTTCAGACGCTATCCCGTTATGGTTAGCGATCGATTAAGAATTGTCCCGAAATCGGCGGATTGTGGCACGCGGGCTTTCAGGATTTGAACAGTGCGCTCGCCGCCGCCTCGTGCCGGCGCTTCGCCGCAACTTCCGCCTCGACGCGCACGATCTCCTCGCGCAGCGCCTTGATCCGATGCTCGAGTTCGGCGATCGAGAGCTGCGAGAGATCCTCGCCGACACCGATCGGCTTCGCCGTCGACTTTGCCCGCGCCTCGTCCCAATCCATGCCGCGACCCCTCCCAATTCCTCCGCCCGCAGGGGTACTCGTCCGGTCGGGAGAACCGCTCGCGGTTCCAACTAGCCGGATAGCACCGTCGCTGCCATCAGCCCGGCAAGATAGGTCGGTGACGGCCCCGCGGCCAAGCC
>CALMPK010000263.1 GCA_937873575.1 uncultured Hyphomicrobiaceae bacterium
CCGCTCGGAGGTCATTGGCCGTGCGATCGACACGCTGACATCGACATTGATCGAGGAAAGTCTCGTCGTCGCCTTCATCTGCTTTGTGTTCCTGCTGCACGCGCGCAGCGCACTGGTCGCTGTCGTCACCTTGCCGGTTGGCATCCTCATGGCGTTTGGCGTCATGGCCCTCCTTGGCATTGGGTCTAACATCATGAGCCTGGGCGGCATCGCGATCGCCATCGGCGCCATGGTCGATGCTGCCATCGTCATGATCGAGAACGCGCACAAGCGGTTGGAGCATGCGCCAGCCGGATCGTCGCGGATTGAGGTGCTCGTTGCGGCCGCGCAGGAGGTCGGCCCCTCATTGTTCTTTGGCCTGTTGATCATCACCGTCTCCTTCCTGCCGATCTTCGCGCTCGAAGCACAGGAAGGGCGCCTGTTTCATCCCTTGGCGTTCACCAAGACGCTTTCGATGGCAGCGGCAGCGCTTCTATCCGTCACCTTGGTGCCGGCGCTTATGGTACTGTTCGTCCGAGGGCGCATACGGCCCGAGGCGCAGAACCCCCTCAACCGGCTGCTGATCTGGCTTTATCGGCCACTCATTCGCTACGTGCTGCGCGCAAAGCTGTTGACCTTGTTCGTCGCCGCGATCCTTCTCGCGCTGACCGCCATTCCGATCCTGCGGCTCGGCACCGAGTTCATGCCCAATCTGAACGAGGGAACGCTGCTCTATATGCCGACCACCTTGCCCGGCCTCTCCGTGACGAAGGCGGCCGAGCTGCTGCAGACGCAGGACCGCATCATCAAGGAGTTTCCCGAAGTGCAGACGGTGTGGGGCAAGGCCGGCCGCGCACAGACCGCGACCGATCCCGCGCCGCTCGAAATGAGCGAGACGGTCATCACCCTAAAGCCGGAAGCACAGTGGCGGCCGGGCGTCACGATCGAGTCGCTGGTCGCCGAAATGGACGCGGCCCTCCAATTCCCCGGGGTGAGCAATGCCTGGACCATGCCGATCAAAGCGCGCATCGACATGCTTTCGACGGGCATCCGCACGCCGGTTGGTATCAAGCTGTTCGGGCCGGATCTGACCGAGCTTGAACGTCTATCGCGTGAGGTCGAGGCCGTAGTGAGAACGGTGCCGGGCACGACCAGTGCCTACGCTGAACGCGTTACCGGCGGCTATTTTCTCGACATCGTTCCCGATCGTGATCGTCTCGCCCGTTACGGTCTCAACATCGACGCTGTCCAGGACACGATCGCCCTCACGCTCGGCGCTGAACCCGTCACCACGACCATCGAGGGTCGCGAGCGCTACGGCGTGGTTCTGCGCATCCCGCGCGACTCGCGGAGCGATCCCCACGCGATTGCTACTGACGTGCTCATCTCGTTGCCTTCCGGAGGGACTGTTCCGCTGGGCGAGGTTGCTCGCATTTCACGGTCGCGCGGACCGACCACGATCCGCACAGAAGACGGCCAGTTGGCCGTCTATGTCTATGTTGATCTCCGCGGCCGCGATCTCGGCAGCTTTGTCGCCGATGCCCAGCGCGCCGTCGCCGAAAAGATCGCGATGCCGGAGGGTTATCGCGCAGTCTGGAGCGGGCAGTTCGAGTATCTCGCCCGCGCTGAGCAGCGGCTCAATCTCGTCATTCCCGCTACGCTGTTGCTCGTCGTCACGCTGCTCTACGCCAATTTTCGCCGTATCTCCGATACACTCACGGTGCTCCTGTCGTTGCCCTTCGCATTGATAGGCGGCTTCTGGCTCATGGATGCGATGGGATTTAATATGTCGGTCGCGTCGGCCGTCGGCTTCATCGCCCTTGCCGGCGTTGCCGCCGAAACCGGCGTCATGATGCTGCTCTATCTTCGCCAGGCGCTTAGCGAACACCGCGCAAAAGCCGAAGCCGAAGGTCGGCGGCTCACCCAGCTCGACCTGCAGCGCGCCATCATGGAAGGCGCCGTCGAAAGGGTCCGGCCAAAGATGATGACTGTCGCTGCAATCATGGCCGGACTGGTGCCGATTCTCTGGAGCCATGGAATCGGCTCGGAAGTCACGCAACGCATCGCTGTGCCGATGATTGGCGGCATGCTCACATCCACCGCACTGACCCTCCTGGTGATCCCCGTCCTGTTCGCGCTGATCCACCGCGCCAACCCTCCAACAGCATTAGAAGCCTAACGCCTTAGTGATGTCCGAGTGCGCGGGCGCGCATCGCGCGCTGAGTTGCGAGGTTTTAGCTTCGAGGTCCAACCTCACCGAAAGGACCAATCTATGCGACCGCTTCTTACACTGACTGCCGCGACTATGCTCACCGCTGCAACGGCTGCTCTCGCTGCCGAGCATAGTGCCTCCTCCACCTGCGACTACAAAGTCGCGATGGCTATGGTGGACAAGGCAATGCCGATGAATTTCACCGGCGATGCCGACGCGGATTTCGCACGGCTGATGATTCCGCACCACCAGGGTGCGATCGCGATCGCGGAGATCGAACTCGAGCACGGCAAGGACCCGATGCTACGCAAGATGGCGCAGACCATGGTCGCCAAGCAAAAAGAGGAGATCAGCAGCTTGGAGCACAGCTTAGCAGACTAAACCTTCCAACGTCGTGGTAACGTCCGGATGCGGAACATTTATGATAGACAGGCGCTATGGGCATAGCAGTTACGGCGCCGAAGAGGAAAAACCGATGGCACAGCACGAGATGAAACATGGGAGCATGAGCCACGGCTCGATGTCCCACGGTTCGCCCTACCGCATGTTCGCGATCATGATGGCCGTGAACACGCTCGTTATGTTCGTGTTAATGTTCGAGATGATCGCGACGGTCGACGACTTCTATCTCAATCTCAACATGTTCTACATGGCTCTGACCATGGCCGCGCCGATGGCCATCCTCGAACTGGCGCTGATGGGCATGATGTATCCCAAGCGCCGCCTCAACCTGATCATCGGGGCTGCGGCCGTGGTGGTTCTCATTGCCAGCTTCTTCGCGATCCGCATGCAGACTGGGATCGGTGATAGTCAGTTCCTGCGTTCGATGATTCCGCACCACTCCGGCGCGATCTTGATGTGCAAGGAGGCATCGATCAGTGACCCCGAGATCAAGACGCTTTGCGATCAGATCATCGTCTCGCAGGATCGCGAGATTGCCCAGATGAAGGCGATTCTTGAACGCTACTGAGCAGCCTTGGCGCGAGCCGGGTCAGCGGCATAGATCGAAATCGAACCGGTCGGCGTATTGATCACGCTGCGCTCGCGGGTATCGGGAAATCCCGCGGTGTCCAAGAGGCGTGGCAGGATGTTATCGGCGTTGGGCTGGGTATCTGTGACGCCGTCGATTGCTTGTACCGTCAGACGAAACGCCGCACGCATCAGCATGCTTCGTTGCCAGCCATAATCGGCGATGATGAGGCGGCCTCCGTCGGTCAGCGCGTCGCCGATCGCAAACAGCATGCGCTGCTTTTCATCGCGCGGGACCTGGTGCAGGACCAGCGATGTGGTGATTATGTCAAATGGGCCGTGCTCGGCGATGAAATCCTGCGTCAGAAAGCCATGATGGAAGCGAATGGTGGCTCCAGCTTTGGCGGCCTTGGCGCGCGCGCGCGCCAGCACAGCGGAATCCGGATCGAGGGCATGTAGGGCTGCCGAGGGTTGCTCTGCCGCAAGCCGCACGACGAGTGAGCCAGTGCCACAGCCGATATCTAGGAGCTTCTGGCCGGGCTGCAGGTCAACCCAGCGGATCAGTTTGCGACGCCAGACAGCCTCCCGCGTCAACAAGCGGATGGCAACGTCGTAGGCTGGTGTCAGCCATGCCTTGCCAAGCGCCGGCGTAAAACGGGCTGGCGGGTCGCTCATTGCTTCGTCGGCGTTGATGGCGCGTGGCAACTGTCGATGCGACTGCCATGCGAGAGGTCGTCAAGGATAGGGCACTCCGGTCGGTCGTCGCCGTGGCAATGCTCGACGAGATGTTCGAGGGTTGACAGGACCGCCTGCAGCTCGCCGATCTGCTGCCTCAACTCTTCGACATGCGCCTGCGCCAGCGCCTTCACATTGGCGCTGGACCGATCCTTATTGCCCCAGAGGCCGAGGAGCGTCTCGATCTTCTCCATCGAAAAGCCAAGGTCACGGGCGCGGCGGATAAACCGCAGCCGATGGACATCCGTCTCGCCGTAAGTCCGATAGCCGGACGCCGTGCGTGTCGCGGTCCCGATCAATCCGATGCTTTCGTAGTAGCGGATCATCTTGGCGGTCACGCCGGACCGTGCCGCTGCCTCGCCGATATTCATGAGACGCCTCCCTTCAGCGACAAGGTGCGAAGCCTGAGCGCGTTAGCGATCACCGAGAACGAACTCAGAGCCATGGCCGCCGCCGCGACGATCGGCGACAGCAGCAATCCGAACGCGGGATAGAGGACACCGGCGGCGATCGGAACGCCGGCCGCGTTGTAGATGAACGCGAAGAAGAGGTTCTGGCGGATGTTGCGCATTGTGGCCTGGCTGAGGCGCCGTGCGGCGACGATCCCGCGCAAGTCACCCTTGAGCAGGGTTACACCGGCACTCTCCATCGCCACGTCCGTGCCCGAGCCCATCGCAATGCCGACATCGGCAGCCGCAAGCGCCGGGGCATCGTTCACACCATCGCCCGCCATGGCCACCACGCGGCCTTGTCCCTTCAGCCTGGCGATGACGGCGCTTTTCTGATCGGGCAGCACCTCGGCTTCGAGGTCGGCGATACCCAGGCGGTTGGCGACAGCTTCCGCGGTGACGCGATTGTCGCCGGTGAGCATGATGACGCGGATGCCCGCCTGCTTAAGGGCCGCCAATGCAGCTGGGGTCGATTCCTTGACGGCGTCGGCAATGCCGATCACGCCAGCGACCGCCTGGTCGATTGCGACAAAGACGGCTGTGGCACCGTCGCGCCTCAGGGCGTCCGCCGCACCCGAAAAGGCCGCCGCGTCGATGCCGCGTTCCCCAAGAAATTTTGTGGTGCCGACAAGAACCTGTTTGCCGGCGACCGCAGCGATTACGCCTTTACCCATTGGGGCGTCGACCGAGGACGGTTCTTCAAGGCTCAGTTTGCGGGCAGCCGCAGCCGCGACAATCGCACTGGCCAGCGGATGCTCGCTGGAGCGTTCCACGCTGGCCGCGAGCCGGAGCAACTCATTCTCATCGATGCCGGATGCCGCCTTGATGGCTACGACCGATGGCTTGCCTTCCGTGAGAGTGCCGGTCTTATCGACCACGAGCGTGTCGATCTTCTCCAGCCGTTCCAGCGCCTCGGCATTCTTGATCAACACACCCGCTTCAGCGCCTTTGCCGACACCGACCATGATTGACATGGGCGTGGCGAGACCGAGCGCACAGGGACAGGCGATGATGAGAACGGAAACCGCGGCGATCAGCCCGTAGCTCATCGCCGGCTCCGGCCCCCAGACCGCCCAGACGATGAACGACAAGACAGCGACGGCGATGACACTTGGCACGAACCAGCCGGAGACCTTGTCGGCCAGACGCTGGATCGGCGCGCGGCTGCGCTGCGCCTCGGCCACCATCTGCACGATACGCGACAGCATCGAGTCACGGCCGATCCGCTCGGCGCGCAGCAGCAGACCGCCATTGCGATTGAGCGTCCCACCGATCAACGGTGATCCGGCTTCCTTGTTCACCGGCATTGACTCCCCAGTGACCATGGATTCGTCGACCGCGCCCTGGCCCTCAACCACAACGCCATCGACCGGCACTTTCTCGCCGGGACGGATACGCAGACGGTCGCCCACCGCGATCTGCTCGACGGGGATTTCCTCGTCGCTCCCGTCCTCGCGCACGCGTCGCGCGGTTTTTGGCGCAAGATCCAGCAGCGCGCGGATGGCGCCGCCGGTGGATTCGCGGGCGCGCAGTTCAAGCACCTGTCCCAATAATACCAGGACCGTGATGACCGACGCCGCCTCGAAATAGACGGCAACCGTCCCGCCCATGCCGCGAAACGCGGGTGGGAACATGCCAGGGGCGGCGGTGGCGACGACGCTGTAAAGCCAAGCGACCCCGGTGCCCATCGCGATCAGCGTGAACATGTTGAGGTTACGCGTCTTCAGGGACTGCCAGCCGCGCTCAAAGAACGGCCATCCGGCCCACAGCACGACCGGCGTCGCGAGAAGGAGTTGTAGCCAGTTACCCAGCTGCGGACTTACCCAGCGATGCAAATTGAGAAAATGACCGCCCATCTCCAGCGCAACCACCGGCAAGCTCAGCGCTAGGCCGATCCAGAAGCGCCGCTGCATGTCGGCGAGCTCGGGATTTGGCCCTGCGTCCAGCGACGGCATCATGGGCTCAAGCGCCATACCGCAAATCGGGCACGAGCCGGGCATGTCGCGCACGATCTCGGGGTGCATCGGGCAGGTCCACTGCGTGCCTTCGTCGACCGCCACAGCTGGCTTCGCCGGCTTGTCGCCGAGACAGGCCGCGGGATCGGCGATGAATTTCGCCTGACACTTCGCGCTGCAGAAATAGTGCGTCACGCCGTCATGATCGGCTTTCAGGCTGGTCGGCTTGATCTTCACGGTCATGCCGCAGACCGGGTCGATCGCAGTCGCGACCGGATCGGGATCGTTATGGTGATGCCCATGCTGGGCATGCTCGTGTTTGGCGTGTCCGCCGCAGCAACCGCTCATGGTTGGCCTCCTTCTAATGATGGGAAGGTGGGGCTTCCCATGATGGGAAGGTCAAGGGATGGGTGAAAATTATCCACCACGCTATCCGGGCGGTTTGCGTGACGAGGAATGGTACTGGACGATCTTCCAGCCGTCCGCCGTGCGCTTGAGGACACTGGTCGCCGCACCAAGACGCTCGACCCTCTCGCCGCTGGCCTTCACGATCAGCGTGTAGCGGTAGGTTTCCGACGCGATCGCCAGATCGCCCTCGATCGTGGCGTTCGCTTGGTAGTCGGAAAACACAAAGGACGAGAACTCGGCGAACTCCGGACCGAGATGATTCTTGAGGTAGGTCGACCAACTTCCCTCATCGCCGCCCTGCTCGAAAATATGGGCGTCCGGGGCGAAGAGCGGCGTCGCGAGACTACCATCCAGCTTTTGCACGGCATCGCTGTAGGATTGCAGGACGGTCTTCACTGCCGCGACATCGGCCGCGGTGTCCGCGTAAGTCGGCGTGGTCCACAGTGCGGTTACAACGACCAAACTGGCCAATGCTGTTCGATGTTTCATCCCATCCTCCTTCCGGCGATCAGGGAGCGGCGCGCCGAAGCGCGCCGCCCCGCGATGCGTCACTTCACCGAGATCGTGCCGAGCATTCCGGCTTCGGAGTGACCGACGAAATTGCAGGCAAAAAGGAACTCGCCGGGCTTGGTGAACTTCCAGGTCACCGATTTGGTCTCGCCCGGTTTGACGATCACCGTGTTACCGGCACCGGCATGGGCGGCCTCGTGCTCGGGCGAGGTCATATCCATGCCCATCTCGGTCATCATCGTCATCATCTGCTTGGCGGTCTCCTGATAGGCCGCGTCGCCGATAGTGAACTCGTGCGGTTGTTCACCCTTGTTGGTGAACTGGAAGGTAATCGTGTCGCCGGTCTTCAGCGTCAGCGACGTGACGTCGTAGCGGATTTCTTCGCCGGCGATTTTGACTGTCTTGGTCGCCTTGGCCGGATCGCCCTTCTCGCCGAACGCGGAGGTGTCGGCGAGTTTCGCCTCCATTTCCTCATGCATCTTGTCCATGTCGCCGGACATCTTCATGCCGGACATGTCATGGCCGCCATGCTCGCCGGCCGCAAAAGCCACCGACGAAAGTGCCAGCGCCGATACAGCGATCGCCGCGAGCAAGGTTTGTTTGAGCGTCATAGGTAACTCCTTAGGTTGGCGGCCGATTGTGAAAACCCGTACCCCCGCAATGGGGCTGCCCATGCCGGCCGATCACGAGCAATGACGCTGCGAAATGCAGCGTCAGAACCAAACTCGCAGGCCGAACCGGATGGTGGCGCTTTCGGGATCCTCGCCTGCAGCGCGCGCGAGGCCGGACGTCTCGCCCACCTTGCGCTGCCAGGAGACATCGACATACGGCGCGAACTTGCGCGTGATCTCATAGCGAAGCTGCAAACCAAGCTCGACCTCGCTGAGGCCGGCCCCGACATTCAGCTCCGGAACGTCCTGCGCGTAGAGATCGAGCTGCGCATAGGGCTGCGCGATCAATCGCTGTGTCAGGAGAAAGTCGAAGCTCTGATTGAAGCGCGCGGACACGTCGCCCCGATCCGACAGGAAGACGCTGGCCTCCGTCTCGAAATCGTACTTGGCCAAACCAACGACGCTGGCGGCGAGGTATGTGGTCGATTCCGGCTCGAAGTCCTGACGAACGCCGATCAGCGCGTCCCAGAATGGATGGAAATTCCATCCGTAGTAGATCTGGGCTTCCGCATCCTGCGTCCGGCCGTCTTCGATCTCGCCTTCGGAACGCAGCCAAACCCGTTCGCTGTCGCCGCCGACCCAGCCATCCACGTCCCAGCTGAACAACCCGTCCGAAGTCGGGACGTAATCTCCCTCAATGCGGATGTTGTTGAAGATGGTCGGCGCAGGATCATCGCCCATCCCCATATCAGGCGCGGCGTACGTGGTGCCGCCCATCAGCAGCACCGTCGCGGTCATGAAAGCAACCCGTCTCATTGGTGGCCTCCATGTCCCATCATCTTCATCATCGAGTCACCGCTCTCATCATGCGGCGACATAGCGACACTTGCCTGATCCGGTGTGACCTCCGCATCCGTCGTGCCCGGCGGCTCGACGATGAATCGCGTCATCATGCCCGCCACCATGTGGTAGAGCAGATGGCAGTGCAGCGGCCAGGCGCCGACTTCTTTTGCCGTTAAGACGACCGACACCGTCTTGCCCGGCGGGACAATCACTGTGTCCTTGAGCGGCTTGTTGTCGGTCTGGCCATTCTCCAACTGGAAAAACTGACCATGCAGATGGACCGGGTGCGCCATCATCGTTTCATTGACGAAGATCAGGCGCACGCGTTCGCCATACTTCACCTTGATCGGTGCCGCATCACCGAACTTCTTGTCGTTCAGCGACCACATATAGCGTTCCATGTTACCGGTCAGACGAACGGTAATGTCCCGCGTCGGAGCGCCGCTGTCCTCATTGCGGCGCAAGGCTTTCAGCATCTTGTAGTCAAGTACCTTGGCATCCGCTGGGAAGCCGGCCGACCAGCCCTTTGGGCGGCCGTTGCCATCGACCTCCGTGGCCGGGTCTCCCATGTCCATTCCCGACATATCCATGCCGCTCATGGAGCTGTGGTCCATGCCCTTCATCGAGCTGTGATCCATGCCCGACATGTCCATGCCCTTCATCGAGCCATGGTCCATGCCGGACGTGTCCATCCCGCCCATCGATGGCATGCCCATATCGTCCATGGTGAGGATCGAACGCGGGCGACGATCAGGCAGCTCGCCAACTTGACCCGATGCCGTCGCGAGCGTCGCTTTCGCGTAGCCCGTGCGGTCAATCGACTCCGCAAAGAATGTGTAAGGACGATCCTCTTTAGGCTCGACGATCACGTCGTAGCGCTCGGCAACGCCGATGCGGATTTCATCGACTGGCACGGGGTTCACGTCCTGCCCATCGGCGGCGACCACCGTCATCTTGAGCCCAGGGATGCGCGGATCGAACAGCGTCATGGCCGAGCCGTTGATGATGCGCAGGCGAAGCCGTTCACCCTTTTTGAAGAGGAACGTCTCGTTTGCCGCCGGCGACTTGCCGTTGACGATGAAGGTGTAGCCGGACACGTCGGACAGATCGGTCGGATCCATCCGCATCTCGCCCCACATCAACCGGTCATCGATCGCCTTCGAAGTGCCGTCCTTGGCGGCGTCGCGGAAGAAGTCCCCGGCCGTGCGGCGGTTGAAGTTGTAATATTCGGAATCGGCTTTCAGATTGCGCAGGACATCGTCGGAATCCTCCGGGGTCGCGTCGCCCAGCAGCAGCACGTAGTCGCGATCGTAGCGGAACGGTGAGGGTTCCTTCGGATCGATGACGATCGCGCCAAAGACGCTTTGATCCTGCGTGCCCGAGTGGCTGTGGTACCAATAGGTGCCACTCTGGCGGATATGGAAGGTGTAGGTGAAGCTCTCACCAGGCTTGATGCCCATGAAGCCGTTGAATCCCGGCGAGCCGTCCATCATTCCCGGCAGCAGAATGCCGTGCCAATGCACGGAGGTCGGCTCGCTCGTCTTGTTGGTGACGATGATCGTCGCGTCCTCACCTTCCTTCAGATGGAGGGTCGGACCAGGCACGCCGCCATTGATGGTCATCTTCTCGACGGTCTTGCCGCCGATATCGACCATCGCGTTTTCGACGGTCAGGTTATAAGTGCCGGCGAAGGCCGGCTTGGACAGCCCAATGACTGCTGCAACGAACAGCAGCGTGAGCGCATAGAATCGGGTGGTGATGAGTGGCGCCGTTGCGGTGGCGCGGCCGTGAACCAAGAACATAGAAACTCCGCACAAGTGACGCGGCCGCGGGATTGCGGCAGCGAGACATGCGCAAAGCTCAGATCAACAGGCGGTGATTGCTGGCGAAGATGGCGGCAAAGCCACCGCTGGTTCGCGGCGGACCACGCGGTTCGACCGTCGTGACAATCGCCGGTGCATGAATGCGAACAGGCTCGGGTAGGATCGCGGTCGCGATCCACATATCCGGGGAGGCAATGGAGAGTACGCCGGGAAGCGGTCCAACCGACTTGGCCATCTCCATCGCGGCACAGTCGCGATCAGATTTTTTCGCCGGTGCGGAGTGGTCACTGTGCCCAGCGCTGGCTTGGCTGCTGTGGTCCGCCTGGACCGTCGCAGCCTGCGCCGACGGGAACATCCAA
>CALMPK010000264.1 GCA_937873575.1 uncultured Hyphomicrobiaceae bacterium
TCGTAGGAGAGCGGCAGGCCGAGGCGTTCGCACAGCGGTGGACGGATGAAATCGATTTCGCGCCAGCAGCCGGAGCACAGCGCATCGTGGCTGGCGAGTGGCGCCTGGCAGGCGAGACAGAGCGGCGGTACGATGGTGTCGAGAAGCGGCGCGAAGCCCTGTCGGACCACAGCCATCGTCGTGGCGAAGCGGGACGGGGGCGGCCGCCCGTCGCCGCAATCGCCATCCCCCGGCACCGCATCGCTGGCCACGGGCCCGCTCCATACGCTATGACCCGGCAATCCCCGGCCGGCCGACAAGGATGATCCGACGAATGCGCAAGGAGCGCAACAGTACGGGCGAAGGCAGTGCCGCAGACGACTTGCGCTCACGGCCCTATGATCGGGCGCTGCTGCGTCGGCGACGGTCCCGCGTGGCGCGCAGCGCGGGAGACGTCGATTTCCTGCTCCGCCGCGTCGCAGACGATCTCGCCGAACGGCTGGAGATCGTTCAGCGCAGCTTTCCCGTGGCCGTCAATCTCGGAGCGCATCACGGCGTTTTGAGCCGGCGACTTCGCCAGCTGGCGAGTGTCGGCCTGATGATCGATGTCGAAGGTGTGCCCGAGCTGCTGGCGCAGTGCGACGGCCCGGTTGTGCTGGCCGACGAGGAAGCGCTGCCGTTCGCCGATGCCTCGCTCGATCTCGTCGTGTCGGGGCTGGCGCTACATCACGTGAACGATCTGCCCGGGACGCTGCTGCAGATCCGGCGCGCGCTGAAGCCGGATGGCTTGTTCATGGCGGCGCTGCTCGGTGGCTCGACGCTTGCGGAACTCGGCGAGGCCTGGCTCGTCGCCGAAGAGGAGATCACCGGTGGTGCATCCCCGCGCGTCTCACCCTCGATCGAGGTGCGCGATCTCGGCGGCCTGTTGCAGCGCGCGGGTTTCGCGCTGCCCGTCGTCGATAGCGAGACGGTGCGCGTCGCGTACGCCAGCCCGCTGGAGCTGATGCGCGACATCAAGGCCATGGGCGCGAGCAACGTGCTGAATTCGCGGCGACGGGGACCGGCGCGGCGCGACTGCCTCGTGCGCGCGGCCGAGATCTACGCCGAGCGGCACGCGCGCGAAGATGGCCGCGTGCTCGCGACGTTCGAGATTCTGAGCGTCACCGCATGGGCACCCGATCCGAGCCAGCAGAAGCCGCTGAAGCCCGGATCAGCCTCGATGCGCCTCGCCGATGCGCTCGGTACGAAGGAGTATCCGGCCGAGCCCGGCCCGGCGACGGCGCGATCATCGCGAGAAACCGATACCGAGTGAAGCGCGGCGATCGATTGCCGCAATCAAGTCCGATGACGCGTGAGTGTCGGTACGATCAGGAAGCGCGGGGGCCGCGCATCTCGCGAAGCGCCTTTTCGATGCGCCGCCAATCTGAGGCCTGATCCTTGTCGCCGCTGCGCTCGAGCGCTGCAGCTTTCTGCGCGACCTCGGGCAATGCGCGGTCGCCGTACATTGCCAGCATCTTGCGGGCGTGTTCCTCGATCTCCATGGCCAGCATGCTTCGAACTCCCTTGGTTTCATTCCCTCAGGCGCGACAGTGAGTTTAGGCCCCATGGCTGTCGATGCAAGTCGAGATGCGGCGATGGGAAGTGCGCGGAACGAGCATACGGGCGTCGCAGTGAGGAGACCACGCGTGCCGTCGCTTCGTCAGCAGAGGAGATCGCGGAGAGAGGGGATCAGCGGCACGTCGGCCGGCGGCATCGGATAAGTCTGGAGCCTGTTGGCGCGTACCCACGCGATCTCCTGGCCCTCGGCGGGCGCGATCTCGCCCTCCCAGTTGCGGCAGATGTAGAGCGGCATCAGCAGATGGAAGTCGTCGTAGGTATGGCTGGCGAAGGTGAGCGGCGCGAGGCACGTCTCGCAGACTTCGATGCCGAGTTCCTCGCGGCATTCGCGAACGAGTGCCTGCTCGGGCGTCTCGCCCGGCTCGAGCTTGCCGCCGGGAAACTCCCATAACCCTTCGAGCTGCTTGCCCTTCGGGCGCTGCGAGATCAGCACGCGATTGTCGGCATCGATCAAGGCGACGGCGACGACTAGGAGAATCCTCTTTGCAGCCGCGGTGTCGCTCACGCTTTGGCTCCCGCATCAGGTTTGCGTCGAAGCAGGTACGTATGCTCTTCGAGCGCAGAGAGACCGCGATTCTTCATCGTCTCGTCCAATGCGCTGGCATGATTCAGCATCGCGATGTCGAAGCTCGGAGCCAACAGGCGCTCGACTTCAGCGGGCGGGACGGAAAATGGAGGGCCATTCATCTCGCTCTGATCGTAGGTCAGCGAGATCAGCAGCATCGGCGTGCCGGGCGCGAGGTGATCGGCGAGGAAGCGGGTGTAGCGCTCGCGCAAGTCGGGTGGAAGCGCAACGAGGCTGGCGCGGTCATAGACGGCTGAAATGCTGGCGAGGAGATCGGCGGGGGGCGCGGAGAAGGCTCCCCCCCCGAGCTGATAGCGCCCCCCGGGGTAGGGGGGGGAGCCGAGCCCCCCCCCTTCGGCGGGAGAGACGCGGGGGGGCGTGAGGAACGTTTCGACCGCGAGCCGTGACAGCTCGACGCCGATCACCTCATGTCCCTGCGCGGCGAGCCATGCCATGTCGGGCGATGCCCCGCACAGCGGCACGAGCACGCGCGACTTCTCGGGGAGTTCGAGCTTGCGCCAGTGGGCCTCGAGCTCGGTATGCACGTCGTCGCGGTGCCACCCGGTCTCGCCCTTCTCCCACCGTCTGAGCCAGAACTTCGGGTCCATGGTATTGCTCCCTTCGGTCGCGTGCGTCGTCCGTGACGGCGGCCTTGGCCGCTGAGCACGCTCCGCGCGCCTTGTCAGAGGCGCCTATGCGGGCCCGGTTTACGCTCTCGTTTCGCTCGAACGACCGGAGCGTTTTCTCTTGCGCTGCCGGCTTACGCTCTCGCTTCGTTCGAACGACCGGAGCGTTTTGTCTTGCGCTGCCGGCTTACGCTCTCGCTTCGTTCGAACGACCGGAGCGTTCTGTCTTGCGCTGCCGGTTGACGCTCTCGCTTCGCTCGAACGACCGGAGCGTTTTCTCTTGCGCTGCCGGCTTACGCTCTCGCTTCGCTCGAACGACCGGAGCGCTAGCTCCGGTAGTCCGCGTTGATCGAGACGTAGTCGTGCGTGAGATCGCACGTCCAGACCGTCGCCGATGCCTTGCCGACACCGACATCCGCGCGGATGACGATCTCACGGCCCTTCATGTACTGCGCCACCGTCTTCTCGTCGTACTCTTCCGCGCGCTCGCCGTTGCGCGCGACACAGTGCGGGCCGAACCAGATCGTCAGTCTGTCGCGATCCGCCGCCTCGCCGGACTTGCCGACCGCCATGACCACGCGGCCCCAGTTCGGATCCTCGCCCGCGATCGCTGTCTTGAGGATCGGCGAGTTGCCGCAGGCCCGTGCGATCGTGCGTGCCGCCTTGAAACTCTCGGCTCCCGTGATTTCGAACGTCACGAACTTGGAAAGGCCCTCGCCGTCCTTGGCGACCTGGACCGCGAGATCGCGCATCACGTCGTGCAGCGCCGCGCCGAAGGTAGCGAGGCGCTTATCGGTCTTGCGCGTGATCGGCTCCTGCCCCTTGTCGGCGGCCTTGCCGGTCGCAAAGACGAGGCACGTGTCGCTGGTCGAGGTATCGCCGTCGATCGTCATGCAGTTGAACGAGGTCTCGACGTGCTCGGAGACGAGCGCCTGCAGCAGTTTCTGCGAGATCGCCGCGTCGGTGAAGATGTAGGAGAGCATCGTCGCCATGTCGGGAGCGATCATGCCGGAGCCCTTGCACATGCCATTGATCGTCACCTTGACGCCGTCGAGATCGATCTTGCGCGTGGCGACTTTTGGGTAGGTGTCGGTGGTCATGATGGCGCGCGCGGCAGCCTCGAAGGCATTGGCCTTCGTCTTCTTCGCGAGACCGGCGAGGAGATGCGTGAACTTGCCGGCGTCCATCGGCTCGCCGATGACGCCGGTCGAGGACACATAGACCCCCCACGGTTTTCAACCCGCCCCAGCAGCAGCGAAAGCGACGGTCGTGTTGACCGCTTCACGGCCCTTCATGCCGGTGAAGGCGTTGGCATTGCCCGAGTTGACGACGAGGATGCGCGCCTTGCCGTGCGTGAGGTTCTCACGGCAGAGAAGAACCGGCGCCGAGCAGGTCTTCGACTGCGTCAGCGCGCCGGCCACGACTGTCCCCGGCTCCATGACGGCGACCATGAGATCGGTCCGATTCTGGTAGCGAATGCCGGCCTCTGCGGTCGCGAAGCGGACGCCGTCGATGGCGGGCAGCTTGGCCAGGGTCTGAGGTGCGAACGGCGATACGGTGGTGATCTTGCCCATGGGGTCTCTCGGATGGGGGTCTCTCGGATGGGTGTGGTCTCGCGCGCGGGTTCGCGAGCGGATGAGACGGCCAAGCAGCCGAAACAGATCGGGCCGCCTTTTTCAAGCGGCCCGACTGGAAAAAGCAATGGCACGAGTGCCGGATGTGCCGCGCGGACGGCGGCTCGCAGGGCGTTACTTCTTGTCGCCCTGCTCCTTCTCCTGCGCCTCGAGCTGCTTCTTGATCATGGCCTCGATCTCTTTGCGCTGAGAGTCCTGCTCGCTCGCCTGTTGCTCGGCCTCTTTCTTGATCTCGGGGTCGAGGTACTCGACCTTGGCCTTGCCGCGCAGCTCAGCGGCGGCTCCTTGAGCGCGCTGGTGGATCATCGAGGAGAGAATGCGGTCCTTGACCTCGTCGAACGACGGCGGGGGCTTCAACCGGCGATCCTCGAGCTTGATGATGTGCCAGCCGAACTGGCTCTTCACCGGCGGCGAGACCTGGCCCTTCTGCAGCGCGAACGCGGCCTGCTCGAACTGCGGCACCATCTGGCCGGCCGAGAAATAGCCGAGCATGCCGCCGTCGTCCTTGGTGCCGGGGTCCTTGGAATGCTCTTTGGCGAGGGCCGCGAAATCGGCACCCCCCTCGACCTTCTTCTTCAGCTCCTTCGCCTGGTCCTCGCTCTCGACGAGGATGTGGCGCGCCTGCACCTCTTCCTTCGGCTTAATGGCCTTGACCTGGTCGTCATAGAAGGTCTTGGCGGCCGCTTCGCTGATGGCCGAGTTGATCTTGCTGTCGAAATAAGCGTCGCGCAGCGCCCGGTTGCGCCAGTAGCGCATGCGGCTCTCGAAGCTCGGGCCCTCACTCAGCTTTTCCGCCTCGGCGGCCTTGGCGAACAACGTGTTCTCCACCAGGAATTCTACCAGGACGCGGCGCTTGGTGCTGTCGGGCAGGCTTCCGAGGTCGCGGCCGATCTCGTCGTCGGCGAGCTTCAGGTCGGCCTCGGTGATGGCGATGCCATCGACGGTCGCGACCGTCTTGTCCTCGGCCAGGGCCGGCCCCGCGGCGAAGCCCGAGAAGGGCAGGGCCGAGGCCGTCAATGCAGCGAGGATCAGAGCCTTAGCGGATTTACGTCTCACGGGGCATTGCTCCTAGGGGCTTGCGGGTGGGTGCGGTCGCTGGGAAGCGCTCGCACCGTAAATTCCGGGCGGTTCCGACCCGTTCGGGCGCATGGATAGACGCGGGCAGGGGGGAAGCCAAGTTAAGTTTTCGAGAGGCGGGCCGTGCACGGCCGATGGAATGACGCCAGAACCGCACCTGAACCACGCCTCGCCCGGCGCGGCACGGGCGCGCGAGACGGGGCATTACGTTGACAAGGGGGTGGGGCGCTCCTTATCTCTCCGCTCGAAGCACCGGGCCGTGGCGACGTCGGGTACGGTCGCCCGGCCGAAGCGACGCTGCGGTCCTCCGGGAGGAGGAGCGCTGGCGCATTGTTGCGCATCCAGTCGCCGGAACGGGAAATTCGGTGCCGCCGCCATTTCGTCGAAGGCCGGGGTTCGCGCCTCAGCGCCGTCGCAGGCTCATACGTTGAGGACGTTTCGCATGGTTTCGTTCGGCTCGCTCGCCTCGAAGTTCTTCGGTTCCTCCAACGAGCGCCGGGTCAAGACGTTCCGCCCCCGGGTCGAGGCGATCAACGCACTCGAACCGGAGGTGGCGAAGCTCTCCGATGCCGACCTGCGGGCCCGCACGGAGATGTTCCGCGCCGAGCTCGCTGGCGGCAAGGACATCGACGCTCTGCTGGTGCCCGCGTTCGCCACGGTCCGCGAGGCGGCCAAGCGCGCACTCGGCCAGCGCCATTTCGACGTGCAGATGATCGGCGGCATGGTTCTTCACGACGGCGGTATCGCCGAGATGAAGACCGGTGAAGGCAAGACGCTCGTCGCGACGCTCGCCGTCTACCTCAACGCGCTGGCCGGAAACGGTGTCCACGTCGTCACCGTCAACGACTATCTCGCCAAACGCGACTCCGAGTGGATGGGTCGCGTCTACAAGTTCCTCGGTCTCACCGTCGGTGTGATCGTGCATGGCCTCGACGACGAGCAGCGCAAGGAGCAGTACGCCTGCGACGTCACGTATGCCACCAACAACGAGCTCGGCTTCGACTACCTGCGCGACAACATGAAGATGAGCAAGGCGGAGATGGTCCAGCGCGGCCACGCCTTCGCCATCGTCGACGAGGTCGACTCGATCCTGATCGACGAGGCGCGCACGCCGCTCATCATCTCCGGACCCGTCGAGGACCGCGCCGAACTCTACGTCGCCATCGACGGCTTCATCCCGCGTCTTGGCGCGGAGGACTTCGAGCTCGACGAGAAGCAGCGTCAGGTGTCGCTCACGGAGTCGGGCAACGAGCGCGTCGAGGAGCTGCTCGCCGAGGCCGGCATGCTCAAGGGCTCGCTCTACGACATCGAGAACGTCACGGTCGTCCATCACATCAATCAGGCGCTCAAGGCGCACAAGCTGTTCCAGCGCGACAAGGACTACATCGTCAAGGGCGACGAGGTCGTCATCATCGACGAGTTCACCGGCCGAATGATGCCGGGCCGGCGCTATTCGGAGGGTCTGCATCAGGCGCTCGAAGCGAAGGAGCGAGTGCAGATCCAGCCCGAGAACCAGACACTCGCCTCGATCACCTTCCAGAACTACTTCCGCCTCTACGACAAGCTCGCGGGCATGACCGGCACGGCTTCCACCGAGGCCAACGAGTTCATGGACATCTACGGGCTCGACGTGATCGAGATTCCGACGAACCGGCCGATCTCGCGCGTCGACGAGGACGACGAGATCTATCGCACGCAGCCCGAGAAGCTCTCCGCCATCGTGATGACCATCGCCGACTGCGAGCGCCGCGGCCAGCCGCTGCTCGTCGGCACGGTCTCGATCGAGAAGTCGGAGCAGCTCTCCGCCCTGCTTTCCGACAAGAAGTACATCACCGATCTCGGCGCCAAGGTGCTGGCCCAGGCGGCCGAGCTGAAGCACGAGCGCGACGCCGAGCTCAAAGCCTACTTCGAGAGCATCGGCGGGCATCTCCAGGAGGTTGCGCGGAAGGCCAAGTCGGGTCAGCCGATCATCGCGCATCAGGTGCTCAACGCTCGTTACCACGAGCAGGAGGCGAACATCGTCGCGCAGGCCGGCGTGCCGGGCGCGGTGACCATCGCCACCAACATGGCCGGCCGCGGAACAGATATTCAGCTCGGCGGCAACGTCGAGTACCAGGTGCGCGACTGGATCGCCGAGGAGCGCGCGGCGGGCCGCGAGCCGAGCGAGAGCGAGATCGCCAAGCGCCAGTCCGAGATCGCATCCGACGTTTCGGCGAAGAAGCAGGTGGCACTCGAAGCGGGTGGCCTCTACGTGCTCGGCACCGAGCGTCACGAGAGCCGCCGC
>CALMPK010000265.1 GCA_937873575.1 uncultured Hyphomicrobiaceae bacterium
AGCGATCCGCCGACCGTGACGTCGTTGGCGGCGGTGAGCGCCACCTTGCCCTTGCCGTTGGCCGCACCGGTAACCGCGATGTCGGTTCCGGCATCGACGCTGACGGCGCCGTTGGCGGAGGTGACGTTGCCGCCGATGGTGCTCGACGTGCCGCTGGCGATGGCGACGCCGGTCTCGCCCGAGACGTTGCCCTTCTGGCTGTAGCTGCGGCCCGCGTTGACGGCGACGTCGGCCGCAGTCGAGGTGAGCGTCGCATTGGCCGGATCGCCGACACGGATGTCGCGCGCCGCCGACAGCTCGACCTGGTCGCGGCCGGTGACCGAACCGTCGACGTCGATGTCTTCGCCGGCGGTGAGGTTGACCGTGCCGCCGAGGCCGGAGACGGTGCCGTCGATGGCGATGGAGGCGCCGGTCTTGGCCGAGCCGTTCACCGGACCCGCCGTGACGCTGACGGCGCCGGCGTTGCTGGTGACGCTGCCCTTGATCGTCGTCGCGTCGCCGCTGGCGATCTCGACGCCGGTGTCGCCCGAGACGCTGCCGTCGATGCCGAGTGCGGCCGCTGCCTGCATCACCACCTTGCCGTTGGCGGAGGTGATGGTGCCGATGACGGTGGTCGAAGCCCCGCTCGACGTGTCGACGCCGGTGTGACCCGTCACGTCGCCCGTCTGCTTGTAGGCGCCGCCGGCGGTAACAGAGACTTTGCCGCTGTTCGCGGTGACCGTACCGCCGATGGACGTAGCGCCGTCGCTGGTCAGGGTGACGTGGCGCGCGGCCTCGAGCGTCGAACGTGCGTCGATCGCCCCGTTGCTGGTGATGACGATGTCATCGACGGTCGCCGTGACCTTCTCGTCCAGTGCGACGCCGGTCTCGCCCGAGATCGTAACGGTCGAGCCCGATATCAGGCCGCCGACTGTTACCGCTGCTCCCGAGCTGAGTGCCAGCGCTTTGCCGACGCTCACCGCGCCGACGACATTGAGATTGCCGCCGGCATGAACCTTCGCGCCTCCACTCGCCGACTGCGAAAGGCTCGCAATCCGCAGCGCGTCGGACTCCGAGATTTCGATGTCGCCGCTCGTCGTGTTGGTGACACTGAGCGTTGCAAGGCGCGTTTCCAACGCATTGCCGCTGCCGATGCCTTTGACGGCAAGAAGCGTCGTGACCGCACCGGTCGAATTTGCCACGATGTCGAGATTTGTATCACCACCGTCGACGATGGCGCCGGCCAGCGACTGCACCGTGACGGCGTCGGTCGCTGAACTCGCCGACACGATACCGGTCAGCGTGATGTCGCCCAATGCCTTGATCAGGATCGTGCCGGCTGCTGATGCAACTTTGCTGTCCGTCTGGCCGATGACGCCCGCAAGCGCCAGTGCCGAAAGGTTGCCGCCTGCCGTGATGGCCCCAAGCCCGATATCGGCGGATGAGACGAGGCTGACCGAGCCGTTCGTCGTTGTGATGGATCCGCCCACGATGGAGCCGTTCACGGTCAGCAGATTGATCGCGCCTGCCGCTGACATGGTGCCGACCTTCAGCGCGAGATCGCTCGCCCTGAGGAAGATCGAGCCGTCTGTCGCTGTCGCCCCGACGAGCCCCGTGGCCTCGACATCGAAGGCGTTCAGCGCGGAACCGATGCTGGCTTTGGCGACCAGCATGATGGAACTGGCAAATACGTTCCGGTCGAGATCGGCGCGGCTGTCCACGATACTGCCCGAAGTCGATGTGAGGCCTGCCGTGCCATTGGCGAAGACGAAGTCGACGTCGAGATTGCCGCTGCGGTCCTCCACATGAACGTCGCCGCCCTGCGAGCGAGCAGTGAGTACGCCCGCGATCTCGCCGGTCAGCGGTTTAGCCGCCGTACCGATGCCCTTGGCAGCTTCCAGGATCGCGTTTGCGGATTTCAGAACCGCGGCACCCGTCGTGTCGGCATTGGTAATTGCGCCGCCGGTCTTGATGCGGATGTCCTTTTCGGTCGATTCCGCCTTGATGATGTTGAGGTCTCCATCCTCCGAACCGAGGAAAACATGATCCTTGGCCACGATCTCGATAGTGCCGGAGACTTTGAGATCGACGTCCTCACGCTGTGCGACCTTGACCGAAACCGGGCTGACGCCGCCTTCGCTGAAAGTGAGGTCGTCGCGCTCCGCCGCTGCCAGCGCGATGCGCTCGGCATCGGTAAGGCCGCTTGCCTTGGCCGTGATCGTAATCTCGCCGCTGGTCGCGCCGATCTGGCCGTTCTTGACGTTGATCGCCAGGTTGCGGGCCTCGATGTTGGCGTCCTCGATCACCGTCGTGGTATCGCCGCGCGCAGAGATGAGCGACTTGGAAATGCTGGCCTTGAGGTCTGTCTCGCTCCAGGCATACCCTGTCGCAGCATCGGAAATGTCGACGACTGAGAGCGCGCGCGTCGCGCCGGCCGTCGATGGAGCGACAACCTTGCCGTCCTTCATGTAGCGCGTGACGACCACTTGCGTCGGCGCATAGGTATCGCTCTTTGCGCCCGCGCCCACGAGTTCGTTCATCTTGTGATAGAGGGCAGTCTTCTCGCCTTCGAGTGCAGCGATATCGGCTGCACTGAAACCTTGCGCAGACATCGCCGACTTCTCGGCGGCGCCGAAGGTGAAGGCGAAACTGGCGTTATAGCCACCTTCTGCCTCGCGGGTCGTCCAATAGAAGGCATAGTCCGCCTTCGCCTTGTCAGTCGAAACCTTGATCGAAAGATCGCGGCTCGCCTTGGCCGCATCGCCATCGAGCAGTGCGTTGGCGGTCCAATTGGCGAGGAGCGCCGCCTCGGTCGCGGTGTCGCGAACGTCGTTGGCGTTGGCATCGAGCAGGTTGCCGTTCTCGACCGCGATCGTAACGTCGCCGCCGGTCTTGACCTTGCCGATGCGCAGGTCCCCATCCAGTTCGGTTATGTTGATGTCGCCCGCCGCCGAGGCATTGAACGAGCCAGCGCCGGTATCGATGCGAACGCTGCCTGCGGTCGACGTGATGCCACCCGCCTTGGCGACGAGTTCGATGTTGGTGCCTGCGACCCTGCCGGTCGCCGTGGTCTGCTGAATGGCGCCATCGGAGGTCGCCTTTACGTTGCCTTTCAGAGCGACCAGGTTGTCGAAGCGCAACGTGCCACGCTTTTCGGCGATCGCGAGTCCCGTTTCGGCCACTGCATTGACGCGTGAAGTGGCCTTCTCCATGAGGTCGGTGGAGAAGGCTGCGACAGCCCCTTCGCCACCGATGCGGCCGCTGATAGCCGACAAGTTCAGCACGTCGGCCGTCGTTACCGCCGCGTCCGCGCGCTGCAGGATGCTACCGGACATCGACGATATCGAGGTCGTGCCCTTGGTATTCGTCACGCCGCCGGCAAGATGAATGTCCCCGACGCTGTTGATATTGATCGTGCCTTGGTCATAGCCGAGGAACCCGAGACCGATTTTCTGGTTTGCCGGCACGCTGTGGCGATAGTAGAGCTGGTTGGAATTGTTGGTCGTCACCACCGTCTGGTAGGTGCGCTCGAAGCAGCCGAAGATCCATCCAGACGCCGAGCACCAATCATTGGTGGTCTTGGTGACCGTGCTCGAGAGCTTTTTGCGCTCGAACTGGAAACCGTAGGTGTCGGTGGTACCCGAGGTCATGTACTCGACCTCGCCATAGGAATCCGCAATGCCGTCGCCATTCGTATCAATCGGTACGAGGATGGGTGTCGGGGTGCCCACGCGGACCGGCGGCGGATCATTGTAGATGTTGGACGGATCCTTGGAGAGCAGGTCGCCGATACTGCCGAGGTCGAGACCGAATGCCTGCCCCACACTCTTGCGGTAGATCGCTTGGTCCTTGTCCTGCTCCTCCTGACCGGTGGTCCAGCCATAGTGAGTGGAGCTCGGCGTCGGTGTATGCGACGCACTGCGTGTGCCCGCGTCGGCTGCCGCGATGACGTGATTGGGATTGCCGGCCTCATCGACCGTCACGTTGTCGTAGGATACGACCGTGCCGTTGACGCGAACATAGTCCACGACCTTGGCGATCTTGATGGCGCTGTTGTTGGCATCCTTGCGCCCCGTCGGGTCGTCGACGAGATAGCGAGGATCGATGAGACGGATGCGTCCGCTGCGGCCGCTCGCGACGTCGCCGTTCTCGGTCGCCTGCACCGTCCCGCCGGTATTGACATCGGCGAGCACCACGGCCGAGTTGGTATTGTTGGTGATGTCGATCTTGGCGAATCCGTCGAGTACGTTGATCTGGCCGCCGCCTGTCGACATGAGTTCGCCGAAGATCTGTACGCGACCACCGTCTGCTACCGCCTTGTCAACTTCGATCTCCTTGGTGACGACGTTGTAGGCGGCCCCGATACGCCGTTCGACGTGATTGAACTTGTCGTTGATGTCGGTCGCCGACGAGTTCCCGGCCACGAACGAGTTGCCACCGCTCTCGATCTCGAACAACGTCTTCGTACCGCCCGTGTCGATGATCTGCATGAGCGCGTTCGCGGCGCCGGCTTTGCCTTGCACGTAGAAGCTGTCGATAGCGATCTGACGGCGCGTCGTGTAGCAACCGAATGGGCTGAAGCAACTTGACGTTCCGATCGGAATGTAAACCTGCTCGTTCCAGTTGCTCGACTGGTTGGACTGGTAATAGACGTACGCCTCGTCGATCTGCGCGACAAGGTCTGCGTGCTGCTGAGTGAGCTTGATGGATTGCTTGGCGATACCCGACTGAATGAGGCCGTTGACGTTGATGCGCTCTGCCGAGATGTAGACATCGCCGGCCGCAACGATCGAGCTGCCGGTGTAGAAGTTGTAGTTGGTCAGAGATGTGGACGACGTGGCCGAGGTGGCCGTGGGCGAATAGGTGGCCGTCTCGTTGGCGACGGCGAGAGACGAGAACTGGGCCCGGGGCGTCCCGCCGACGTGGAAGAAGCCGTACGTGAAGCTCTTGGTGAAATCCTTGCCGGCAGACAATGAGACGGTCTTGGAGCGGATGTCGCCGGAGACGTCGAGGTTGCCTTCGGTCGTCATGGCGATGCCGCCGGACGGATTATAGACGTCGCCGGCCGAGATCAGATCGGCGGCGCGAGTCTGGCCTGGCCGTCTGCCGAAGTCGTTGACGACATTGATCGTCGGTGTCGTGTTGGCCGTCGAGGTCAGCGTGACGGACGACGTGCCCGCATTGAGGCTGTCGAATTTGGCCTTGCTGTCGACGAGTGCGCCGTTGAAGAAGATTCGCCCGCCCTGTTCTTCGGGAATGGTGAGATCATTGAGCTGCAGGAATGCGGCCGAGTGGTTGACGATCTCGATCTTGGTGTCGCCGGGTGCGGTGATCGAACCAGAACCGTTGAGCTTCTGCGCCGTGATCGTGACGTCGCCCGAGCGCGCGGTGACGTTGTCGACGATGATGTAATCGACGAGCACACCGGCGAGTGACGTGGCTCCGCCCGCGAGTTTGGTCTGGCGCTCCTTCAGGATGGCGAGGTCATTCTCGAGAGCCAGCTTCGTCGTGGAGTCGCCCGAGAAGGCGTCGATCTTGGCCTGCAGGTCCGCGATGGCCTTGCTGATGGTGTCGCTGAGTGAGATGTCGTTGCGGACGGAATAGGAGACGCCTTCGCTTTGGATCGGATTGCCGTTGGCATCCTTGACCGCGACGTAATTGCGATAGGTTCGCCCACCATCCAGCGGATTGGTCGAGACCGCATCAACAGGCGTTTCGGCGATCTCGAGAATCTGCTGGTTCTTGAAGCCGGCACGGACTTCGGCGTTGGTCAGATTGATTTCGGAGGTCGCCGTCTTGTGCGATCCCGAATAGGTGTCCTCGATCGTCACCGGACCGCCGCCGAACAAGCTGGAGAAGAAGCTGCCGATGGCGGCGAGCGCTTCCTGGTAGAGGTCCTGGCCGCGGCCGAAGCCGTCGGCGGCGACGCCTTCGCTGTTGGCTGTGAGCTCGATATTTCGCACCGCATTGATGCGCGATCCCGACCCCGCGGTGATTTTCGCTGTGACGTTGCTTTCCGCGTCCGCCTTGGGGTCCGTATCGATGGGGATGACGGTGCGATTGTAGAGCCTGGTCCGCGCGACTGTGCTCACGGCATTGTTGGCGCGATCGTCGGCGCCGGCACGGACGGCGACGCTCTCCTCGGCATAGACGCGTGCGCCGGAGGCGATATCGACAGCGTTGTCGGCGAAGATGCGCGATTCCGCGGTACCCTCCGCCGCGCCTGCAAGACCGTATGTCTTGGCGTTGGCCTCAGTGCTGATGTTCGCGTCGGTGCGTGCGCCGATGGCCACGTCACCATCCTCGCTCCACACGGTTGCGCCGCTGCCGAGGGCAACGCGCGTGCGGTCGCGATCATCCGCTGTGCCAGCAACAATGCGCGATTCGGCCTTGGCGACCGCGATGGCCCCGCCCGTGTCGAGGCGTGCAACGTCCACGCCGGTGGTGTTGGAGTGGGCGCGGATCGTGATGTCGTTCGTCGTGAAGACGCTGCCGTCATCGAGTGTGCGGATGTCGGCGGCGTCGATCAATACGTCGACCTTGTTCTTGAACGTGGTCGAGCTCTTCGCGGCCGCGCCGCCGGCGACGCCACCCGATGCGGCGTAGGCTGCATCGCCGTCGGCCGCCTTGGTCGCCTGATTGGCCCCTTCGATCAACAGATCCCCGGTCGAAGCGAGACGCACCTTGTCACCAACGTCGACGGTGACGGTGTTGGCCGCGTTGTTCGTCGCGTAGGCGCCCGTGGCGCCAAACAGATAGCCTGCACGAGCGTCTGCGTTGGCCAGCACCCGTCCGTCGGTATGACGTGCGGCGACCGTCAACTTGCCGGCCGTGAAGCCACCCAACGTCGTGTTGTCGGCGAAGGTCGTCGAGACCACCGATGTCAGCGTGTTGTTCGCCGTTGCGCTCGCACCGGCGATAAGGCCGCCGGCACCGCCAACCGTGCGGCTGTCGAGTGATTCTTTTCCTTCTGCGACGATCGCGAGCGCGCCTTCGACGGTGCCGCCGCTGCCGGCACCGATGGTGGTCCGGCTCTGGGCATTGACCACGCTATCGGACGTCACGGCTCCGACAGCGAGGAAGCCGCCAGCGCCACCCTTTGCGTCGGCGTCGGTCGACACGTCGGAGCGCGTGCCGATATCGAGCGTGCCGATCTTGTTGTCGCCTGTTGCGCCGATCGTGAAGGTATTGCCCGCGCCGATCACGGTCTTTACGTCGGAGTTGATGGTGGCTTTCGCCTCCAGTGCCGTGACGCCGACGCCGAGCGATCCCGAGCCGGTGACGGCTTCCGCTTCGACGTTGATGCCGCTGCCGGGACGAGCGGCGCTCGACAGGATCGAGACGGCGCCCGGTGAAGAGATCAAAACGCCTGTTCCGGTCCGCACGACAGCGCTGATGTTGGCAGTCGCCTCGACGCTCGTCACGCCGACGGCGAAGGCGCCACCGGCGACGCCGCCGAAGCCCTTGCTCGAGACCTTGGGCGCCGAGACTGCGTCGATCGTCATCCGCTCGCGGGCGCTCAGGACGGCGTTGTTGCCGATCGAGGTCGACACGTCGATATCGTCCGTCGAGTCGAGGTCGATGACACCGATTGCGCCGGCGAGGCTTGCGGTTCCACCGTAAACCCGTCCCGTCGTCGAGCCGCCGTGCCTGGAGGCGATGACCAACGCGTCTGCGGTCAGCGCTGCCTTGCTCGTGCTGGAGCTGTCGAGAACCTGTGCCGTGACCGTGCCCTTCTTGTCGACGTCGGCGATCTGCAAGCCGACGGCCGCGGCGCCGCCAATGGTCGCGCCATACGCTTCGACCTTG
>CALMPK010000266.1 GCA_937873575.1 uncultured Hyphomicrobiaceae bacterium
TGCCGCGCTACGGCTGCGATTCACGCCGCCTGTACGAGGTGGGGGGGAGCGAACGTCCCCCCGCAAGCCGCACGCGCGCGGAGGCAGAGTTCCGCCGCCGCTATCCGGCGCTCGCGGACCGCACCAGCTACGGCTACCGCCGCATCCCGCGCGTCCATGCCACTCATGCTCAACTTGGCCTTTTCGAGTGACGAGGGCCGCTACGCTCCGCCGCTCGCCCGCCCAACTTGGGACGCCTTTTCGGTCAACCGCCGGCACAACGCCCTGCAATGGCCCCCGTTCCCACCCAAAGAGAACCGACAAAGAACAAAATTGAAACAGACACTAGACACGTCGCCTGCGTTATGGCATGTTCTTCTTACGTTCCGAGCTGAAGCCGAATTCGACAGGAAGCCCCGGAATTCGGCCCCGAAATGCCCCCCGAGAGCTTGTTCCGCGTCTCTCTCCCCGCGCCCCAAGTTGCCAGAGAGAGCCCCCCATGCGCACGTTCCTCATCTCCTACGATCTCGCCAATCCCGCCCTCAACAAGCACACCGTCGCCCAGTCCATCATGGAATCGGGCGAGCGTTGGGCCCGCCCGCTCGAGAGCACCTGGTACGTGACCTCTGACGAGTGCGAGGCTGCCCTCGCCGAGCGGCTCGGCGCTCTGCTGGACGCCGACGATGGCCTGCTGATCCAGTCGGTCGATGACCAGGCCGTGCTCACCAACACCTCCCTGCGCTGGTTCCGCCAGCGCCGTCCGGCCGATGCCCTGGCCAAGCCGAGCAACGTCGTGGCTTTCCCGGCTCCCAAGCCGGCCGAAGAGACGCACGACCCCCAGCTGCCGTTCGCCCGCGCAAGCTGACCCGTTGTGCGGGGCTGCCCGCCCCCATTGCCTGCGTCGCGTAAGCTTCTCCCCCGTCGTGGTCCCCCACCCCTGCCGGCACGCCCCCAACCCCTGAGGCCGGCAGGGCCCCTCCACACGAAGCGATGTTCCACTCCACCATTCGCCGCCCCCGCCCTGCCCTCTTTCACCTGCCGGCGCACGTCCGCCGCATCGCCCCAGGATGACCGCCATGAAAACCTACGTCGTCGCACATACCCAGAAAGACCCGAGCCAGACCTACAGCCTCGTTGCCGAGGGGCTGAGCCTCGTCGCCGCCGAGTACTCCCGTCTCGACAAGAACCTCTGGCTCGTACGCTCGGCAGCGACCGCCAACGGGATCGTCAACGCCGTGATGCCCGGCATCGGCCGGCGCGACGAGGTTCGCGTCATGGAGATCGGCGACGAGATGGTGCACTTCCAGGCGTCGCGCACCTGGAACACGGCGCGCCTCGACGCCGACGAGCTGCTCGGCCTGCGTCACTGACCGCCAAGGGCCCAAGGGCCAAGTGCCGAACTGATGAAGATGGCTGAAATAGATGGTCCGGGGATCGGCCCCGAAATCGGCTGACGTGCTGGCGCACGTCGGCCGTCGGGCTTTCCGGCCCATGCCTTGACGGCCCACCCCGCCCGTCACTGAGACTGGAGCAGGTCTTGGGCGCAGGGTCGAGGCTCCGCGAAGCGCGGCCGTTGCGGAATGGCCAAAATCCCCGGCTGGAGCGCCCGCCACGGAAAAGCGCGGCGACACCTATGTCGCCAGATCGGATCGCACCCGTATCCAGTCGCCTTGCCGACCCGGGAGAGCCGCGAACTCGCTGCAATTTCCCCGCGATACGGCGCGTGTCACCTGGCGATCAGCGGCCACCACGCAGCAGGTCGCTGCCAGGTCCGCTGGTCGACGGCTTGTACGATGGCGCCTTCGACGGCTTGTTCGACGACTTCGGCTCGGACTTCTTCGACGGCTGGCTCGCGGTCTTCTTCGGCGCCGGCCGCTCGGCCTTTGCCCTGGCCTTGCGCTCCTCGCGCTCGCGCCGGCGCTCCTCGCGCGCACGGCGGACTGCGTCGAGCTCGCGCGCGCGGCGGCGGGCCTGCTGCGGATCCGCCTGCTCGTAGCAGGAGAAGCTCCGCTGCCGCCAGAACCAGCCGAGCCATCGCTCGAAATCGCTCGACGAAGCGCTCGCCACGTCGATCTTCATGGCGTCGCCGCTATACCGCTTCTCGAACGCGGAGAGCGCATCGCGCGTCGCATCGACATCGCCCGTCAGCTCGCCCTCGTAGCACTTGCTGGACTGGAGCGCGGCCTGCACGTTCTTGAGGTACCCGATACGCCGGCTGCCCTCGTCGTAGCCGTAGTTGCCAGCGAGCGGAGACTGGCGGGTATCCAAGGTGGCGCCGCCGTCGGTGCTGGCGGCGGCGATCTCGACGCCGGCCTTCTGACGCGTGGTATCTGCTGCCGCCCTTTCGAGCGCCAGCTTGGCATTCTGTTCCGCCTCTTCGGCCGCAAGGCGCTTCTGTTCGGCCTCGTCCGCCAGGCGCTTCTTTTCCAACTCTGCGGCAACACGCCTGCGCTCGGCCTCCTCGGCATAGCGGCGGCGCTCCGCTTCCTCGGCCGCGAGACGCTTCTGCTCGGCCTCATCCGCCAGACGTTTCTTATCCGCCTCAGCGGCAACACGCCTGCGCTCGGCCTCCTCGGCGACGCGGCGACGCTCCGCCTCCTCGGCCGCGAGGCGCTTCTGCTCGGCCTCGTCCGCCAAACGCTTCTTCTCCGCTTCGGCAGCCAGGCGTTTCTTTTCGGCCTCACCGGCAGCGCGCTTGCGCTCGGCCTCTTCGGCGACGCGGCGACGCTCTGCTTCCTCGGCCGCGAGGCGCTTCTGCTCGGCTTCCTCCGCTAGGCGCTTTTTCTCTGCTTCGTCGGCGAGGCGCTTTCTCTCCGCCTCAGCAGCGATGCGCTTGCGCTCGGCCTCCTCGGCAACGCGGCGGCGCTCTGCTTCATCAGCCGCGAGACGCTTCTGCTCGGCTTCCTCAGCCAGGCGCTTCTTCTCTGCTTCGTCGGCGAGGCGTTTTCTCTCCGCCTCAGCAGCAATGCGCTTGCGCTCGGCTTCTTCGGCAACGCGGCGACGTTCCGCTTCCTCGGCCGCGAGACGCTTTTTCTCCGCCTCCTCCGCCACGCGCTTCTTCTCAGCTTCGTCGGCGAGGCGCTTCTTCTCCTCCGCCTCGGCGGCGACACGCTTGCGTTCGGCCTCCGCCTCGCGATCGCGGCGGTTGCCGTCGACGGCGATGCCACGCCCATCGCTCGTCGCGGGCGACGCGAATTCCACGGGCGTGCTCGGCTTTCGCGTGATGAACCACTGCCCGATGAGTGCGACGCCACCGGCGACGAACAGGGCGACACCGATGAGGAACGTGCGGTTGCCAACCGGTTGTGACTGGCGGTTCACGATGGACGCGCCGGACGGGCGCACACCCGATGCCTGCGACGCTGTGGCCGCTGACCTTTCCGGACCGGCGGTGTGCGGGGTGGAACGGCGCGCACCCGAGCGCGGCTGGGCGGAGCCGCTGCTCTGGGACGGGCCGCTCACGACCGCGTCGCTTACCCTTGCGGCAGAGGCGGCGCTGGCGGCCGGCCGGCTGACACGCCCGCCTCCGGATGCCGACCACGCGGGCCTGTTCGGCGGATCGAACGTCGTGGCGCCGGGCTGGCGATCCGAAATCGGATTCCACTCCTGCACCGTCGTCGGCTCGTCGTTGAGATCGCGCTTCCTCGCGATCGCAGACGCCGTCGGCAGGAGATGTGGGCGCCAGTCGGCGACCGACTGCGGCCGATCCTTCGGCATCACCGCCAGGGCGCGATCGATGGCGGCGAGGAAATCGTGGCGATAGGCACCGCTCGCGGGCAGATCGAGGCTTACCGCCGGAACACAGTGATCCTCGAGCACACGCATCGTCGATTCGGGCGGCGCGGAGCCCGACAGCGCGCGATAGATCGTGGCGGCGAGGCCATAGATATCGGTCCACGGGCCTTGAAGACGGCTATCCGTGGCGTAGGCCTCGTGCGGCGAATACCCCTTCGACACGATCGCCGCGGTCGTGCCGGCATTGTCGCCAGCGGACGCATAGCGGGCGGCGCCGAAATCGAGCAGCACGGGCGTGTGGTCGGCCGCTCGGATGTAAATGTTCGCCGGCTTGATGTCGCGATGCAGGATGCCTGCGCCGTGCACCACCTCGAGCGCATCGAGAAGCGGCGGCAACAGCTCGTCGAGCTCTGCCTGCGTCGGCAGATGGCCGAGTCCCTTCAGCCACGTCTCCATGTTGGAGCCGCGCACGAACTCGAGCACGATATACGCCGTGTCGTTGGCGTTGAAGACGCGGAAGACGCGCACCACGCTCGGGTGGCGGAACTTGGCGAGCGTCTTGGCCTCGCGAACGAATCGGCCGAGCGCCCACTCGAACTGCGCGCCGTGGGAAGAACTCTTCACCTCGACGCGCTCGGAGGCGGCGCGGATGGCCAGCTCGGACGGGAAGTACTCCTTGACGGCGACCTCGCGGCCGAGCGTCAGGTCCATCGCGAGATAAGTGTTCGCGAACCCGCCGCTACCGAGATGTCCCAGGATCCGGAACTCCTCGATCAGCACTGTGCCGACAGACAGCGTTTGCTGATAGGCCATTGAATATTTCTCGGAATCCCGATCGTTCAGAGCCAGAAGATTATCATCAAATCACCATAGACCCGAACTTACCCGAAACATGGTGATTGCGGAACGAGTCTGTGCCCACACACGTGCGTCGTGGACGAGCTCGATGCTTCGCCACGTTGCCCAGAACGAGTGCACACCCCCGCCGCTCGGCCCGCCGCGCCCCCGCGAAGGCGCCTTGAACTGCTCGCACGCCAATCATGACGTCGCTGTTACTGACGAAACACATCCCCCACGCCGCGTGGCGGTATTGCTCCCACCGCTGAATGCCAAGAGCCGGGCCGAAAATGCCCAGCTTGGCAACTATATGCTGCGGCGAGTGCGGAAAATTCGTGGAAACCCATTGTATGGTAATTCGTGACGCGTGGCGGCCGGCCTTTCTGCGGTGCCTCCGCGGTGGATCGGACCGAACCGCGAGTGGCCTCGCGTGCGGCTGCGGTATACTCTGCGACGACCTGTGAAGCTCCAACCGAGACGGGGACTTAGGATGCGGATTACGCAACTCGGAATAGTTGCGCTCTTGACTGGACTTATCTCACTCGCTCTGACGCCGCATGAAGCGGCGGCCCAGATCACCGCGTCGTGCTCGGCGCGCGATGAGAAAGGCGGCGAGAAGTTTTTTTGCCAAGTCCGCTCGGTGGCCGGTGAGAACCTCAGTGAAGTCAAGGCCACCGGCGAAGGCGGGCGGGCGCTCGAATTCACGTCCGAGCCCTATAGTTGGACACGCAACCGCACCGCGCTCTATTTCCTAGTCCAGACCGCCGACCTCAACGCAGACCAGTTGCGCCGCATCGGCCAGTTCCTCGAGCGCGCGGCCTCCCCCGTCGGCGAACGCCAGATCGGCCTCGGCACCGTCGATTACAGTTTCAGCGAACGCGCCGCACTCGGTGCCTACCGGCTGCAAGTCGAGCGTGAGGTGCAGGCCATCGCCACCGCCAGCCCGACCCGCGCCTATCCCGAGATGACCGATCACATGCGTCCGGTCATCGACAAGCTCGCCGCCGTGAAGGCGGATCGGCGCGCGCTCATCCTCGTGTCGGACGGCGCCTCGAGCGCGAGTGCGGCCACCGAACGCGAGATCGCCGACCACGCCCGTAGCAAGGGCGTGCTCATCTACAATCTCGTGCTGGCCAAGACCGACCGGCCCCAGTCCAGCCTGCTCAACCGGATCAGCGAACGCACCGATGGCGCGGCCCGCGATCTCGCGACGGGCTCGAATTCGGAAGTCGTCAAGCTCGCCTCGGATCTCTTCACCCTGATCGAGAATGGCAGCATCCTGCACATCGAAGCGCGCGGACTGCCGCAAGAAACCGAGATCACCGTCAAGGCGACCACGGCCGGCGAGCGCCAGCTCACCGCGCCCCCCGTCGCCGTTACGCGGTTGACCGAGGACAGCTTCCAGGAGCGCGCGCTGAGCTTCATGAGCCGCAACATGCTCGTGATCCTCGCCGGTCTCGGCCTTCTCATCGGGTTCACCATGATCCTCGGCTCGGTGGCGCGGACACGCTGGCGCGAAGGCCGCGAGGCGCAGATGGAGGACTACGATTCGGACCCGGAACCGGCGATCGACCCCAACGCCCCGACCGAGATCGTTTTCAAACCCGGCGCGCAGAGCAGCGAGCCGCTCGGCTGGCTCGAGCTCATGGGGGCCGACGGTGCCCGCATGCCCTTGCATGCCGGCTCGACACGGATCGGCCGTCACCGCGAGAACGAGATCTGCCTGATGAACAACTCCGTGCATCGCCGCCACGCGGTCGTGCAGGCCGCCGACGATGGCACCTTCTCGATCCACGATCTGGCGACGACCAATGGTGTCGCCGTGAACGGTGCGCGCGTCAGTCAGAAAAATCTCGCCGATGGCGATATCGTGGAGCTTGGCGAGGTCAAACTGCGATTCACCGCCAATGCAAACGCCGTTGGCACGCAGGCCAGCGCATGACTACGATATGGTCAGGCCGCGCCCCTTCGGTTCCGGGGCCAAGGCCGGCCGGCCCCCGCTCCAACCCGGCCCCCGAGCGGGCCACGCGAAAACGGAGCAGGGATTAAGGAGAAGACCCATGTCCCACACGCCGCCGGGCGGCTCCGGCAAGCCGCCGAAGGATGACGAACTCGGCTACGAGGCGACCCGCATCCTGATGCCGCAACAGCCGTCCACCTCGAACCCCAGTACGGCGACCTCGCCGGAGCACCCGGCCGAGCTTCCCGACGACGGCGCGACGCGTATCCTGCCGGTGCGCCAGACGGGCGGGCGTCAGGCCGGACAGGGTGCCGTGATCGGGGTCGCTGGCCAGGCGCGCCAGGCGCAAGCGGCGGACGAGAGCCGCACGATGCTGATGCCCGCCGGCCCGGCGAAGGCACCGGCCGACGTGTTCGACCCCGCCGTCGGCTGGCTCGTCATCGTCGAAGGCCCCGGGCGTGGCAATCATTGCCCCATCTACTATGGACAGAACTCGATCGGCCGCGGCCCCGACCAACGCATCCGGCTCGGATTTGGCGATACGCGCATCGCGCGCGATTCCCATGCCTTCGTGATCTACGACGACGTTTCGCGAACCTACTACCTCCGCGACAACGGCAAGGCGAACCTCGTCCGCCTCAACGGCGCGCCGGTGATGACACCGATGGAGCTCACGGACCGCGATCGCATCCAGATCGGCGAGACCGTCATGCTCTTCGTCCAGCTTTGCGGAGAGAGCTTCGATTGGCTTGCCGCAGGCGAAACCCCGAGCACGGCTCCTGGCGCGTAGGTCCATGCAGAACACCACGAGCGGAACCGGCCTCGCGTTCGAGTTCGCCTGGCTCCAGAGCCAAGGCCGGCGGGCGCGCCAGGAGGATTTCTGCGCCAGCTTGCCCGACGTGCCGGCCATGGGAGACGCGGAAGGCCGCGTGTTGATTGCCCTGGCCGACGGCATGGGCGGGCACGTTTCGGGACAGATCGCCAGCCGCACCGTCTGCGACAGCTTCATCGGCTCCGTCCGCCCCCCCCCCCGCCACACGGGCACCCCCCCCGCCCCCCCGCCCGCCGCCTGCCACGACGCACCGCCCCCCGCCATCGAGGTCGATCCGAAGCTGGCGGGCATGGGGTCGACGCTCGTCGCGGCCCACGTCGACAGCAATGGCGTCAAATGGGTGAGCGTCGGCGATTCGACGCTGATGCTCTATCGCGACGGCATCCTGCAACGCCTCAACGCCGACCATTCACACGGCGCCATCCTCGACCAGCAGGCCG
>CALMPK010000267.1 GCA_937873575.1 uncultured Hyphomicrobiaceae bacterium
GGTCGCCACCGTATCGCCCGCCCGGACAAGCTGCACCGCCGCCCGCGCACTGACGATCTTGCCGTCACGCATCGTCTCGAGCGCCGTCCGCCGCTCAACCGTCATTCCCGCCTCCCGTATCGCCCGCGCGGCCCCGCTGCCGGCCATCGGGCATCGCTCGCCTGCCGAGAGCGCAGCCGCCGGATCGGGCGCCCCACCGGCGGGGCCATCCGATCGCATGACCGCGCTCTGGCCTAGAATTTCCAGAGCACCTCAACCCGTACGATCATCGCCGAGGCGAAGCCGTTCAGGCCGTCGATCCCCTAGAACCTAGCCGTGCTTGCGGCACCGCACAATGAAAGAGCATTCGCTTTCGATTCGTCAAAAGGATGGAAGAAGAATGCCAATGCCAGCCGCAATTCGGCTTGTATATCTCCCTTGCGCAGCGTGCGCCGTTTCCCTGAAAGTCGCCTCCGTCGACTCACCCGGGGCGCCGCCGCCAAACCCGACCGAAGAACGGCGAGGAGCCAGACCCGATGTCGCAAGAAAAGCCGGAAAAGAAAAAGGACGTGCTCCAGCCGGTCGACGGCGAGGCGCGCCGCTTGGCCAAGGGGCTGGTGCGCTCGGCCCGATTTGCAGCGCTTGCGACGCTCGACCCGCTCGATGGTTCGCCGTCGGTTAGCCGAGTCAGCCTGGCGACCACCATGGCAGGCGCGCCGGGCTTTCTGATCTCCGGACTTTCCGGCCATTTCGCCAACCTCGCTGCCGACCCGCGCTGCTCGCTGCTCGTCGGCGAACCAGGCAAGGGCGACCCGCTGGCTCACCCGCGTATGACGTTGATCGGCCGTGCAGAACGTCTGCCGCTCGGCGCCATGCGGGACCACCTCAAGGCGCGCTACCTGATGCGCCATCCGAAGGCCGCGCTCTACGCCGATTTTCCGGATTTCGCGTTCTGGCATTTCACGACGGCGCGCGCTTCGCTGAACGGCGGTTTCGGCAAAGCGTACGCACTGGCGGCTGGCGATCTATCGACCGACCTCAACGGCCTCGATGATCTGCTTGCGGCGGAGCCGGGGGCCATCGCGCATATGAACAACGATCACGCCGACGCGGTGAACCGCTACGCCGAAAGGCTCGGCGAAGAGAAGGATGGGTGGCGTCTGGCATGCCTCGACCCCGAGGGCCTCGACCTGACGCGCGGCGATTTGATCGCCCGTCTCTGGTTCGAAAAGCCGCTGGCATCGGCCGCCGAACTCCGGCCGACACTCGTCTCCTTGGCCAAAGCTTGAGCCCGATCCGCGCTCGAGCCTGGTCCGCCGCACGTTCGGTGGCCCAACATGAGAGTTTGCGAGACTTGCATTCCAGCGACCGAACCACGGTGCGCGTCGCAATCGGGACGTGGCGTCAAGCAGGCTGTTGTCGCCAGGCGGGCGTGCACCGACACGTCGTTCCACCTCGATAACGGCAAGGTGTACGCTGGGACACCCGTTTCAGCCACAATCCGCTCAAAATCGCGGCAGACTTATATCAACGCCCGGCGCGAATCTGATTACTGCGAAGGCAACCCTGGACATCGAGCCACGTGAGGTTCCCATGAGTCTGCCCGACGCGGTCGTCCAGCCATCGCGAGACCCGAGACTGGACCTTTTCCGCGGGTGGGCCCTGCTCGTGATTTTCGTCGGTCACTTGCCGATGAACCCGCTGGCCCACTTCGCTCCGGGCCGCTTCGGCTTCTCAGACTCGGCGGAGGTGTTCGTCTTCTGCTCGGGCCTCGCCTCGGCGCTGGCCTATGCGCCAACCTTCGACCGCGAGGGGGCGGTCGCCGGCTCGTGGCGCATCGCCGCCCGCATCTGGCAGCTCTATTGGGCCCATATCGCCGTCTTCATCTTCATCGTCGCCGCCAACGTCCAGTTCGACATGTGGGCCGGTACTGGCACGATGTTCGTCAATGGCTTCAACCATGGGCCGTTTCTGAGCGACGCTTCCGGCGCGAACATCGTGGCGTTGCTCACGCTGCGCTATGTCCCGCACTACTTCGACATCCTGCCGATGTACATCGTGTTGCTGGCGCTCGTTCCCGTGGTGATGATGATCGCGCGGGTCGGCAAGCCGATGGTCATCGTCTTCGTGCTCGGCCTGTGGATGGTCGCCGACACGCCGCTTCTGCAGCTACCGGCGGAGCCTTGGAGCAACCGCGTCTGGTTCTTCGATCCCTTCGCGTGGCAGTTGATCTTCTTCCTCGGATTCGCGTTCGGCTGCGGATGGCTTCCGCCGCTGCCGCGCGAGCGCTGGCTTCTTGCCGCCGCCGTGGCTTTTGTGGTCGCTTCGGTGCCGCTGGCATGGTCGCCCCTGATGGGCAGCATCGGCTATTCGCCCGAGTTCCTGGAACTCCTCTCACGCTTTACCGGCAAGACGGATCTCGGCGTCCTTCGCATCGTGCACTTCTCGGCACTCGCCTACGTCGCCTATTACGTGACGGCGAGTTCCGCCGTCGTCGCGCGCATACCGTTTTCGGGAGCCCTGCGTAAGATGGGCCGGCAAACGCTCGCTGTGTTCATCGCCGGGCAGTTCTTTTCTGTTCTCGGCGGCTTCATGCTGCAACAAGCGTCGATGGCGACCTGGGCGGTGGTTCTGGTGAATGCCGGTGGCGCTTTGCTGCTCTATCTCGCGGCGTGGGTGACAGAGCGTTACAAGGCGAACGGACGGCCGCAGGCGAAAGCGCAGAGCGAAGCTCAGATCCCGCCCGCGTTCGCGAAATAGCCGGCGATGAAACGCTCGTAGATCCGCGTCAGCGCTTCGAGGTCGGCGACACTCACGTGCTCGTCGACCTGATGGATCGTCTTGTTGACGAGACCGAACTCGATCACCGGACAGTAGTCCTTGATGAAGCGCGCATCGGACGTGCCGCCACCGGTCGTGAGCGCGGGCGTGCGGCCGGTCTCCGCCGCGACCGCGCGCACCATGGTATCGACCAGCGGACCAGGCTTCGTCAGGAACACGTCGCCCGTGCCCGAAAACGAGAGATCGTAGCGCGCGCCGACCTCCTCCGCCGCCGCCGCGACGAGGGCACGGATGTGTGCCTCCATGTGCGGGCGCGTCCAGCTGTCGTTGTAGCGGATGTTGAACGCGGCCCGGGCCTCGCCGGGAATGACGTTGGTCGCCGTGTTGGGCACCGAGATGACCGTGACTCCAAGGCGCGACGGCTCGAAGCTGTCGGTCCCGCGATCGAGCATATGGGTCGAGAGTCTGTCGATGATGCGCGCGAGTTTCGGCACCGGGTTGTCGGCCTTCTGCGGATAGGCGGCGTGACCCTGCTTGCCCGCAACCAGAATTTCGCCGTTGAGCGACCCGCGCCGTCCGATCTTGATCTCGTCGCCGAGGGCCTCGGGATTCGAAGGCTCGCCGACGAGGCAGGCATCGAGCGCCTCGCCCCGAGCTTTCAGCCAATCGAGCACCTTGGCGGTTCCGTTGATAGACGGCCCCTCTTCGTCGCCCGTGATGAGCAGCGAGATCGAGCCCACGGCACCCGCCTCGCGGCTGGCGAGATGGCGCATCGCCGCCGCGATGAAACAGGCGATGCCACCCTTCATGTCGACGGCGCCGCGTCCGAACAGGTTGCCCTCGTGGATTTCTGCTGCGAAGGGCGGAACCGTCCATGCGGCGAGATTGCCGGCCGGAACGACATCGGTGTGCCCGGCGAAGCAGAGGTTCGGCCGCGCGGTGCCGAGGCGGCAATAAAGGTTCTCGACGTCGGGTGTTCCGACATCCTTGAACGTCATGCGGTGGCATTCGAATCCGGCGGGAGCCAGCAAGTTCTGCAACAGCCTCAGCGCGCCGCCTTCGTGCGGGGTGACGCTTTGGCAGCGGATCAACGCCTGCGCAACGGCCACCGGATCGCGTGCGTCGATTGTGCTGGTCATCGCAGTCTCTTGTTTGCCGGGCGAGCGGGCTTCAGCCGTGAGCGTTGCGCCCGAGACCTGCCGCGGGCGTTGCGGCCGGCATGCCGGCGAGGGGATCTGGTCCATGGCGGTTCGCCCCGCGCGTGCCGCGCAGAAAGCCGTTGTCGATGATGATGGCGACCGTCAGGATGGCGAGGGCGAGCACGAGTGCGATGGAAAAGTGCGTCGGCGACCCGTTGAGATCGATGTGGCCGAAATGATCGAGCACGATGTAGGTGAGCATCATCAGTGAGTAGCCATAGGGTATCCACTGCGGCCAGCCGCGATCATTGAAGCGCTTCACGCTCACCGCCGTTTCCGGGATCAGGAACGAGAGGCTGAGGAGCGTGTCCGCCACCGTCGTGCGGGCGATTCCACTGCCAAACCAGGCATGCGGGTTCACCAGCATCGACAGGCCGACGCTCATGGCGACGAGCAGCACCATGGCGAGCCACCATTGCTTGCGCCCAATGCGTCCGTCGAACCCGAAAAGGAGTGTCTTCCAGTCCATGCCTACCTGTGCCCGCGTTAAAGGCGGACTGAACTATAGATGACGCCGCCGTTCAAGGCGGCATTGCGCCTGCCGCTTCTTGGGTGCGATCGACTGAGATCGAAGCGATCCGAGCTTCCATCCAAGACGCGAGGCGCACCCTAAGCTCATGTTTGAAAGTGCTATTGGGACTTTGAGGAAGCGCGCATGCGATCCGGTCGAAGTCGATAGCACTCCAGAAACGGCGAGGCGACATGCGCGCCCCGCAAGGGTCCGGCCCGCCCGAGGGCCGTGGTCGGCCTATCCTGTCGGCACCGAGCCGGACTGCGGCGCGCCACGCTCCGGTTGGGCGCCACTCGCACCTTGGCCACCGACGGGCAGTGCCGTCGGCGGCGGACCGCTCAGCAGCATCTGGCTCTGCACCAGCGTGATCTTCTGCCAGATCTTTCCCGACATGTTCGACGTGATCTGGCCGAGATCGCTCGCCGTCTCGACCACCACCGGGTCCTTCGTGCCCTGCGCATAGAGCGCCGCGACCTTGGCCGCGAGCGAAAGCATTTCCGAGCAATAGTCGAGGTAGCGCGCGAGTTCGAAGGGCGACAGGGGGCGCTGAGGAGAGTTCGGCGTGGCGACCGCCACGGTCGAGATGCGGCTCGGGTCCTTGGTCAACTGGTGCATGTCGACGACATGCACGATCGAGCGCAACTCGTGCAGATGCGTCAGTGCCTGCTGCCGCTTCCAGCGCGCCTCCAGCCCCGAGAGGAACAGCGCACCAGCGCCCATCAGGATGATGATGTTGAAGGCACTGTCGAGGCCCTGGAGTACCCCATAGAGGTTCTCAGCGTCGCGCTTCACCTCGATGATCGTCGCCACATAGCCGAGCAGCGTGAGCCCGGCGAGCAGAGATAGGATCGAGATGGCGCGCAAGGGAATATTGGGCGCCGCGACAGCCTCGACGCGCGCCTTCGTCTCGCGCGCTACGCCCGTCAGCTCCGTGCAGACCCGCGAGAGGCCGGACCCCGGGAAGCGGTCTTCGATCCGCCGCTCGAGCTGCTCGAGCGTAACGATGATCTTGTCCGGGTTGAGCGTACGGTACATGGTTTTCGGGCCGCGGTTCGATGCCGGAAGATCGCTGTGGCGAGTTTTTGCCTGCCCGCGCCGGAGCGTCAAGGCACGGCTCAGGCCGGGCCCGCCGCGCGGCCGATCTCGTAGGCCTTGAGATTGACGTAGGCGGCCGAATGCAGCGTTGTGTCGGCACCCGCGGCCCGCGCGCGCTCCAGCATGAAGCCGACGATGTGGTCGGCCTCCACCGGCCCATTGCGGTTCATGTCGGCGAGCATCGAGGCGGTGAACTTGGACGTCGTGTCGGTGAAGAGCTTGCGCCACGCCTCCATCTGACCCGCGGGCATCGGGAAACCTGCGTGAGCGGCGGCGGCGGCATTCGTCTCCAGCATGGCGAGGGTCAACGCGCCACCGCCCGGTGCCTGCGCGATGGCGCCGAGCGGCGCGCGCATGAGCGTCGTCATGCCCGCGAGCGTCGCCAGGAACACGACCTTCTCCCAGAGCTTCTGCATGATTTCGGGTGTCGCGGTGACCGTGAGGCGCGCCTGTTCCAGCGCCGCCGCCAACCGCTCGACGCGCGGCGAGAGGCCGCCCGCCTGCTCGCCGATCGTGATGTACTGCCAGTCGTTCAGATGCTCGATGGCGCCGTCTGCCCGCTGGCGAACTTGCAGGCTGACGATTCCGCCGAGCACCCGCTCGCGACCGAACACCTCGTTCAAACGCTCCATGTGCGCGACGCCGTTGAGCAGCGGCACGATGGCAGTATCCGGCCCCGCCACCGGAGCGATGGCCGCGATCGCCGCGTCGAGATCGTAAGCCTTCGCCGTCACCAGAATGTAATCGGGGTTGGCACCGGCGAGCTCCGCGGCGGTCCGCGCGACGACGGGCAGCGTCACGTTGCCGAACGGGCTTTCGACCACGAGGCCATCACGCGCCAACACTGCCTTGCGCGGCTCACGCACGAGGAACGTCACCGCGGCGGCATCGTGCTGCACGAGGCGGGCGCCGAAGTAGCCGCCGACAGCGCCAGCGCCGAGGACTACGATGGTGGGCTTTGTCATGGTGGCTCCGTTCGGGTGCGATCGTTTGAAACGTGAAGCGCACCGCGCTTTCATCGAAGACGTGAAAACACTCTGACCTCATGGTCTTCAGTGGGCTTCACGACGTTGGTGGACCGCTAACACGAAAAGGGGATCGCCGTACCCGGCGATCCCCCGTCGATCTTACGCGTCGAACTCACGCGGGTGAGCCGGTTCAGGCGGTGATCGAACCGTTGATCCAGTCCTCGAGGCGCTTCTTCTGAACGAGCGCGCCGGTGTGCTGTGCAGCGACCTTACCGCCCTTGAAGATCATCAGCGTCGGCATGGCGCGGATGCCATACTTCATGGTGACGTTGGGGTTGCGATCGACGTCGAGCTTCACGACCTTGACCTTACCCTTCATCTCGGTGGCGACCTGGTCGAGCGCCGGAGCCATGGCCTTGCACGGGCCGCACCACTCCGCGAAGAAGTCGACGACGACAGGCTCGGCGGACTTCAGCACCTCATCCTCGAACGTCTTGTCCGAAACGGCTTGCGTCATGATCCAATTCTCCTCAACGGCCGGCTCTCGGAGCCCGGCCTGTTTGCTTCGTCGCGAAAGTAGGTATCACGCTAGGTCACGTCAAGGTTGGCGGGATCGAGCGCCCACAGGCGACGCTCGAACCCCGCAATGTGCTCGTCCGGTATCGGCATCAGGCGCGGACCGTCTGTCCAAAGAATGGCAGCGCGGAGCGCCTTGCCGGGGAACATCTCGGCAAGCGCCAGGCGGTAGGCGGCGAGCTGGAAGAGATAGGCCTCGGCAATGCCCGCGACCGCCGTCGGCGGCGGCCGGTTGGTCTTGTAGTCGATAATGAAAACGGTGTCGGCGGTGACCGCCAGCCGGTCGATCTGGCCGGTGATCCTGAGCGCCGGGCCGCGCCCTGCCGGCCGCGGGATCTCGGCACTGATCGCGACCTCGGCGCGGCTCGCCGGGCCGAACAGCTCGGAAAACTCGGGCGCGGCGAGGATCGCCAGCGTCTCCTTCACGATCGAGCGAGCGGCCGCCGTCGAAAGCCCGCCGCCGCGCCGGGCGACGAAACCGCGAGCCGCCTCGCTCCAGCTCTCACGCGGCAGGCTTGGAAGATGCTGGAGCAGGGCATGCGTCAGGGTGCCTCGCAGAAAGCGATTGTCGGCCGCGAGCGCTCGGGCCGGGGCCGACGGCGGCTCGACGGAGGGATCGACCGCCACGCCCGTCGGTCCGCTCACGGGTTCGCCGGTCTCGTCCGTCTCGTAGG
>CALMPK010000268.1 GCA_937873575.1 uncultured Hyphomicrobiaceae bacterium
GCGAGCAGCAGGGCCGTGCCCAACGTTTCGGCGGCGAGCCGCTTGGTCAGCAAAGGTGGCAGGGCCATCAAGCGCTCCGTTGCATCACGATGGCCGGTTTAGACGACAGTTTCGCGACGACAGCATGCGCAACGTTAGCGTTGCGTGATCGCCGGCGACGATGGCCGGATGAGACGTACCTCGCGGCACATATCGTCTGACCCGGCCCTGCGGCGGCTAGCAGCACGCCGCCGCTTTGGCGGGCTCCGGCTCAACCTTTGCGGCGGGACCGCCGCAGGCGGCTTTGGGCGCCCCCATCACGCTCCACACCCCGGCATTCGTGTTCTCGCCGTTGGGGGTGGTCCGGCCGCGGGGCAAGAAAGTTTCCCACCGCACGCCCTGCGGATCGGCGGCCCAGGTCTTGTCCGAGCGGGCATAGCAGCAAGCGGCGTTTTCCTCGGTTGCGATTCGCGCCTCGGCAGCCTTCAGCCGGTCGGTGATCTCCGCCAATTCCTCGGTGGATTCCACCTGGATTCCGAGATGATCGAGGCCGCCGGCACGACCGCGCTTGGAGATCGCGAAATTGACCTTGGGGTCATCGAGCATCCACTTGGCGTAGTCGTGCTCGACCACCGACGGGTCGCTGCCGAATAGCGTGGCGTAGAACGCCTTGGATTGATCGAGATCATCGACCGCGACGTGGACGTGCAAGCGCTTCATCTTCTCACTCCTTGGAACCGCAACAGGTTGAACTCGCCAGCAGGTCGGCAAGCGGTACGCAGACCTCCGGGCTGCCTTGGCAGCAATCTTCGAGCAGATAGGCGACCAGCTCGCGCATGGCGTCGAACTGGACCGCGTAGATGCGCTCGCGGGAAGCGACGCGCACACTCAGCAATCCGGCCGCGGTGAGGATGCGCAGATGGGTCGATAGCGTGTTGGCGGGAATGCCGAGTTGGCCGGCGATGTCGCTGGCGCGAAGCCCATTCGCGCCGGCCTTGACCAGCAGGCGGAAGACATTGAGCCGTGAGGGCTGCGCCAGAGCGGATAGCCGCTCTACGGCGCTCATCGACGGTTCGGTCAGGTTGGCAATCGCGGCAATGCTCATAGGTTCGATGTTTCGACGATTATCGAATCAATGTCAAGCCCTATTCCGGTGAGCGCAGAAATTCAGCTTTCGTTGGTCATACGACGCGCTTGCCCGCCCCATCGATGATGAGTTCGCCATCTTCCTTGGCGAAGGGTCCCGGCACCCCCGGCGGCAAGAGATCGAGCACGACTTCGGAGGGTCGGCAAAGTTTCACGCCAAGCGGCGTGATCACGATCGGACGGTTGATCAGGATCGAATGGGCCATCATCGCATCGAGCAGCGCTTCGTCGCCGAGCGTCGGATCGCCAAGGCCGAGTTCGGCATAGGGCGTGCCTTTCTCGCGCAATAGCTCCCGAACGGAAATCCCCATGCGCGCGATGAGATCGACCAGCGTTTCGCGAGAGGGCGGCGTCTTGAGATACTCGATGACGGTCGGCTCGATGCCGGCGTGACGGATCAGCGCCAGCACATTGCGCGAGGTGCCGCAGCCCGGGTTGTGATAAATCGTGACGTCCATCGGCATGCTCCCGAACTGTTCGTGTCGCGCCTAGACTAGGACGTGCTCGATGGCGTCGCGAGATGCAACGCCAAGGGCCGTCGAGAAATTGTCTTGAGCGCTACTCGCCGCGGTCCTGAATCGCTTCCGCGGCATCCTGTGCCTTGGTGAGTGCATCCGCCGTCGCTCCGTCCATCGCGCCGATGGACTGCGCGGTCTTCTCGAGGCGGAATCGATCCATCTCGTGCAGTCGCAGCGAGCCGAACAGTGTGATGCGCCGGTGCATCTGCCAGTAGGCGTCTTTGAAGGCACGGTCGATCTGATCCTGCGTGCCGACCACGGCCGCCGGATCGGATATGCCCCAATGGGCGCGGATCGGCTGACCGGGCCATACCGGACAGACTTCGCCCGCCGCGTTGTCGCAAACCGTGAATACGAAATCCATCTTGGGCGCATCCGGCGCGGCGAACTCCTCCCAATCCTTGGAGCGCAGTCCATCAGTCGGATATTTCAACCGCTTCAGGAGCGCGATGGCGTTTGGATTGACCTCGCCCTTGGGAAAGCTGCCGGCGCTATAGCCCTTGAAGCGCGCCGCCATGTCGCGATTGGCGATCGCTTCGCCGAGGATCGAGCGCGCCGAATTGCCCGTACAGAGAAACAGCACGTTGTAGATTTTTCCTGACGTGTCGCGCATGTGGTCCTCCAGCGTGGCGCACGCCTATCGGACTTCCATAAAGGTTCCGTGACGCTGCCCGAATGCTGGGGGTGGCGGGCCACCTGAGCCCAGAGAAGCGCGACAAATCCGAGGTTCAAGAAGCAAAGGCCCGCCAGCAGTGCCAGGGCGGATTCGGCGTTGATCTGCGCAATCATGACAGCTCCGAGCACAGGTGCCGCCGCTTGAGCGACGAGGCCTGGCAAGGCGAGCTGCCCCATGACGACGGCGTATCGCTCGACGCCAAAGACTGCCAACGGCAGCGTGCCGCGCGCGATCGAGAAGATACCCATCCCCCCGCCGTAGAGAACGATGCAAAGGGCGACGATCGGCAGGCCCAGCCAAAGTAGACCTATACCGAGGGCGATCAGTCCGATCGAGGCGACCATCGTCCAAATCGAATGATGGCGGCCGCCGCCTGCCATCTCAACAAGCCGCGCGCCGACCTGCGCCGGGCCGATCAAGGCACCTACGGCAATGGCCGCTTCGGCGCCGACACCGCGCGTCTCCAACAAGGCGAACAGATGAATAGAAACGATTGCAGCCGTCGTGCCGCACAGGATGGTCACGAGGGCAATCGTCACGAAGAGACGTCGTTCGCGGGCGGAAAGGGAGTAGGTCCGCTCAGGTGTCGCCGAGGAGCCTTTACCCGCGGCGCGCGGCAGCGCGATGAGATGGAGCGGCAAGCACACCGCCAATTGGATGGCTGCATAGATGAGGCACGTTCCGCGCCAGCCGCCGACCTCGACCAGCCAGGCCGAGAGCGGCCAGCAGAGCGTGCTTGAAAACCCGGCGATGAGGGTCAGGTTGGTGATCGCACCCCGCGCCTTGTCGCCGAAGATTACGCCCAGCGTGGCAAACGCGGCATCGTAGAGGCCCGCACCCATGCCGACGCCGATCGCCACCCACCCACCGGGAAGACCTAGTAGGACGGCGCGGTCCCGATGATCGCAAGCCCAACCGCAAGCACGACAGACGAGACAGCAAGGACCGGTCGGCCGCCGTTCTCTTGTATGGCCCGGCCGATGGGCGGCGAGATGAGCCCTGCGATCAACAGACCGAGCGAAAGGGCGCCGACGACCCATGACAGCGACCATCCCGTGTCAGCCACAATCGGACGGGCGAGAACCGCCGGCAGATAATAGGTGCAACCATAGGCAACAATCTGGGTGATGCCGAGCGCACCAACGACGGCCCAGCGACGGCGCTCAGGGAATCGCGACATCGCCGAACTCTGCCGCATGCCAAGTCGAGGAGGAATGCGCTTGGGCAGGAATGCCCGATTTGAACCTATGCGTCAGGGGCGTGGGCTGGGGTAGTTTGGGCGCTTCTAGCGTGCTGTAGAGTGGGTGCGGGGGCACGCAGCTACCGATACCGACATTCGCTCCAAGTGGCCATCTGACACCGATCCGCAGCATGTTTTCTCTCTAGATTAGCCAATCGCCTAAGCCGATCAATACGACCAAGAACCGTCAGCCATGCGATATTCTCCCCTGACTAGAGGCAAGCGAGCGGCGAAACTGCCGCCACAACCGGCGTCTCGGCGCTGCGCTGGCCGAAATGTCGCCAATACGACTATCGATAACGAATTCTTGGTCGCTGGACTCTCGACAAGGCCTTCCCGGCAACAGGAGGGCGGTCATCGGAGTTCAGGACCTCGGCGCAAAAGCCTTCATGTCCGAAACGGAAAAGCTCAGCTGTCCCCCCCATTCGATGAGGACCTCGCCTCCCAGGATGGCTGCTGCTCGAGCTATGTATCAAGACGGGCAGTCAGACCATGTTCACGCCGTCCGGCCCGAGGAATATGCTAGGCGGATTGCCCCACTTGTCACGCTCGGCAACGTACATCAGTAGCTTGCGGGCTCGCGTTACGCCCACATAGAAGAGACGCTTTTCGGCATCGACGTCATCAGATCGATAATACGGAAACGCACCTTTCCTCAAACCGATCATTGCCACAGCGTCATATTCTCTGCCCTTTGCGTAGTGGAGAGTTGAAAGGCGCAGCGCACGCATAGGGCTAGCAAAAAGGCCAAGATCTTCAATCGCAAGGTTCACGATGTTGACATTCTGGCGCTGCATATCCGCTTTCATCTCTTGGACCGAAGCGTAGAAAAGCCCACTTTGCACTCGATCCAGATAGCCAGCTGAAAAGAGAATGGTGCCGGTGGCTTGGGACATGGCGTCGAGCCAAGCCACCGCCCCTAAAGCGGTGTCCGCCAAACGCCTCGCCTCACGCATGAGCCGAATCAGAACCACGCGACCACCGTGAGAGAAGACTTCTATGTGACGCTGCCCCGTCACGTCTTGGATCGCGTGGAATAGCGCTCGCTCCAATTGGCGGCTCGTCTCCGGATTGGGGTCGGTCAAAGCCCCACAAAACTGCTCCGCTAACTGGGCGAACAAGCGCGACCTTTTGTAGGGTCTGGCGCCGGGACCGACAATCGGCGTTCCAAACTCACGAAGCTGGCGGGACAGTCCGACTAGTGAGGCCCAATCCTTCGCCAGGATCGTCGCATCGCCAAGCTGTATACCTGCAGCTTCAAGCCGCGGCAGAAACTCTTCGGTGATAGCCTGAAACACCGTGACGCCGCTAACCAATAGTGGTTCGATCGGACAGTCGCGATTCTTGCCGACTGCCACCATCGCAGGCTGCCGTGGAAACAAGCGCTCCGCCTGGTCAACGATGTACTGGCTCGATCGGAAATTCTCCGAGAGTGACAAATCTTGGCGGGCGCCGATGTGCACTCCGAAGGGCGCGACTAGTTCGGGGCGAGCTCCCACGAAGGAGAAGATAGATTGCGCCAAATCACCCACGGCGAAGAATCTGGATCGCCCGGTCGCGTGAAGAAGCTTCAGGATTTCGATCTGGAGTTCGGTCGTGTCCTGAAACTCGTCGATCAAGAACCAGCGGAACCGTGCGCATAGTGACATCGCGATCCGCGGATGGTCGCGAAGAAGACGGTATGCGCCATAGACGATTGTTCCGAAGTCGATGTATCCGAGCTCGGCGCAGCGGGCCCAGAAATATGGAGCAGCTCGCTTTACGGGCTCATTCCGAACAGCGAGGCCGATCAGATTACCTCGTGCATCGACCGCAAGCCCTTCGAAGGCATCAAAGTCCGCTTGGCTCAGCTGGAACAGATTCACTTGCGCGGCCGCGTGCGCGCAGATGGGCTCGAAGTCCGGGCTCTCTCGCGTAAGGATCTTCCGTTGACCAGCAAACTCAGGTTTCAACCAACCGTAGGGCCGGAGGATTTCATTGAGGCAAAAGGCATGGATCGTGGATACAACGAAGTACGCGTCATCCCCTGGCTGTAGCTGTTCGCATGTTCGTTGCTCGATTTCCTGAACCGCTGTGTTGGTATAGGTGATGCAGCATATCGCCCGCGGTGAACTCCGAACGCCTTCGATCTCCGCGACCAACTTTGCAATCAAGGTTCGCGTCTTGCCGCTACCCGGACAAGCCGTCAGCAGCAGATTCCCATGATTGTCGACCGCGGCCTGCTGCTCGCCGGTGAGCCTGATTAGACCTCCCGCAGCCATGCGATCGCATCCGTAACGTAAGTTGGGAGAGCGCCAGCTTGGTCGACGTGGCGGGCGGCGACTTGCGCGAAGCGTGCCTTGCCGAACCGATTCGCGGTTCTAAGCACCTTGTCCTTAAGCGCGTCTGGAACTGGACCACCGAGGAGATCTTGTATCTCCAGATCCGATTTTACCCTTGGCGCGCCCAAGTCCCCTGCTGCGGCCGCTAGCATCGGAAGATTGGCATCTAATGTGATTTCTCGTTCGAAGGTCGTCGCGCCGACAAACGCCCGCACATACGGCCCCTCGAGCAGCGCTAGATTAGGGTTCTCCACCGGGTCGTCGCCGTTAGGAACATCCCCAGCTTCCAGGTCCGCGTCGGCCACGATGGCGCAACGCTTAGGCAGGCAGGTATCCGAGAATAGATGGGAGAACGGTGCGAAATGAACCCCGTGAATCGCGACGAGCGAGATTCCTTCCCGTTCGAGATCGATGCCCAAAACCTTTTTCACCAACGGCGGCAGCAGCAGTAGTTCGGCCGCACCCTCCACCAACATGACGCGCCGGGCGAACAAGAGGTTGGATTTCGTGGCATCGAGGTAGCGTTCGAGATCGTGACGGTCGGCTGCCGTGAGAGCGGACGAACCCAGCGGCGTTGTGACCGCGGTGGCAGCGGCTGGTCTCTGGGTAAGCATGACGAAAGACGAGAGCGGCGCCTTCGATGTGACCTGAGTGCTATGGGTGGTGGCGATGACCTGGAAGGGTAGCTCGCGCAGCGCTGCAACCAAAGTTGCCTGCAATTGAGGGTGAAGATGAGCCTCCGGCTCCTCGATCAGAATGAGTTCGCCGGCAGATTTGCCTGCGGCAGCCCGCTTCCGAAAATGTTCGATGAGGATTGCGATATAGAGAATGTTGTTGAGGCCAAGCCCGTTGCGCCGAGGCTCGAACTGTCGAACCGCCGAATTCGATAGCAGCACGATCAAGTTGCGCACGATCGCCTGGAACGTCGGCGAGGATAGGCCGAGTTCGACGTCAAGGCTAAAGGCCGGGCCGGTGATCTCTTTCAAGGAACTATCGATCGAGGCGGCGATGGCTTGAATCGTCGGCGAGCCTTCGATTTGAGCGTTCGCGGTTCTGACCGCGTCAACTAATGTTTGTTGCTCGGCAGGCCCGATGTTGCTCGCCTCGATGAGGCGCATCAGCGACGATCGTCGCGATTGCTGAAGATCTGCCTCGACATCCCGCAAAGCGGGCAAAAACGCGACGAGATAGGATTGCAGATACTGAAGTCCGACGGACGAAGCGCCTATATCGGCGTTCTCCGTGTTCCAATCGATCACGGTCAGGTCGATTGCCGGGTTGCCGCCGCCGAACAACTCCCAGCCAAAATCGTCGAGAGTCATTGGGCGACCTAGTCCACCCTGCGCCAGCAACTCGCGAATGGCACGCTTAGGCCGGAAGCGATAAAACAGCCTGGCTCTGTTGTCGCCAATCTGCGTACCGTGAAGCAGAGCTTCCTCGTTTTCGTTTCCTTCAAAGCCAGTGAACTCGACGCCCACCAGCACCTGAAAGGGCTGTGTCTGGTCAATCGCGCAATGCACGTCGTCCTTCACCAGCATGCGAAACGCGGACGATAGTCCAACATCGAGGCAGAGCCGGATCCCGTGAACAAAGCTCGACTTGCCAGTGTTGTTCTCGCCGATCACAAGTGTCGTGGGTTCGTGCAAGGCCACGTCCGCGAATTGGACTGACCGCAAGTTCTTGATGACCACACGACTGAGACGCACTAGCCGACCCTTCTTCCTATCACTCCGACAACTAGTTTAGTTGCACGGGCGATCGCGTTGTAGAACGATCTACTCCTCCGCGCGACCAATCTGGATCGCACCGACCGCCTTGAAGCGGTCAGTCGGTAACCCGAGCGGTTCAACGAAGCTTTGCCCAACGAATCCTAGTGGACACGCGGTGAGCCCCAGCCACGTTGCGCAAAGCATGAGCGTAGTCGTCATAGCTCCGGCGTCGCGGAACATCAGGCTTTCTGCATTCTCATACGCCGCGCTGAGCTTGCTCCAATCCGCCATCAGCCGAAGGGTGCATCCGCTTGCCCGCCCCAACAAGCTCTCCACCGCTTCGCGATTCAGCCGCGCGACGGCCTCGCCATCGGCTTCGATCTCAAGCAGTCGATGCTCAATCGAATCATAGAGACGCGGCCGAGAGGCCGTTTCCGCGACACACACGATATGCAGGCAACCCAAGCCGCCTGCACTGGGCGTCGCTGACCACTGAACTGGAAGACCCGCGCGACCTGCAGCCTTATAACCGCGGGCGCCGACAGCGAACCAAAGGAGATCAGCGATCTGCTCCCAAGTCACGGCGCCTCCGAGGCGAGATCGCCGGCTTTCGAGCACCGTGCTGAAGGACTGCGTTGTATCGGGGTTCGGCCGAGCGAACCGATGAACGACTACGACCGCCGCTTCGAACGGCGTCCAATCGCCTGTCGAGGCCCGAGGCCGAGGCTCGTCAGTGAGGGGGCCAGCCAAGAGCTTTCCACGTCGCGTAGTGTTTACGGCAGCCGCGGCACTGACCGCAGGCGATATTGCTCTTGTGACAGGAATGCGCCCAAGCGACGACCTCCTGCGGAATACCTGATGTTTGGACGAGTTCGACGGCCGTCATTTCGATCGCCGGTGCGCTCACCGTCAGGCCACCCTCCTGCATCGCCATAAGGTTTGAAACGGCCGTTATGAACTCAGGACGACCGTCGGCGTGAACGCCATCCGAGACGAGCGCACCGATCATCAGGCTTGTCGCCCCTAGGCGGAGGGCAGTTACGCCTGCCAAGGTCAAAATCAGCTGATTTCGAAACGGCCACCATTCCGGAACCGGCGAAACTGAAAGACCAGGTGCCCCTGCCATATCGCCCGATCCCAGAGCCGAGCAATCGGCGCGAACGACTTCGAAACGCAGGCCGATCACTTCACAGACGGCCCGAGCCGCCGCCTCCTCTGCCTGCGCGGGGATTTGACCATAGTCGACAAAGATCGCGACGTCGGGCCGTTGCCACCAAGCTATGCAAGTCGAATCCATTCCACCGGAAAGCAAAAGTGCCTTCATAGAGTCGGCAGCCTCCCAACCACACGATATAACGCGGATGCGAAATCATCGGTGATCTCGCAGCCGTTGCCTGCGATCATCTTGAGGTCCTCGTCCTTGACGGTCTGAGCGAGCACCACGATCGGAATGCCGAGTTTCACGGCGTAGCCAATCTCGAAGATCGTGCCCGGATCAAGACCGTTCGCGATGGCCAGAACCGCATCAGCCTGCCCGCGGCCCGCAATATCTTCTGGCGCCACGACGCTGGCTGGGCCGGGACCGACTTCGTGGATAGGCGAGAACACCCGGGCGCCGAGAGAGAGAAGCAGCCCTCGCGCCTCCTCGATAAGCCAACGCTGCCCGATATCGAAGAAAGGCCCGGCCAAGTAGATCAGGCCCGATCCCGGCTCCACCGGCTCATTGCGCATTGCGCGAAGTTCGTCGATGGCGGGGGGCGGCAACGCGCGATTCCCGCAGTAGGCTGCGGTCGCCCTGGACGCGAGATCAGCTGCGTCGCGGGGTGGAACGCTGTTAGCGCCCCACAATGCCGCAAAAGTCGCCGAGAACACATCGCCGGAGCCAAGTTTCCAGACCCGCTCGGTCCTATAGTACGGTATGCGATCAATGCCCTCCGGAGTGGCAATCAGCGCGCCCTTTCCACCCTGCTTCACTATCACGACTTGCGCTTCACCGGACTCGATCAGGGAACGCGCTGCGGCCTCCGGATCAGCCAGCCCCGTCATCGATTGGGCCTCCATGCGGTTCATGACGATGGCCAACCGATCGGCACGCGAACCGTTCGCCGAAAAGCGAGGCGCACCAAAAGCCGACTGTGGGTCATAGACGGCTATCTTGGCTTCGACGACGGCATCGCCCTCGAGCATTCCGTAGCGCAGGACGACATCGCCACTAACATGGATTGCCGGGAGGCGGGCTATTCGGGCTACAGCCGGCCGAATGATGGGGATCGACAGCGGGTGAAGATAGTCAAAGCCTATGGCCTGCTCAGCCGAGGAAGGCACGAGCCGCACGCCGCAATCCGCCGCGAGGTGATTGGCTTCGTCTTTGATCCCATCCGCCACATAGGCGTGAAGTTCGATCTCACTTTTGACCAGCGGAGCAACGCAATACACCGCCCTTCCCGCCGACCCGAACACCGCATTCCAAAGCGGCTGGATGCAACGTTCCTGATAGATGCCACCGACGATGAGGAAGCGCGCCGTCATTTTGGTTCGACGCTAACCTCGTAAACCCCACCAGAGATGTTGATGATCGTCGCCTGATACCTGACGCCCCTATTCTGGATGCAATCGATGACTTCCAGATATCCAATGAACGTCAACGCACCCGCGAGATTGCCGGAGGAGTCAAAAACAGCGAGGCTTGGTGTAGAGCCAGACATTTGGACATCTACTTTCAAAACCGAGCCAACCGATAACGGTGCGAGAATAGCAGCCTTCGGACTATTAACCGGACCTCGGCGCTTTTTCTGGCAAGGATCAGATTCCCCGCCTATTGGACCGCCACCGGAGCCTGGACCATCATCGCGGGAGTCATTTGATCCGGACATGGCTTATTCCCACTTTGTTCCCCTTGCGCACGCTGCGTGAATTGCGCCGCGTGGTCAATCAATTGTTGCAGAAGCGGCCGACTTAAGCTCCGCATTGTGGACCACATCACTGCATCCATCGCAGAAGCCCTGGAATGCGTGGCGTCGCAGAACGCCAGGAAGCGCTGCTCGAGATCGAGGTAGCGGCGAGCTGGCTGGGCGCCGGTGGGAAAGATTCCGATGGCAGCACACGCTCGCACGATATGTACATCGAGGATCGCGACATGATCGCTGGCTCTCCAATTCCGGACAATCCAAGATGCCGTCTTCGGTCCGATGCCAGGCAACTGGCGAAGCGCATCCCGAAGGGCAACATCACCAAGGCAATCGAAATCCGCTTCGGCCAGGGCTTTCAGGGTGTCAGCTAGGTAACGAGCTCGTTGCGCGGCAAACCGATATCGAACGGCTCGTGCTCGCCCGTTGACAACCAAGGGTTCGCGAAGAAGCCGCTCAAGCTCTGTAGAGTTCGGCTTCCACTCAGGCCTTGCCCTCAGAAAACTACATACCCTCCGGGAAGCTGCGAGACCAATCTCGGCAGGCGCCCCATGTGCCCCCAGAAGACAGTAGACGACTTCCTCTTCCAGCGTCTTACCGAGTTGGTAGCGCATCGCGTTATCGGGCTCGGCCATCCACGCTTGGCTAACCCAGAAGGCCGGCGTTAACGGCTCGTCGAAGCGCCCCCCAACCAGACCAGGCCCCAGTGGGATGCGCTCGTCCGGCAAAATGAGGCGCTGAATGCGGCCATCGATCTCGGCGATCACCTGTTGCAAGCGGAGACCCCCTATGCAATGCATCACATTTATGCATTGCATATTCGGGAACGTCAATGGTCGCGCCCAGCCTGATCGACCTTGTTCAGCAGCGAATGCAGCAGCTGGAAATTACCCAGGCTGAGCTAGCTACCGCATGCGGCCTGTCGCAGCCTCATCTAAGCAAAGTTCTAGCAAATCGGGTCAAACTAGCCAGAAAAACAGAGAGCAAGCTGACGGGCTGGCTCGAAGCCAGCGGCGTTCTGTCGGAAGGCAGCCCAAACGATTTCGTGCGTTCTCTTGCTACGCGAATGGGGCAACTGCGCCCTACACGTCGTATGCAAATTATGGAATTACTTCGAGCCATAGAACGTGTGATCGCGACATGATGGATGTCGCAGTACGACCTGATCTCGGTCTTGAACGCTCGCTTATTCGCCTATTCGCCGCAGCGCGCCAAATACCGCCGACTACTCTCGCAACCCGTGTCAGCTAACGACAAGAGACGCTTGCATTGCGAGTCGTCCAGGCGCCCGCATGGATGCTTCCGATACTTGTCTCGATCGTCAGCACAGTGTCGAGCGAGAACGATGGATAAAAGGTCGCCCTGCTCCTGCCCAACGATCGAGCAACCCTCTTTGACGAAGCATGCGCTGGGCCGCCGCGTTGCGAATACGATTAGACGAAAGTAGACGTAGTTGGCGGCGGCGGGGCGGAAGGACACACGGCCAGCGAAGGTCCGAGATGGTGACGAGAAGGCAGCGGCGTAGTGGCTCGGTGCGCTAAGCCCATCCACCAGCCGGTTTCGGGGCCCGCCCGCCGTG
>CALMPK010000269.1 GCA_937873575.1 uncultured Hyphomicrobiaceae bacterium
TTGCCGAGGGCAATCGCCGGCTACTGCGTGACCTCCTCAGTCGCGAGGTTTACGACAGCTTCCAGACAGCGATCGCCGATCGCGAGAGCCGCGGCGAGCAGGTCGACCAGTCGTTCGTCGGCATCTCGAAAGCGGATATCGTCGATGCCGAGCTCAAGGATGGCGTTGCGCACGTGACGGTTCGCTTCGTGAGCCAGCTCATCTCGGCGACGCGCGACCGCTCGGGCACGGTAACTTCGGGCGATCCGCAGTCGATCCGCGAGGTGACTGACATCTGGATGTTCAGCCGCGACGTCTCGACGCCGCGTGCGCAGTCCAATCCGAACTGGAAGCTCGTTGCCACACAGGCGCCGGGGTAGAGCATCGTCCGACCCTCGCAGAACCGCAGGTGGCGTCGGCAGTCGGATAACAATGCTTCACGGGCCCAAGGCCGGGACGCTTTAGGCCGTTGAGAGGCAGGCCACTCCAGCGGCGATGCGCGGCGACGGGAGGAGTTGGGATGGGCCTCGTTGCGCCGCACCGCAGGCCCCGGCTGTTTTCATCCCTCCTTGCCGAAGTGAGGTGGAACGCCGGCGGTGCCATCTTCGTCGCGACAGTACTCCTCGCGACGGCTGCTGTTGCCAATGAAAAAACCGGTAGCGCCGCACGAACCACGGCAGCGACATCCGGCAAAAAGGAAGCCGCAAAGGCTGCGAAGACCATGAACAAGGGCGCGCAAGCCATTGGACAAGGCACCGGGGCGGTCAAGTTCGAGCCCGTGACTTTCGAAGCTCTCGGCGGTTGGGCCGACGACGATCACCTCGAAGCGCTGGCGGCCTTCGCCAAGTCCTGCACAAGTCTCGCCAAGGCCGCACGCTCGGGCTCCAGGCCGGTCGGCCCTTCGTCGTCCGAACTCCTCGAGACTTGTACCCAAGCGGTGGCACTGATCCGCGACGGTGCGACGGAAGCCGCGGCGCGCTCGTTCTTCGAAGCCCGCTTCACCCCGCACAGAGTGGTACACCCCGCGGGCAACGGCCTCCTGACCGGGTACTACGAGCCGGTGATCGAGGGATCGCGCACGCCCGACGCGACTTTCTCCGCACCGGTGATGAAGCGGCCGGCGGACCTGATGAATTTGGTCCCGGAGTCCGAACGCGGCGCGAAGGCCGAGCAGTTGACGCACGCGCGACGCACGTCGATGGGATGGGAGCCGTATCCGACCCGGCAGGAGATCGACCAGGGCGCGCTGGCGGGCCAGGAATTGGAGTTCGCCTATCTGCGCGATCCGGTGGATCTCTACTTCATGCAGGTGCAGGGCTCCGGACGGATCGCGCTTCCCGACGGCGGCAGCGTGCGCGTCACCTACGACGGCAAGAATGGACACCCCTATACGTCGGTCGGCCGGTACTTGATCGACAGTGGCCTATTCCCCGCCGACCGCATGTCGCTACAGGCGCTGAAGGACTGGCTTCGCGCCCACCCCGACCGCATGCGCGACGTACTCTGGCAGAACAGATCCTACGTCTTCTTCCGCGAGCTGGCGGTGGACGAGCCAGGCCCCCTCGGCGTGCTCGAGATACCGTTGACACCCGGCCGCAGCCTCGCCGTCGACACGGCCCATCACGCCATCGGTCTGCCCGTCTATGTGTCGTCCGTGGCGCTCACGCACGCGGGTGGAAAGGGTGCCGGCTTTCACAGGCTGATGATCGCGCAGGATGTTGGCTCGGCGATCCGCGGTCCGGAACGGGGCGACATCTATTTCGGCTCGGGCACGGACGCCGGTGCGCTCGCCGGGATCACCAAGCACCAGGGCAATTTGTTCGCGCTACTGCCGCGCGGAGCGTTGCGCGAAACCGTCGTCGAGGCCGAGGCGAAATCCGCACCAGCCGCGTCGCGGCGGGCGGGCCAATGAGCGCGCCGGGAGACGACGACGGCGGGAGCCGGAAGCGCCCCTCGCGCCGAGTTGTGTTGAGCGAGGAGGATCGCCGCCTCTGGGAGCACGTCGCAAAATCCGTGGCGCCGGTCGGTCGCGGTTCAGGGCGTGTTTCCAAGCGAGGCGACGAGCCCCGGCCCCCAACGGCGGTTCCCGCGCCAACGTCGACGACCCCGGGGCCGAACGATCCCAAACTCGCGGAGCGCAACGACGCCCTGGCCGAGCTGCAAAGGTATCTCGCGGAGGGCACGGCATTCATCGGATCGCGCGCGGACGGGGGACAGCCGGCGAGACTGCATTCGGTCAAGCATCAGCCTCCGCCCATCGCCGATTTCGATCGCAAGGCGGTTCGGCGGATCAGGTCTGGGCGGATCGAGATCGAAGCGCGGATAGACCTGCACGGCATGCGGCAGGACGAGGCACATTCGACGTTGCGCAGCTTTCTGCTCGGCTGCCAGGTGCGCGGCATCCGCTGGGTGCTCGTCATCACCGGCAAAGGGCGGCCGTCGCGTCCTGGAGATGGCCACGAGAGCGATTCGGGACGCGGCCGGACTGACCCGCCCTGGTGGGGCGACGAACGCGGCGTGCTCAAACGCAATGTGCCGCGCTGGCTCACCGAGCCCGAGCTTCGTTCGATCGTGGTGAGCTATACGACCGCGAGCATCGGCCACGGTGGCGAAGGCGCGCTTTACGTGCACCTGCGCGGGCGTCGTTGAGCGCGCCGCGTGCCGATGCGCGTCACTGACACTTGGTGTCGAGGTTCTTCAGAGCGTTGGTGATGCCAGAGAGTGAAAAGCGATCCTCGGTCGCCATGCCCGCCTCAGATGTCGCCGCGACTTGCATGCTGTTGCCGCGCTTCATCGCGTCGATCAGTTTCAGCTCCTGCGTCGGATCGGCGACGAACGCCTTGTCGTCCTGCGGGAACAGTTTGAAGATCGTGCCGCCGATATTGACGGTGACCTCCGATCCCTTCTTGATCTTGTAGCCGAGCAGCACCGAGACCTCGGTCTTCACGCCGTCCTTCGGCCAGGCCGAGACGTAGAAGAACACGGCGTCGCGCTTCTCGCCCTTCGGTCCTGTCGCCGCCGGCTGAGTCGCTGCAAAACAGATCTTCTTCTGAGCGGCGTCATGGACGAACAAAGACCAGTCGCCATATTTCTCGACGAGCTGCGCGGCATTGGCGCTGCCAGTGAAAGCAAAACATGAAGCCAAAGCCAAGCCGAGGGCGCCACGGTTGAACATTCCGGGGTGCTTCATCTTCATAATTGCCAATGCTCCAAGGGTCGGGTTGTCAATTTCAACCTGTAATACACGAAAGAAGCTCGAGGCGTAAACCCGCCTGCTCACGAGATTTTGTGCGGGCCACCTGCTCGCATCGGCCGGTCGGCGTAGTGGGCGAGGCTCTTCACGCGGTCGTACATCACGATTGCTCCGGCCATCGCTACGTTGACACAGAACCGCGTCGGAATTCGCACGACGTGCTGGCATCGCCCCAGCAGGGGTTCGCTCAACGAGCCCATCTCCGGACCGAGCACGTAGGCGGCACGAAGGGGGTGGCGGAAGCTCGGCAGATCGATCGCGTCGTCGGTAAGCTCGACGCCGACCAGCACGCAGCCCTGTGGCAGCGCCATCTCGTCGAGCGACCGCCAGTTGTAGTGCGGCAGATGCCATTGGCCTTTCGAGGTATCGGCACGGGCCTCGAGTGCGTGATACGTCGCGCCGACCGTGAAGGTGAAGCTCGCGCCGAAGGCGTGCGCGGAACGCATCAGGTTGCCGAGATTGAGCGCCTTCGACATCCGCTCGGCGCCGATAGCGAAATATCCGCGCGGCGTCGGTGGCCAGTTCGTCGCGGTCATTGGTGTTGCCTCGCCGGGGGAAGGTTGTGCCGGTGGCGGCGGCTACTGTCGCCAGCCGTCGCTGTCCGGCGCTCTCATGGCCGTGCGGACGGTTGCGATCAAGCCAATTTTCGGCTTTGACCGCTCGCGAGACGTGTGCGAGCCGAAATCCTATGGAGCGAAAGTCATGAGAGCCGTGTTGTGCAAGACGCTCGATGGTCCGGGTTCGCTCGTGGTCGAGGATGTTCCGGAGCCTGTCGCCGGACCCGGCCAGGTCGTCGTGCGGGTGCGCGCGGCCGCGCTCAATTTCTTCGACACGCTCATCACGCGCGGCAAGTACCAGTACAAGCCCGAGCTGCCCTTCTCGCCCTCGGGCGAGATCGCGGGCGTGGTCGAGACCGTCGGCAAGGGGGTGCGCAACTTGGCACCCGGCGACCGCGTAGCCGCTTACCTCGGCTGGGGTGGTGCGAGAGAGAAGGTCGCGATCGATGCCGGTGCGTGCGCCCGCGTTCCGGCCGGTGTGAGCGACGACGTCGCGTCAGGCATTGCCATCACCTACGGAACGGCCATCCATGGCCTCAAGGACCGCGCCGGCTTGAAGCCCGGTGAAACGGTCGCGGTGCTCGGCGCATCTGGCGGCGCTGGGCTTGCTGCGGTTGAGGTGGCGAACCTGATGGGCGCGAAGGTGATCGCTGCCGCGTCCTCTGCCGAAAAGCTCGCGGTGGCGAAGCGGCACGGCGCCGAGGTGCTCGTCGACTATTCGTCCGGCGATCTCAAGTCGGCTCTGCGCGAGGTGACGGGTGGGCGCGGCGTCGATGTGATCTACGATTGCGTCGGCGGTCCCTACACCGAGCCCGCCTTGAGGGCCATCGCTTGGCAGGGCCGGCTTCTGGTCGTCGGGTTCGCCGCAGGCGACATTCCCAAGCTGCCGCTCAACTTGCTGCTGCTCAAGGGCGCGGCGGCGATCGGCGTGTTCTGGGGTGAATCTGTGCGACGCGATGCAGCGGGCCATCTCGCCAACATGGAACAAGTTCTCGGCTGGATCAGCGAAGGGCGGCTTACGCCACACGTGCATGGCAGCTATCCGCTGGACCAGTTCCAGGAAGCAATCGGCCTGATCGAAAGGCGCGAGGCGGTCGGCAAGGTCGTCGTGTCTCCTTGACACCCGCCCGCCCGGGTCTCAGGAAGATGCGTTGCGTTAATCCATATAGAGATCGTCTCTTTACGCAGTGTCTTGTGGACCGTATGACGTGACGGCTCGCTGGGCGAGCCTTTTCGCGGCCGGCGTGGAGCCATTCGGCGTCTCGTCCATCTATACCGGAGACGACAAACAGATGTTTCCGTCAGATGGCAGCTAAACGCCGTAATAGATTGGCGCCCGGATCAATTCGGAGCTAACTTTGCGCTGCGTCGCAGCGTTGACTGCATCAGCAACCCAAGACAGACCAGCCGAGAGAGTACCGTGCAGCGTTGGCGTTCCATGCTGGCATTCCGCGAGCGGATTCCGTTGATGGGTCTCGTTCGCTACGCGGCCATGCTCGCGGTGCTTGGCGGCACGGCGGCGGCTGGTGGTGGCTGGTTGATGGGCCAGCTTGCGGAGACGGCCGATCACTCGATTCAGGTGACGGTCGACGAGGACCTGGAGCCCGTCGCGCCGCCGCGGGTGTCGGGCACGGCCGCGACCTCGAGTGCAGCGACGGAAGACGCAGATACCGCACCATTCGAACATGCCCGGTCGGCGCCGCGTCTGTTCGAGCGTGTCAGCGATGTCGAGGCGGAACGCATCAAGGCATCGGTGCGTGACAAGGTCGTCGCCGACGGTCCGGAGGATTGGTACCGGGGTAACGGACACACCTTCCACACGGTATGCGTGCGCCTCTGCGACGGAGCTTATTTCCCCATCAGCTATTCGACGACGCGGGATCGCTTCGCCAGTGACGAGGCGGCGTGCAAGTCCCGTTGCGCGGCGCCGGCACGCCTCTTCGTTTGGGCGAACCCCGGTGGCGCGCCCGAAACCATGCGTGACCGCAGGGGCGGCTCCTACGTGGCGTTGCCGACGGCCTTCCAGTTCCGCAGAGGCAAGACGGCCGGGTGCTCGTGCCGGCCCGAAGCTTGGGAAGAGGCTTCGATTTCGCGGCACGCCCAATATGCGCGTGACGAAGCGGGGCCGATGCGGGTCGCGAAGACCGCCACGAGTGCGGCTCAGGTTGCGGGATGGCGCTCTGACGAGAAGGCAGCGGGAGCTGCAAGCGCAAGCGATGCCGACCACCTTCGTGCCGAAGCTGTCCGAGCTGAAGTAGCTGTCATGAGTGCGACCGCCGAGGCGGCACCGTTGCCGTCCCTCAGCTCGGCACAAGGGCGTCTTCCGAAAACCGCCTCCCGTTTAGCGGCGACCGCACCGGCCCTTTCGGCGGTCGAGGCGAAACCGATTGGGGCAGGGGCCAGCGCTGTCGTTGTTTCCGGGTCTGCCGACCAGGCGAGGGACGGCGCACCTGTGCCGCCGCTTCCGGATGCGAAGCCGGAGGGCGTGCGGCAGGCCTATGCGGTGGCGGCAAAGGGTGCTCGCAAGCGGCGTCCCGCTGCGCCGATCGATGCGGTCGCGATCTCCACGCTCGCATCTGCGGCGAACGCATCGCTCGCATCGACTGAGCTTGCTACCAACACCGGTCTGCCAAAGCAGCGGAAGAACTGGGGTATCGGTCCGAACGCTGCATCCGCGCCGCGCGGGCACACCGCCTACGACGTCTTCGCCCGCAATTTCTATTGATCGAAAAACGGTCGCCGCTTTGAAAGGGATGCCTCGTTTCGGGCAGGCCACTCACCGATGAGCAAGCGCGGCCTCATGCTCGCGCGATCAATCGAGCGAGGCGACGATGGCGCGGCCGAGAGCCGAGTCGCTTTCGAAGGCATGCTCCGCCAGCCGCCCGAGGCACCAGTCCCCCGCGCAACCGACGTTGTGATAGCTGGAATAGAGGTAGCTCTCGCCGAGTGACTGGTCGACGAGGCCGTGCCGCCAGAGATGCGCGGTCATCTGCGTCGGTCTGACCGGCGGCAATGCGAGCACATGGCAGACCTCCGACCAGATCTCCTCGGCGATGGCCTCGGGCTCGGTGTCCTCGGTCTGCCGTGTCCAGGCCGGCGACGTGTGCACCACAATCGTCTCGCCTTTGATGGAGCGTCCGGGCTTGGTGTTGTTGCGTGCAATCCAGCGGATCACGTCCGACATGTCGGAATAGACGTCCTGGTTCGGTAGCGTGCGCTGCTCGAGCCGCACCATGAGCGACCAGCAGGGCTGCATGCGCACCCGCCGCAGGGGATCGGCAATCTCGTCGAGGCGGCCGAGAAGCAGTTGCGCCTGGACCGCGGGCACACAGATCGCTACGGCAGCGAACGGGCCCACCGATGATTCGTCGTCGAACCAGATGTGCCACGCCTTGTCGGTTCGCTCGATGGTGTGGGCCCGCCGGTTCGTATGCACGCGCACGCTTTCGGCCAGTGGCCGCACGATCGACGACATACCCGGCGTGCCGACGTACCAGGGCAGCATCTGCCCCTCGCCTTCGCCGCCGGCCGCGGTGATGGGCTTCCATCGCGCCGCATACCCCGACGACGCGAGCTCGTCGATGTAGGATCGGAACTGCCCGGAGCGCGCGGTGATGTATTGCGCGCCGTGATCGTAGGGCACGGCGCCGATGCGCGTCGTGGCCATGCGGCCGCCGATGATGCGGTCTTGCTCGAAAATCTAGACGTAGGCGCCCGAACGCCGCAGAACGCGCGCGCAGGCGAGCCCGGCAAGCCCCGCGCCGATGACTGCAATTCGCTTTGTCACGTCGTGATACCGGTTGAGGACATGGCGCTTGGAGCTTTGTTGTCAGGTGTTGAGATCTCGCCGGCAACGCCGAACTACCGCGAGAACCGGGATCTCGGTTTCGTGCGTCGCTTGCCGAGCGCCGCCACGCGAGGTGAACTCATACGCAAGGATGCCCCACGGAACAACCGCACGCGGATCAATGCTGTGGCTTTTCGAGAACAAGTATCGGGCCGGGGCCTTAGCGAACCATTAAACAAATATACGACCGGCCACCGCTGCCAATACGAATTTTACTTGTGATTGATCCTCATGCATTGTCATAAAACGCCTAAACCAAAGGCAATATTGCGAACTTACGAGATCCGTCGATGGCCGGCGGACTGATGTCGGTGCGCGCGCCAGTTGATCCAGATATTGAGTATCGCAAGCGATTTGTCTGAATTGATTTGTTATTATTTCCTGGCCGGCAAGCGCCCGTAGAGCGGGCCGCCGGGGGCGCCGCCGCTCAAACGTCTCTCTGTTTTCGAGCGTCTGACATGCATCAGTGCGATGGGCGAACGCGGCGCGACGCGCGGCGTATCACCGCTCCCCGGGCGCACCCTCTCGTCGCGGGTCGAAGCGCAGGACCCGGGCCGCGAGTCAGCGGGGCAGCAACAGCCAGAGATCGAGATCGAGGATGACGCCTTCGGCGTAGGTGCCATCGGCGTTCTTCAGCGGAAGGTCGGCGCAGTTGCGGTTCTTCACCGCGACAAGCCGCGTGCGCAATGCGCCGACGTCGCTGCGTCCGGGCAGCTCCGCCTTCTCCAGGATCTCGGACCAGGCATAGACCGTATCGCCCGCAAAGCAGGGGGCGACGTGACGGCCGGCATTTATCGCGGCGATATGGAATGCGTTGCCGAGACCGTTGAACGAGAGTGCGCGGGCGAGTGAAATGACGACGCCGCCATAGACGATGCGCTTGCCGAAACGGCCCTTGGCTTCGGTGTGCTGGTTGAAGTGCACCTTGGCCGTGTTCTGGTAGAGGCGTGTCGCGATCTGGTGCTCTGCTTCTTCCAGCGTCATGCCGTCGACGTGGTCGATCTTTTCGCCGACCGCATAGTCGCCCCAGCGATAGGGTGACCCGGCGAGGTCGAAATCGTATTTGGCGACATCGAGCTTCGGCACGGCGGCGCCGAGGTTCTCCGGCGCAACGCGCTCGGGCAGCTGCGGCACGATCGCCACAGGTCCCCTGCATGCCTCGTCGC
>CALMPK010000270.1 GCA_937873575.1 uncultured Hyphomicrobiaceae bacterium
GCGCAGGCCGGCTGATCGACGTGCCGCCCAGGCAACGTGGGCTGTAGGCGTGATTGACGGTGGTGTGTCGTGCGTTGGCGCTCAGCGCTTCTTGGTCGCGTGCGTCTCGAACATCGTCTGGGCGTGCTCGGAGAACGTCAGTTGCTCGTTGTCGGTGGTGTAGAGCGTGCCGCCCGAGTCGCGGAAGCCGGTCCTGCCCTTGGCCGGGGGATAGAGCGCCACGGCCTTCGGCGGCTTACCCTCGGTGACGAGGAAGGCGAGGAGGCGGGAGCGGTACTTGCCCGAGCCGAACTCGCAGCGGCCGGGGCCTTCCTTGGCCTCGCAGAAGCGCAGCTCGCTGTAGGTTTGCGCGTTGCTCTCGTGGTCGGTGACCGCGCGGGCCATCGCGTCGGAGCATTCGTCGTAGGAGAGCTTGCCGGCGTCGGCGCAATCCGCAGCGGTCGTGAAGATGCCCTTCCATTCGACGGGACCGCTCGATTTCGTGCTCTTGCCGCAACCGGTGAGGCCGAGTGCAGCCACGACGGATAGAGCGATCAGTATTGAGGAACGGGCCATGACCTCGCGCATCCTTCGCCGAATTTCGCACTGTCTGTTTGTAGCGGATGCGGCATTGAGGAAGCGTTAATCAAGGGGACCGGATCGCCTGCCGACCCAAGGCAGGAGGCTCGGGCCGGGGGCAACCGGAGAGCGAGTTGCCGATCGGAAGATCGGCTTTCGCTGGCCTGAGAAGGAGTTCGGGGTGCCCGCGATATCGAGCGCTTCCCGATCAGGGGCGCCTTAGAGCGGTGCCCCTGATCGGGTGAAAGCGCTTCGAGAATGGGATTCGAGAGGATCTCAATTCGACGGCTCGTCGCCTCCGGCGATTCTGTGCGGTCGGATGATGCTCGAGAGTGCTCTCGGCCTGGATGGAATCGCCCCGGCGATCCGGAAAAGTCGTGAATAGCACCCTCAAACATGTGCTTAGGGTGCGATTCACGCCTTCGACGAAGGCGCGTAGGGCTTTCACCTCAGCCGATCGCACCCTAGGCGTTGAAATCGGTGGTGAAGGAGAAGTAAAGTCCGCCACCTTTTGCCAGGCCGGCCGCTGCCGTCCTGGTCTACCCAACAACGAGACAGACGCCCGAACTGAAAGGCAACAGCCATGCGCGTTTATTACGATCGTGACGCCGACCTCAACCTCATCAAGTCCAAGAAGGTCGCCGTTGTTGGCTACGGCTCGCAGGGCCGTGCGCATGCGCTGAACCTCAAGGACTCGGGCGTGAAGGACATCGTGATCGCATTGCGCCCGGACTCGACCACGGCGAAGAAGGTCGAGGCGGACGGTCTCAAGGTCATGTCGGTTGCTGACGCCGCGAAGTGGGCGGACCTGCTGATGATGGCGACGCCCGACGAGTTGCAGGCGGACATCTACAAGGAGCACATCGCCGGCAACATCAAGGACGGCGCGGCGATCGCGTTCGCGCACGGCCTCAACGTGCACTTCAGCCTGATCGAGCCGAAGAAGACGGTCGACGTCATCATGATCGCGCCGAAGGGCCCGGGCCACACCGTGCGTGGCGAGTACCAGAAGGGCGGCGGCGTTCCCTGCCTCATCGCCATCCACCACGATGCTTCCGGCAACGCGCACGAGATCGCGCTGTCGTATGCCTGCGGCGTCGGCGGTGGCCGCTCGGGCGTCATCGAGACGACCTTCAAGGAGGAGTGCGAGACCGATCTCTTCGGCGAGCAGGCGGTGCTGTGCGGCGGCCTCGTCGAGCTGATCCGCGCCGGCTTCGAGACGCTGGTGGAAGCCGGCTACGCACCGGAGATGGCCTACTTCGAGTGCCTCCACGAGGTGAAGCTGATCGTCGACCTCATCTACGAGGGCGGCATCGCCAACATGAACTACTCGATCTCCAACACCGCCGAGTGGGGCGAGTACATGTCGGGGCCGCGCGTCATCACGCCGGAAACGAAGGCCGAGATGAAGCGCATCCTCACCGAGATCCAGACCGGCCAGTTCACCTCGCAGTGGATGCAGGAGTGCAAGGCGGGTCAGGCGCGCTTCAAGGGTATCCGCCGCGTCAACGATGCCCACCAGATCGAGGCCGTCGGCGAGAAGCTGCGCGCCATGATGCCGTGGATTGCCAAGAACAAGCTGGTCGACAAGGCCCGCAACTGATCGCCATGCCATAGAGGCGCTTCGAATGGGGCGGGGGAGATGATCCCCCGCCTTTCTCGTTCCTGCTGACCGCTGCCACGCGAGCGCATATAGTCCCGCGCATGAGCAAAGCTGACAACGACGACACCAAGGCACAGAATGGCCGCAACGGCTCGGACCGTCCGGCGCAATGCTATGTTCCGGGCGGAGAGCCGGTGCCGATCGTCAAGGGCAGCCACGTCTACCTGATCGACGGCTCCGGCTACATATTCCGAGCGTTCCACGCGCTGCCGCCTTTGACGCGCCCTTCGGACGGACTGCCGGTCGGGGCCGTGCACGGCTTCTGCGCGATGCTGTGGAAGCTCCTCGGCGACAGCAAGCAGTCCGACCGGCCGACCCACATCGCCGTCATCTTCGATCATTCCGCGCGCACGTTCCGCAACGACATCTACGAACAGTACAAGGCACAGCGTCCGCCGCCGCCGGAGGAACTCGTTCCGCAGTTCCCGCTGATCCGCGACGCGGTTCAGGCGTTCAATGTCGCCCGCATCGAGCAAAAGGGCTTCGAGGCCGACGATCTCATCGCCACGTATGCGCGTCTCGCGGTCGAGGGCGGTGGCGAGGTGACGATCATCTCCTCCGACAAGGATTTGATGCAGCTCGTGCGGCCGGGCGTCGCGATGTTCGACGGCATGAAGAATAAGCGGATCGGCGCGGAGGAGGTGCAGGAGAAATTCGGCGTCAAGCCGGACAAGGTGGTCGACGTGCAATCGCTCGCGGGCGACGCCACCGACAACGTGCCGGGTGTTCCGGGCATCGGCATCAAGACGGCGGCGGAGCTCATCAACCAGTACGGCGATCTCGACACGCTGCTCGAGCGCGCGGGCGAGATCAAGCAGCCGAAGCGGCGCGAGAAGCTGATCGAGTTTGCCGAGCAGGCACGCATCTCGCGCCGGCTCGTCCGTCTCGACGAAGAAGTTCCGGTGGAGACCGGTATCGAGCAGGTCGGCGTGCAGGACCCCGATCCCGCGACGCTGCTCGCGTTCCTGCGGCTCATGGAGTTCTCGACGCTGACGCGGCGTATTGCCGAGGCGCTCGGAACCGAGCCGCCGCCGCTGCCCGCCGTATCAGTCGGCGCGTCGCTGAAGAAAGGTGCGCAGAGGCCCGCGCCCGATGATGCGCGCGGGACGAGCGCGAAGGAGTCGATGGCGGATGCGGCGGGCGCGGGTACCCCCGCGGGTGGCGCGCGCACTCTTGCCGAGAAGGCCCGATCGGTTGCGTTCGATCGCTCGCGCTACGAGTCCGTGCGCGATGTGGCGGCGCTCGAACGCTGGCTTGGTCGATGCCGGGATGCCGGTCGCTTCGCCTTCGATACCGAGACGACGAGCCTCGACGCGATGCAGGCGGGCCTCGTCGGCTTCGCTCTCGCCGTGGCGCCGGGTGACGCCTGCTATGTGCCGATCGGTCATGTCGAAGGGAGTGGCGATCTGTTTGGCGGAGGCGGGCTCGTCGCCGGTCAGATCGAGCCGGGCGCCGCGCTCCAGCGATTGAAGCCGCTGCTCGAGGACGGCTCACTGCTCAAGATCGGCCAGAACCTCAAGTACGACGCGCTCGTCATGAAGCAGCATGGCATCGAGATCGCGGCGTTCGACGACACCATGCTGCTGTCCTACGTGCTCGATGGGGGGCGCGGCAATCACGGCATGGACGATCTCGCGGAGCGCCACCTCAATCACACCTGTATCTCCTTCGACAACGTCATCGCGCACGCGCCCGGCGCCAAGAAATCCGAGCGGACTTTCGCGGCGGTGCCGATCGACAAGGCGACGGAGTACTCGGCCGAGGATGCTGACGTGACGCTGCGGCTCTGGATGCTGCTGAAGTCGCGTCTGGCGCCGGAGCGGATGAGCACCGTCTACGAGACGCTCGAACGTCCGCTGATGCCGGTGATCGTCGATATGGAGAGCGCCGGAATCAAGGTCGATCGGAGCATTTTCTCGCGGCTTTCGGGAACGTTCGCGCAGCGCCTCGGCGCGCTCGAGGAGGAGGTCTTCTCCCTTGCCGGTGGCGAGCGCTTCAATCTCGCTTCGCCGAAGCAGCTCGGTGAGCTTCTATTCGACCGGCTGAAGCTGCCCGGCGGCAAGAAGACCAAGACGGGGCAATGGGAGACGCGGGCCGGCGTGCTCGACGATCTCGCCGCCAACGAGGAGCTGCCCGACGACGCGCGCCGGCTGGTCAACACCATGCTGGAATGGCGCCAGCTCACCAAGCTGCGCTCGACGTACACCGACACGCTCCCCGGCCATATCGACCCGAAGACGGGACGCATCCACACCTCCTATGCACTCGCCGCGACGACGACAGGCCGGCTCGCGTCATCCGAGCCGAACCTGCAGAACATCCCCGTGCGCACCAAGGAGGGGCGGGAGATCCGCACCGCGTTCGTCGCGGAGAAGGGGCACAAGCTGGTCTCCGCCGACTATTCGCAGATCGAACTGCGCGTGCTCGCCCACATCGCCGATATTCCGCAGCTCAAGAAGGCATTCGCCGATGGGCTCGACATCCACGCGATGACGGCCTCCGAAATGTTCGGCGTGCCGGTGAAGGACATGCCGGCCGAAGTGCGCCGTCGCGCCAAGGCGATCAACTTCGGCATCATCTACGGCATCTCTGCATTCGGCCTCGCCAACCAGCTCGGCATCAGCCGCGAGGAGGCCGGACTCTATATCAAGACGTACTTCGAACGGTTTCCCGGCATCCGTACCTACATGGAGGAGACGAAGCGCTTCGCGCACGACAACGGTTACGTCGAGACCGTGTTCGGGCGGCGCATCCACTATCCCGAAATCAACACGCGCAATCCGTCCATGCGAGGCTTCCTGGAACGCGCCGCGATCAACGCGCCGATACAGGGCTCGGCCGCCGACATCATCCGCCGCGCCATGATCCGCATGCCGGATCGGCTTGCGGCCGCCCGCCTCGACAGCGCGCGCATGCTGCTCCAGGTGCACGACGAGTTGATCTTCGAGGTGCGCGAAAGCGATGTGGAACGGCTGCTGCCCGTGGTGCGCGACGTGATGGAGCGTGCATCATTGCCGGCCGTGGAATTCTCGGTCCCGATCCACGTCGATGCCAAGGCCGCGGACAATTGGGAAGCCGCGCATTGAGTGGCGCCACACGAGTAGGTCTCGCGCAAGTGGGGCGAGGTGCAGGCGTTCAGCTCATGACGGTGGCTGGAGATAAACGCGCCACACTGCGCCGCGAAACGGCTTCTCGCTCAACCTTGGCGTCGTCGCTGGTGGATCACTCGGCTAGACTGATGCCGGTCGCGCGGCTCGCCCCTTTCTCGCATGGGGAAATGTGCCCCGCGAAGTGTAGGCGCGCTTCTTCGATGGAGAACCGGCATGATGCGTTGGATTGGTATGGCGGCGGTGGTCGCGGCGATGGCGACGGCGAGCCCGGTGTTGGCGAAAGAGAAGTCGGCCACACCGAAAGCCGGCCCCGGCGAGAAGGTCTGCCGCTATAAGTTTCCGACGGGCGAGAAGCGCGCGTGGGTCTGCAAGAAGGAAGAGCCCTGCTGCGCGTGGGACGCGATCACCTACGTAAAGTGCGGCTCGACGATTACAGGCTGCCTCTAGGGCTCATTTGGTTGAGATGGAGCGCTTGGGCCCGCATCGAGTGCGTTGTTCGTCGACCTGACTCGATGATCCCGAGTGCACGAGACGACGGCAACGTATCGCTCGCGCGATGCAAGCGCTGTCGGAAACGCTGAAGGCCGAGCACTGCGCGCTGCCACGTCCCGGCGCGCCCCGGGTTTGTCGGCTCTCTGATTCCTGATGGGGTGAGGGGGCCGGAAAGCCCACGCGGGCGCTGGGGAGGGAGGTGTGTGGCGGCGCGCCAGCGCAGGCCTTCCGGCGTTGCCCGCGGCGTGGTGCGAGGACAGTATCGCAGCACGTCGCGAGTGGGTGTCGGGCGGCGGGTTAGCGGGATGCCGCCGCCCGAACAGTGCCGCGTCCGGCACAAAGGGCCTCACGTGACATATCGGAGAGGGATGCCGGGCCAAAGGCCGAGCTCGATATGTCGGATGCGAGGCCTTTCACTGTCTTGCACGCGGGCCACCGGGCGCCGATGCGCCGGGTTGTTGGCCCGCGAGCAATCGAAAGGCAATGATGCGAGAATGTCTCCGCCACTTCGCTGTGGCGCGGTTCCTATCGGCGCGTGCGCCGACGGGAGCGGTGGTGGCCAGCGTCGCGGAGAGACCGCGGCGGCCCTGAAGCTCTCTGGTGATCCTGTCGCGGCGGCGATGCCGCCATGCGCGTATCCGTCATCTCAATCCCCCATCCTCTCGCCCGTCTGGTTGTGCGACGGGCTCGCAGGTTTCTTCAGCGCTCGCCCCGTGAGGCTTGCCGCGTCAGATCGGCTCGTGACGGATCCCCCCGTCATCTTCTCGCGCGGACCGGAGAGCGGGCTGTGGCCCCAGAGCAGCAGGGGCGCCTAGATCGCATCGCCGGCACCGTGGCGCCGTTGAATTGATTTGACCGTTGAATTGAGGGCACAAGTTGGTGTGTTGGGGGCAAAGCTGAGGCACGCTTTATAAAAATTTAGAGATATCGGGCACTTTGCGGGAGTTTTGCAGTCTGTAATTGTGCTCGCTGATGGGAAAAGCTTAGGCTGAAATACAGCATAAGATTGGTCTCAAATCTGGCGAATCGAGGCGCGTTCGCTCGACTCGTCAGTTGAGGAACATCGTCAGGCCGGCGCGGACGGTTGTGATGTCACCGCCAGTGCGGACAGCGCCGATCGCGGTTGCGTACGTTTCGTCCGCCAACTCGTAGCGCAGCCCCTCGATACGCAGGTGCAGCCGGCCGCTGAACGGCAGTTCCACGCCGCCACCCCAGACGAGACCGGCGCGCGTCCCCTCGGCGCCGAGTGCGAAGCCCGGTCCAACGGCCACGGTCGATATCCGCGCGGCGCCGATTCCACCGGTCGCGTACACGAACGCAGCGCCGAGATCGACGCCAGCGCGCGCGCGAAGGCTCGCCATCCAGTCGATTCCGCTTCGCACAGCCGTGCCGCCGCCGAGGCTCGCGCTGTCGTCGAGGAAGCTCCAGCCGAAGTCGCCCTCGATTCCGGCGCCCAACATGCCGAGGCGGGTCAGATAGCCCATGTGACCGCCGAGGGTTGCGCCGCCGTGGTCGATCCCTGAGGGGCCGATGTCGAATTGGCCGATGCCAGCGCCCGCGGAAACGCCGAGATAGAGGCCGCTCCAGATCGGAGCCGGCGGCAGCAGGGCGTCCTTCCAGCGGGATGAGCCGTAGGCTGGATCGCCGCCATGGAGGGCATCTCGACCAGAAGGCGATGTGCGGCGGGCGGAGTCGCTATCGTAGCCCGCGGCGCGGTCGCGCGGTTCCGACCGGGGCCGGGCGTCACGATAGCTGCCGTCGAGTGCCCGCCGGTTCTCGTCGCCATAGTAGGTCGCGCGATAGGCGCTCGATGCCGCGATCGGATTGCTCCAGTCGGCGGCACGCGCCTTGTCGAGCAGGGTGGGCAGGATGCTGACGGCAAGTGCCAGGTGAAGGCTTCTGAACGCGATCGACATGGATACTCCGACGCGGATACGCGATGGGCCGCAGGGCATCCGGGCGGTGCCGGCTGTTAATCTGCGCTTAAGCACTTCTTGCGCAGGCCGGTTAACGGAGATTTAACGCGGATCAGGCGCGGCTGACTGCGCCGAGTGAGATGAGAGATCCGAACATCATGGAGAGCCGGCGAATGGACGGCATCGCGCCCATGGCGGCGGACGTGCGGCGGGTTACAAGCTGCCGTTTGACCGTCGCCCCGTATCGCTGGGCTTTCGCCGAGGCGCGCGCGGCGGAGATCGCTGCGCACTGGGACGAGCAGCGAGCGGCCAACCCGAGCTATTTCAACGGTACGGTGCTGATGCTCGCGGACTATCGCATCTCAGGCGATGACCTCGTCGCAAATGCCTTCGTGACGGAGTTCCGCTCGTATCTTTTCTGGCGCAGCCTCGGCTTTCCCGATGCAGGCGCCATCGACGGGTTCGGTTCCGCGGTGATCCGGGCATCGGACGGTTCGTTGCTTCTCGGCCGGCAGCGCAACGGTCAGATGAACGCTGGCCTCGACTACCTGCCTGGCGGTTTCATCGACAGTCGGGACATCGGCGCAGACGGGCGCATCGACATCGTGGCGAGCGTCGCACGCGAGGTGGCCGAAGAGACCGGACTGCGCCTGGACGAACTAGCGGTCGAACCGGGGTTCGTGGTGACGCGGATCGGCACCCAGCTCTCGATTGGGGTGCCATTCCGCAGCGCACTGGATAGCGCGGCACTACGGCGCAGGGTCGAAGCGCATATCGAGAGCGAGCCGGATGGCGAGCTTCAGTCGGTGCGCTGTGTCGCGAAGATGGCCGATCTCACCGACGCTCGCCTTGCCGGCTACTGCGTGCCGTTGCTGCCGGTTCTGCTGGGGGTGGAAGGCGGCGGTCTCGGCTGAACGGGCGCGATGCTGCAGTCGCGCCAGGACGGGATAAGGTTGGCGCTTGGAGCCAGATGGGGTTTCGGGCAGAGTGCCTCGCGCAAGACGGGGAGGCGCAGGGCTGATGCAACTCGACTACCACATTCTCGACGTGTTCACCGACA
>CALMPK010000271.1 GCA_937873575.1 uncultured Hyphomicrobiaceae bacterium
GGCGCAGCGTGGCAAGGTCATCTTCTGGGGCATTTCGGCGGCCGTCATCCTGCGAATTCTGTTCGCTGCGGTAACGCAGAAGCTGCTGCTGATCGTCGGCCTGACACTCGCCGGCGGCATCCTGCTTCTCTACGTCTGCTGGAAGATGTACCGGCAGATCACCGGCCCCGAGGAGCACGACCTCGAAGCGGTCGCATCGTCGGCGAATGGCGCAAGCCACCTCTCGTTTTGGGGCGCGGTGACCCAGATCATCATCGCCGACGTTTCGATGTCTCTCGACAACGTGCTTGCCGTGGCTGGCGCCGCTGGCGAGAGCGAACTGGTGCTGGTGCTCGGCCTCGTGCTGTCGATCGTCCTGATGGCGGTGGCATCGCACTTCATCGCCCGCCTGCTGGTCCGCTACCCGTGGATCGCCTGGGTTGGCTTCGTCATCATTCTCTGGGTCGCCCTCGACATGATTTACCGCGGCTCGCACGAGGTGACATGCAAGGCATTCGAATTCGGCTGCTCGGAAGATCTGCTCAAAGCCATCACGCACCGGCTGGGGATAGGCGGCTGAGGCGCGACCGACGCCGGCGATGGAAGCCGTTGGGCGCTTCCACCGCTGTCGGGTGTGCCCCGACGCCGGGCGCGGGCTAGATGGCCAATGAGAAAGAGCCGGGGCTTCCCCCGGCTCTTTCCTTTTTTGATCTGCGTCAGGCGTCGCGTCCCGTGCCGACCAGCCATTTGGGGTCGAACCAACGGTCCGCCGGTCCATCGTAAGGAAGCCGCGTGATGTCCCAATGGCGGATGAAGGGGGCATAGACGTCCCAAACGGGCGGGCCGCCGCCGATGAAGACCCGTCGCCCCTTGAACCGCGCCAGAACCTCTTCCGGCGCCATGTGCGATCGGATGATCTCGATCGTGCGATCCTCGAACGCCCAGGCCGGAACCGCGCCGATGGTCTTCGGCCCGGCCAGCAGCACATGCCCCTTCGTCTCGTAGAAGAAGCGCTCGACGTCGGCGCGGAACTCCGGGCGCGGATCGCCCTCCCACGGAAGCTCGCCATGAAGTCCGAGCTGCCCGCGCATGCCGATGGCGCACATGGATCTGACGTCCGGCATTCCTTCCCCATTTCGTACTGAGGCGGACCTCGCGGTCGACCTGGTTGCTACATCGTGCCCCGTGCGGAGCCGCCCTGCGTGCGTTACGCTATTCACATCAGGAGGTTCCAGGCAATGACCGATCATGACGAGAACGGCGGCAAGAGCCCGGCAACACCGACGCTGTTTCCCGGCAGCCAGGTCCGCAGGATGGGCGGCGGGCCTGCAACGGGCGTCAGAGGCACGAGCCCTGTGGCTCATCCCACCACGGCCGAAAGCTGCTGCGGCGGCTCACATGCCGCTGCGGCCCCCGCGGCTGCCACCGCGATCGACCCCGTCTGCGGCATGTCCGTCGCCATCGCCACCGCGAAGCACACGTTCGAGCATCAAGGCCGGACGTACTATTTCTGCAACCCGCGCTGCAAGGAACGTTTCGCGGCCGAACCATCGCGATACCTCGACGCAGCACCGCGAACGCCGCCCAAGGCGGCCGACAGTTGCTGCGGCGGCAGTCACGCTGCCATGGCGCAGCACGGTGCGGACCCGGCGCCCGGCACCGCCATCGATCCCGTCTGCGGGATGAGCGTCACCATCGCCACGGCGAAGCACCAGCATCAGCACGACGGCACGACCTATTACTTCTGCAATCCACGCTGCAAGGAGCGTTTCGCGGCCGAACCGGCCCGCTATCTCGACCCCGAGGCGAAGGCCGCCGCTGCGGCCGCGGAGGCCGCCAGCGTCGCGCCGGGCACCATGTACACCTGCCCGATGGACCCCGAGATCGTGCAGGAGGGGCCCGGCACCTGTCCGATCTGCGGCATGGCGCTCGAGCCGATGGGCATTCCGCCCGCGGACGCAGGCCCGAACCCCGAGCTCGTCGATTTCAAGCGCCGGCTGGCGATCTCGATCCCACTCGTCATTCCGCTCGTGATCGTGGCGATGGGAAGCCACGTCGGACTGGCCGTGAGTGAATGGATCGGCGCGCGCGGGGCGCAGTTCCTCGAACTGCTGCTGGCAACACCTGTCGTCCTCTATGCCGGCAAGCCGTTCTTCGAGCGCGGCATCGCCTCCATACGCAACCGCTCACCCAACATGTGGACGCTGATCGCCATCGGCGTGGGTGCGGCCTTTATCTACAGTCTCGTCGCGACGCTGCTTCCCTTCGCCTTCCCGACAGAGCTGCGCCACCATGGCGTTGTCGGCGTGTATTACGAGGCGGCGGCCGTCATCATCGTCCTGGTGCTGGTCGGTCAGATCCTCGAGCTCAAGGCGCGCGAGCGCACGGGCAACGCCATCCGCGCACTCATGGACATGGCGCCGAAGACCGCGCGGCGCGTGACGCCCGGCGGCCATGACGAGGACGTGCCGCTCGCCGAATTGACCCGCGGCGATCTCGTGCGCGTGCGGCCTGGCGAAGCAGTCCCAGTCGACGGCGTCATCACGGAGGGCTCGTCCGCCATCGTCGAGGCGCTGCTGACCGGCGAACCCATGCCGGTCGACAAGGCTCCAGGCGATCCCGTCACAGGCGGCACGCTCAACAAGACCGGCTCGTTCGTGATGCGCGCGGAGAAGGTTGGCAGCGACACCATGCTGTCGCGCATCGTCGCCCTGGTCGCCTCGGCGCAGCGCAGTCGTGCGCCGATCCAGTCTGTCGCCGACCGCGTGGCGCGCTATTTCGTTCCGGCGGTGGTTTCCGTGGCCGTGCTGGCGTTTTTGGCCTGGCTGTTCCTCGGCCCGTCGCCATCACTCGCCTATGCAGTCGTCGCCGCGGTCTCCGTGCTCATCATCGCCTGCCCGTGCGCCCTCGGCCTCGCCACGCCGATGTCGATCATGGTCTCGACCGGACGCGGTGCACGCGAGGGCGTTCTGGTCCGCGATGCGGCGGCGCTCGAGGCCCTCGCCGGCATCGACACGCTCGTCATCGACAAGACCGGCACCCTGACCGAAGGCAAACCGAAGCTCGCCGCGGTGGAGCCCGAAGCGGGGCTCGGCGCGGACGACGTGTTGCGCCTCGCCGCCAGCCTCGAAGCCGGCAGCGAACATCCGATTGCGGTTGCGATCCTCGAAGGTGCGCGCGCCAAGGGCCTCGCGCTTGCCAAGGCGGAGACGTTCGAAGCCATACCCGGGCTCGGCCTCGCAGGTCGCGTGGATGGCAAGCCGGTTGCGATCGGCACGCCGGCGCTGATGCGCCGTCTCGGACTAGCCAACGCCTGGGGCGAGGCGAAGCTCGCCGAACTGGACAAGACGATCCGCCGGCACGCGGAGGCAACGGCCACCGCGCTCGTCATGGCCGTGGATGGCCGGCCCGCCGGCATCATTGCCGTTGCCGACGCGATCAAGCCGAACGCCGCGGATGCGCTCGCGGAGCTGCGTTCGCGCGGCCTCCGCATCGTCATGGCGACGGGCGACAATGCCATCGCCGCCAAGCGCGTCGCCTCCCAGCTTTCCATCACCGATGTGCACGCCGAAGTGCTCCCAGCCGAGAAGACGCGGATCATCTCGAACCTGAAGGCGCAGGGGCGGCGCGTCGCGTTCGCCGGCGACGGCATCAACGACGCTCCGGCGCTGGCGGCGGCCGATGTCGGCATCGCCATGGGCACGGGCGCCGATGCCGCGATCGAAAGCGCGGGCATAACGTTGCCGCGCGGCGATCTCGCCGGTATTGCGCGCGCTCATGCCCTCGCGGTGGCGACGATGCAGAACATTCGGCAGAACCTTGGCTTCGCGTTCGGCTACAACGCGCTCGGCGTGCCGGTCGCGGCGGGCATCCTCTATCCGCTGCTCGGTGTGCTGCTCTCGCCGGTCATCGCCGCCGTGGCGATGAGCCTGTCCTCTGTCAGCGTGATCGCCAATGCGTTGCGGCTCGACAGGGTGCAGCTCTAGATACGCAAGGGGCGCGATCGATTTCGATGGATGTGGCCCGCTTCTTCGAAAGCGCCCGGCGCGCTCCGAGCTGTGCCCGTACCCATGCTCGGGCTCACGCCCGAGAGTTCTATCCGATCACCCGGAACGGCAATTGGTTCCCCCGATCGGGCGGAAGCGCGCCAAATTAGAGTTTCCCGGCGCGGCTCGAACCGACCGCTCATCACCCCAGGCGGTGAGCGCACCCGCGCGACTTCGGGCGCGGGCGCTGAACCCCATTCCGCCCGCGGACTTGACGCCCCAGGCATCGAGGCGCTAACTCGCGCCCCGATAACGTGGTCATTTGGCCGGCCGGCTTGCTGCCACGTAAAACAAGACGCTAAAGGGCCGCGCGCAATCCCGGTTCATTCCGAAACGAGCTGCGCCGGTCCGACCGGCGGCGTTTGCCGTGGCCGGTCCACTGCCGATCAGGCCGAGGCCTTGCACTAACGCGGGCCGGAGCGAAACGAGGAGCGCGCGCACCATGTCGACCGAGAAGCCCGCCGACACGACCCCAGGCCCGGAGAGCTGGCGTCCGGAAACGCAGATGGTCCACGGCGGCACCCTGCGCTCCCAGTTCGGCGAGACGTCCGAGGCGATCTTCCTCACTCAGGGCTTCGTGTACGCATCCGCCGAGCAGGCCGAGGCCCGCTTCAAGAACGAGGACCCCGGCTACCAGTACAGCCGCTTCTCCAACCCGACGGTCTCGATGCTGGAGGAGCGTGTCCGCCTGCTCGAGGGCGCAGAAGACGCGCGCGCCACCGCCACCGGCATGGCCGCCGTGACCGGCGCCATTCTCTCGCGCCTGAGCGCAGGTGACCACATCGTCTCCGCCCGCGCGCTGTTCGGTTCGTGCCGCTACATCGTCGAGGATCTCTGCCCGCGCTTCGGCATCGCCTGCACGCTGGTGGACGGCCGCGATCTCGACCAATGGCGCGCGGCCCGCCGCCCGAACACCAAGGCTTTCTTCTTCGAGACGCCAGCAAACCCGACACTCGAGCTCATCGACATCGGGGCGGTTTCCGAAATCGCCCACGAGATCGGCGCCACCGTCATCGTCGACAACGTGTTCGCCACGCCCATGCTGCAACGGCCGCTCCAGCACGGCGCGGATGTCGTCGTCTATTCGGCGACCAAGCACATCGACGGCCAGGGCCGCTGCCTCGGCGGCCTGGTGCTGGCCTCCAAGCAGTTCGTCAAGGACCACCTGCACGACTTCCTGCGCCAGACCGGCCCGGCCCTTTCTCCGTTCAATGCCTGGGTCATGCTCAAGGGCCTCGAAACCTTGCCGATCCGCGTCAAGGCGCAATGCGAGAACGCCGTCAGGATCGCCGACATGCTGGCGGAGCACGCACGTGTGACGACAGTGCTTTACCCGGGCCGAGACGACCACCCGCAACGCCCCATCGCCCGCAAACAGATGGCGGCGGGCGGGCAAGTGGTGACATTCGTGCTCGACGGCGGCAAGCGCGAGGCCTTCCGCTTCCTCAATGCGCTTTCGATCGCCAAGATCTCGAACAATCTCGGCGACGCCAAGAGTCTCGTCACGCATCCGGCCACCACGACCCACTTCCGCCTGAAGCCGGAGCAGCGCGCGGAACTCGGCATCGGCGACGGCATGGTGCGCCTGTCGGTCGGCCTCGAAGCGGCGGACGATCTGATCGCCGATCTAGGCCGCGCCCTCGCACGGGCCTACGCCTGATCGCGACGCCGTGGCGGCCGCCCCCTATTGACCGCGGGGCGCGGCCGCCTACACTCCGCAGCCGAGGAACTGGAACCGAGCACCATGTACGAAGCCGTCACCCGCGGAATCCGTGTGCGCGTCGAGCCGCAGTACGTGGAGGATCAGTCGTCGCCGGAGGAAGGCCACTTCTTCTGGGTCTATACGGTGACGATCTCGAACGAGAGCAAGGCGACGGTGCAGTTGCGTTCGCGCGTCTGGCGCATCACCAACGCCAATGGCGTAACGCAGGAAGTGCGCGGCCCAGGTGTGGTCGGGCAGACGCCGGTCATCAGCCCAGGGGAATCGTTCAGCTACACGTCCGGCTGCCCGCTCGAGACGCCGTCTGGAATCATGGTCGGCAGCTATCAGATGCAATCCAACGACGGTCCGCTGTTCGACATCGCCATCCCCGCCTTCTCTCTCGACAGCCCGTTCGCCCCGCGCAGCCTCAACTGACAGGGCCGCCGCGTCAACGCCACGCCCGAACCGAGGCGACGATACGTCATGCAAGGACCGAACTACGCGACCAAGGAGCTGCTGGCCCGGCTGGTCTCGTTCGACACGACGAGCCACAAGTCCAACATCCCGATCGTGCGCTTCATCGAGGACTACCTCGCCCAGCACGGCGTCGCGAGCCAGCTCGTGCCGACCGCCGACGGGCAGAAGGCGAGCATCTATGCCACCATCGGCCCGAAGGGCGTGGGCGGCGTCGCGCTCTCCGCGCATACCGACGTCGTGCCGGTGACGGGACAGAATTGGGACAGCGACCCGTTCACGCTTCGTGAGAGCGACGGCCGGCTCTACGGGCGCGGCACGACCGACATGAAGGGCTTTCTCGCCTGCGTTCTCGCCGCCGTGCCGGATTTCACGCGACGGCGCCTCGCCGCGCCGATCCATCTCGCGTTTTCGTACGACGAAGAGATCGGGTGCATCGGCGTGCGGCCGATGATCGGCGAGCTCGGCCGCAGCCTTCCCCGCCCGCGCATGGTGATCGTCGGCGAGCCGACCTCGATGGCGGTGGTCGACGCGCACAAGGGCCCGGCGCGCTGGCAGGTGACGGTCTCGGGCCGCGCCGCGCATTCGAGCATGGCGCCGCTCGGCGTCAACGCGATCCAGTGGGCCGCTCGCATCATGACCGAGCTGGGCCGCATCGAGCAGGAACTCAAGGACACCGCGCGCGACGAGCGCTTCGATCCACCGTTCGCGACGCTGCAGATCACCGAGATCAGCGGCGGCACCGCGTCGAACATCGTCCCCGTGACGTGCCGGTTCGGCTTCGAGGTGCGCAGCGTGCCGGGCCTCGATGTCGCCGGTATCGAGCGCCGCCTCAACGACTTCATCGCCGCCGAGTGCCTACCCGCGATGCAGAGTGTCGCGCCGGAAGCTGGCGTCGTCGTGCGCCAGAGCAACTACGTTCCGCCGTTCGCCGCCGAGCGCAACTCCGAGGTGGTCGCGCTTGCACTGAAGCTCGTGGGCCAGAACGAGACCCACGCGGTTTCGTATGCCACGGAGGCCGGGCTCTTCCAGGATGCGGGCGCGCCGTCCGTCGTCTGCGGCCCGGGACATATCGCGCAGGCCCACACCGCCAACGAATGGATCGCAGAAAGCGAACTCGACCGCTGCATGGAGTTCATGCGCCGCCTCGCGGATTGGGCGGAAGGCTGACGCCCGAACGCGGCGCACGATGCGGCTCGCCGCGCCGCTTCACCGCTTGATCGCGTCAACGCAACGCCGAGCTGACGTTCACCGCGGTATCGAGCCCCTTCGCCTTGTCGAGCCCCTTCACCGTCGAGAGGTCGACACGCGCCAGGTCCGCCCCGCTGAAATCCGCTCCGGTGACGTCCGCGCCGGTGAAATCGGCCTGCGTCAGATCCACCTCGGTGAGATCGGCGTTCGTGAGGTCGGCGTCGCGCAGCGTCGCGAAGCGCATGATGGCGCGGCGCAAGTTCGCGCGGACCATCTTCGCGCGCGTAAAGTTGGCACTCGTCAGCTCGTTGCGCGGAACCGTGGTGATCGTGCCCTCGCCGGCGCGGTCCTCGAACGGGCTGAAATCGGCTTCCGTGAGATCGGCCTCGGTGAAGTCGGCGCCGTCCATCCTGGCCTGAACGCGAATGCCGACCATGCGCGCGCCCTGGAACCGCGGTGCCTCGGCATGGTTGAAGCGCATGTCGGAGAACACCGTCGGACGCAGCATGCGAACGCCCTCGAGGTTGGCACCGGCGAAATCAGCGGAAATGAGCAACGCGCGGTCGAGCCGCGTGAACGACAGGTTCGCGCCCCGGAGCCGAGCCCCGGTAAGATCGCTACCATAGAGGTCTGCGTCGGAGAGATTGGCGCCCTTGAAGTCCAGCCCAGCGAGGTCGAGGTAGCTCAAATCCAGGTTTGAAAGGTCGGCCGGTGCCTCCGGGCGCGCCGAAAACAGCAATTCCGTCACGTCACGCGCCGTCTTGTCGGCGGCGGCGAGCGGCGCGGCGAGGCCGAGAAGCACGGCGAGAGCGGAGAGAGCCGCGCACCCGCGTTTCAACCCAATTTCGATCCAGCGGGACATGTTGCGCTCTGACCCTTTCAGCGAGGGCCACATGATGCCGTCGCGGCGCCGGAGTGGCAACGCTTGCGCTCTTCACGATCGCGCGTGCGGACGATCCGGCCGGCGCTGGGGCATTTCCAACTCGACTGAACGCACCGCCGCCGATGCCGCCCGGCCCAATACAGGGCCAGATTAGCCGAGATCCTCGTCTCGGAACGGGTAGCGCTTGGAGCAGAATTCGCAGGTGACGGCGATCGTGCCATCCGGCTCCTTCATGTCGGCGAGCTCGGCGACACCGAACCGGGTGAGGAAGCCGAGTACCCGCTCGCGCGAGCAGGTGCAGTATTCCCCGATCGGCTGGACCGGCGTCACGCGCACACCTTCCTCGTGGAACAGCCGGTAGAGCAGGCGTTCCGGCGCCAGCGTCGGGTCGACCAGCTCGTGGTCCTCCACCGTCGAGGCAAGGATGGAAACGCGCGACCAGCTATCGTCGTCCTCGCCGAGCAGGAGCCCTCGCTCCTCCGCCGAAGCGAGCTCGTCCGCCGTGCGCCCGCCCTCCGGCGAGACGTGTTGCAGAAGCAGTCCACCGGCCCGCCACGTCCAGTCGCCGCCGGCGAGCCTTTCGCGGGCGATGGCGAGACGGATGAACGTCGGCAACTGCTCGGATTGGCGGAAGTAGGTGAGCGCTGCCTCGATCAGCGTCGAGCCGTCGAGCGCGACGATGCCCTGGTAGCGCTGCATGTCGCCACCCGGCTCGATGGTCATCGCCAGGTGCCCTTTGCCGAACAGCGCCCCTTGCCCGATCGGAGTGCCGGACGCGGCGAGTTCCGCGTAGCGTGCCGCATCGACGCCGACATAGCCGCGCACGGAGCCCGGCGTGCGGAAATCCGCGACCAGGAACTCGAGGGGGCCGTCGGACTTGGTCTGCAACGTGAGGCGGCCTTCGAACTTGAGCGCCGTGCCGAGCAACGCCGTTAGCGCCAGCGCCTGTCCAAGCGCCTCGCTCACGGGCTCCGGGTAGGCATGCCGCTTCAACACGGCATCGACCGTCCCCGCAAGGCGCACCATGCGGCCCATGACGCGGGAAGCGACCGTCTGGAACGGCAGCACGAAATCCGACATTCCACCGGATGCTACCGTTGCCTCCGCGGCCGGCACCTGCCGTTCGCGTTCCGCCATCGTACTCGGCCTCCGCTACTCGATTACATTCAGCCGCGATCGACCGGACCGCGCGCTCGTGTGATGTCGCGCCTTGATGAGTTCGCTCTCACGATCCGTCGTCGTCGCGAAGTGCATTCCAAAAAATGAGATCAGGGTGCGATTGACGCCTTCGATGAAAGTGCGGTGCACGTCCATCTCGACCGATCGCACCCTCGTGAACGCGCCGCACGTTTCAATCGCAGCATGATGAGCCCGCGATCATTCGGCGCCAAGACACCATGCCAGTATCGCCTTCTGCGCGTGAAGGCGGTTCTCGGCCTCGTCGAAGACGACCGATGCCGGACCGTCGATCACCGAAGCGGTCACCTCGTTGCCGCGATAGGCCGGCAAGCAGTGCATGAAGATCGCGTCCTTGGCGGCGCGGCGCATCATGGCGTCATCGACGGCGTAGGGCTTCAGCAGCTTCTTTCGCTTCGCCGCGTCGGTCTGTCCCATCGAAACCCAGGTATCGGTAACCACGCAATCGACGCCGGCAACGGCCTTGGCCGCGTCCGTGGTGATGACGACGTTGCCGCCCTCCGCCTTCGCCCAGTCGATGACGCTCTTCTCCGGCATCAGGTCCTGCGGGCAGGCGAGCTTCAGCGTGAAGCCGAATTTGACCGCGGCGTGCATCCACGACATCGCGACGTTGTTGCCGTCGCCGAGCCACGCGACCGACTTGCCGGCGACCGGGCCGCGATGCTCCTCGAACGTCTGCAGATCCGCCATCACCTGACAGGGGTGGCTCTTGTCCGTGAGACCGTTGATGACCGGCACCGTCGCTTCCTCGGCCAGCGTCATCAGCGTTTCGTGCGAGTTGGAACGGATCATGATGATGTCGACGTAGCGCGAGAGCACGCGCGCCGTATCCGCGATCGACTCGCCGCGGCCGAGCTGCAGGTCAGTGTGGTTCAGCATGATCGTCTGGCCGCCGAGCTGGCGCATGGCGACATCGAACGACACGCGCGTTCGCGTCGAAGGCTTCTCGAAGATCATGCCGAGCACGAGGCCGTCCACGCCCTTCGGCTTCAGCCGCGCAGGCGGCTTCTTGCCCGCCTTCTTCATGGCGTGAGCGTTGTCGAGGATGCGGCGCAGCGCCTTTGCCGGAACCACGTCGATATCGAGGAAATGCCGGGATGCCATAGGCAGGGCCTTCTTGGAAAAGCGGATCGCGGCGACCCCGTGGGCCGCCGGTTCGGGTTTCAATGGGATTCAGCCGGTTGTCTTCTTGACGCGCGCGAGGGCTTGGGCGAGACGCGACATCGCCTCCGCGATCTCATCGTCGGAGATGTTGAGCGGCGGGAGGAGCCGCACGACATTGTCAGCGGCGCCGACCGCGAGCAAACGCTCGTCGAGCGCCGCCTTGACCAGCGGCGCCGGCAGCAGGGACGGGGCAAGCCCCAGGCCGATCCGCAGCCCCCGCCCGCGCACTTCGGCGATGAGGTCGGGGAATTGGTCCTTGAGGCCCTCGAGCGATTGCTTGAAGCGCAGGGCCTTGCGCTCGACATCGGTGAGGAAGCCCGGCTCGGAGACGACGTCGAGCACCGCGTCGGACACCGCCATCGCCAGCATGTTGCCGCCGAAGGTCGAGCCGTGCGTGCCCGCCGTCATGCCCTTGGAAGCTTCTGCCGTCGCCAGCACCGCGCCGACCGGGAAACCGCCGCCGAGCCCTTTTGCAACCGCCATGATATCGGGCTCGATGCCGGCCCACTCGTGCGCGAACAGTCGCCCGGTGCGCCCGAGGCCCGTTTGCACCTCGTCGAGGATGAGCAGCAGCCCGCGCTCGTCGCACAGGTCGCGAAGCCCCTTCAGGCACTGGTCGGGAACGACGCGCACACCGCCCTCGCCCTGCACCGGCTCGATCATGATGGCGGCGGTCTGCGGCCCTATCGCCGCCTCGAGCGCAGCGTGATCGCCGAATGGAATATGGTCGAACCCGTCCGCGGGCGGCCCAAAGCCTTCGAGATACTTGGGGTTGCCGCCAGCCGCGAGCGTCGTCACCGTGCGGCCATGGAAGGCGCCCGTGAAGGTGACGATACGCCAGCGTTCCGGCTGGCCGTTGACATAGTGGTAGCGCCGCGCGGTCTTGATGGCGCCTTCGCACGCTTCAGCGCCCGAATTGCAGAAGAACACGCGCTCGGCGAAAGTCATCCGGCCCAGCCGCTCGGCGACGCGCTCCTGGCCCTCGACGCGGTAGAGGTTGGAGGTGTGCCAGAGCAGATCGACCTGGGCCTTGAGAGCGGCGGCGAGGTGGGGGTGCGCGTGCCCCAGCACGTTGACGGCGACGCCCGATGCGAGGTCGAGATAGCGCTCACCTTCGGTGGAAACGAGCCAGGAGCCCTCGCCGCGCGCGAACACAACGTCCTGGCGCGCATATGTCGGCATCACCGTGGCCGGCGCGGCTCCGAGAATGTCGTTCGAGGCCGTGCTGGCGGCGTCGGCCGCAGCCGTCCTCGGCTGCGGAACGGACGAGGTCATCTCCATTCACCCAAGGCCAGAAACCAAAAAAGCCGCCCTCGCGGCGGCCCAAGAAGCAGTCCTGATACGCGGAGAGGGCCGCTGTGTCAACGCGTCGCGTATTTGGGTAGTGTCTCAGTTTGAAATTTCTTCTCTGCGCCTTTTGTAAGTCTTCGGCCGGCCCGGCTTCGGCGCGGCAGCGTCCATCAGGTCGCACAAGTCTTCCATCGTCATCAGCTTCGTGGTCAGGCCAGCCGCCATCGCGGGCGTGACCTTCAGCGTCTTGTGAATGCGCATCCAGTTGTAGAACACGAAGTAGAGCGAGATCGCGTAGACGTGGCTTTCCAGCTTCTTGGAGAAGCCGTTCGTCAGGCGGGTAAACCGGCGCATGTGCATGCGCATCGAGAGGTTCTGGCGCTCCACGTAGCTCGTGCTGATGTGCTTCTCATCAGGCTTGCCCTCGATCGGCGTCTTGATGACTCCGGTGCATTCGGCCGGGCTGTAGCGGCCTTTGGCACTCTCTGGAGCCGCGCCGTAGAGCTTCACGAGCTGGGCGTAGTCCACATCGGCACCGAACGCGCCTTCCACGGCTTCCAGATACGCCTTGAGGCCGTCGCTGGTGAGTTGCACGCGGTTGGCGAGGCGCGAGGCCAGACCGTCCACGAAGAACTTGGCCGTCTCGCCGTCGCGCGGGCCGACGTACCACTGGATGATCAGCTTGCTATCAGCATCTATGCCGGTCCACGTCCAAGTGTCGCCAGCGCCGTCCGGGGCCGCCTTCGCCGCCGCGACGTTCTTCTGCTTGGCGTAGGTGAAGCTCCAGATTTCATCCATCTGCACGCGCTTGGCCTTCACGTTCACGACCTTCTCGTCGTGGAACGCCATGCAGACCTTGCCGGCATCCTCAAGCAGCTTGGCGACGGTGTTGATCGACACGTCGCACACCCGCGAGATCGACCGCATGGACGATCCCTCGCAGAGCATTGCGAGGATTTGGACGCGCTTGTGTGTGGGCAGCTTGTTCATGCATGTAATATATGATACGCAGTGCTTAGCGTCAAGTGGAGCGTCTGAGTTTAGACTTGCGAAAGCTTCACAACGTAATTATGTGCGTCTATAATCAAACCGAACTCCAGCGAGGACTGATCAATGCCGATGACTGCGATCCAGATGTATGCTGAACTGGTTTCGCGCGGTCTGTTTGTGGCGTCCGCGCCTGTTCAGTACGTGTTGCCTACTGCGTATCAGTACATTCCGACCTACGTCGTGTACTCATCCACAGTGGGGAATAATGCCGAATTGGAATCAAGTTCTACAAGAAATCAAACGCCGTCAGGACATTGGGGCAGCATCGGCTAGCGCCGCCTTCGATAGCGTTCGTAAGAAGTACATCAAAAAATTACACCGTCACACTGGGCGCAATATTATTGCATACTACTCTGGCTTCCTCTCAAAGCCGCCGATACTTGGCCTTGAGGTGAGCGACGAGGACAAAAACGCGTTCATGATGGCGATCCACAACATGGACCGCACCAAGGGGCTCGATCTTTTCCTTCACACCCCTGGAGGCAGCATTGCTGCGGCCGAATCACTGGTCGACTACCTTCACAGGATGTTTGGCAACGACGTAAGGGCGATAGTGCCGCAGATCGCTATGTCCGCCGGGACGATGATCGCGTGCTCGTGCAAATCTATAGTCATGGGCACCCACTCGAATTTAGGTCCTATCGATCCTCAAATATCCGGCGTACCAGCGCAAGGTGTTCTTGATGAGATTGAGCGGGCCTACAAAGAGATCACGTCCGACCCGGCCAGAATGCACATTTGGCAGTTCGTGTTAGGCAAGTACACACCAGCCTACATTGGGCAATGCCAGCAGGCAGTCGACTGGTCGAAAGACTTTGTGCGCTCGGAACTGAAGAAGAACATGCTGTCGTCTGATTCTGATCGAGACGCGAAGGCTGACGCCATCGTGAGCGCCCTTTCAAACTATTCTCACAATAAAGCGCACAACAGACACCTTCATGTCGACGCCTGCAAGGCCATCGGGTTGGTCGTTGAAGACCTGGAGTCCGATAAGGACCTCCAAGATTTAGTTCTTACCGTGCATCATTGCTTCATGAATGCTTTGGCTAATACAGCATGCATCAAGATAGTCCAAAATCAACTTGGCGCGGCGTACATTAAGCAAATAGCACAAGGGCCGCTTAGTCAGATTTAGCGGCCCACTTCGCCTTTGCTGCAATCTGAGCGACGCGACGCCGTTCCTCTGCCGTCATCTTCTCGGCTCTAGCCTTGCCACCGCGACGACCAAGGCTGACGGCTGCGGCATCCTTGCCGTCGTCGGTCTTCTCTATCTCTTCCGGTTCCTCACCCGTAGCAATCCTCGCTACCTTGATGGCGTTGGCGATCACGTCGGCAGGGCGCTTCTCACCCTTGGGGCCTCTAGGCATGGTGCCTCCTAGGTCTGCTTTACGCTAAGCATACCAGAGACGTGAGGGGCTGGCGAACCAACGTCAAGGGTGATGAATTTCAAACTGAGACACTACCCGTATTTGACATGTACAACTTGTGGGCAGCGGCTTCTTTGCTGTTCGGGGGCCCATAATCCGGGCTCCGACGAATCGTTTCTGTTGCGACCGGGACACTCGCCGATGTCAATGCCCGAAACCGGAATGCGCAATGCTTGTAGCCACCAATCAGGATATTGTATTTTCCTCGGACTGGGTGACGACATCTCGTCCGGCCTCCTCGCTCCTCGGGGCTCTGCCGCCCGTTTTGTCGTGCGTATGTTCAGCAGCATCGTAACGCCATGCTCCGGCCAAGTAGGCGCCGCAGCCGCGTTCGGCACACCCGCTGCCTGAATCGCCCGGTTTCGACGCGCCCTCGTATCGGGCCGTCCTGTGTGCGTCTTTCTCCAGTTCCGTTGCATCACCAGTAAGCGTCCGTATCTCGTCCCAGGCTCCAGTCGGGCCCGTTGGCGCGCGTTTTCGCGGCGCCGCGAGCCTTGCCGAGTCCGGCGGCGACTTCAACTCGCCTGCGCCTATGCGCTGGCGGAGCGTAGCCAGATTCTGCAAGGAGCACGTTAGATGGTCTGGACCGACGAACGGGTTGAGCTGTTGAAAAAGCTCTGGTCCGAGGGACTGAGCGCCAGCCAGATCGCCGGCAGGCTCGGCGGCGTCACCCGCAACGCGGTGATCGGCAAGGTGCATCGCCTCGGGCTCGCCGGACGGGCGACCACCTCCCGCATGAAGACCCATCGCGCTCGCCCGCGCCCTGCAGCCGCCGGCGCCGCCGCCAAGCGGCCGCAGAAGCAGCGCTTCCCTGCCGCCGGCAATCCGGTTGTCCGCGCTCTCTACCAGCCCGAGGCCGAGCCGTTCATCCCGGCGCAGGAGGAGCTCGACATTCCGCTCAAGGAGCGCAAGACCATCCAGACCCTCGGCGAGTGCAACTGCCGCTGGCCGATCGGCGATCCGCAGCAGGCCGACTTCCATTTCTGCGGCAAGGAGAAGCTGCCGGGCCTCCCCTACTGCCAATTCCACGCCCGCCGCGCATTCCAGCCGCCGCAGACACGCCGCCGCGATCCGGCCGACGTGCGGGTGCCGGCGATGGTCACACTCGCGACGGCCGCCGCGGGCGACGCCAGCGACAACGTCGACGCCTGAAGTTCTTCTCGACACCGATGGAAGCGCAGAGCGCTTCCATCTCGCCCGATCGCGCGCCCACGCGCTGCGACGATCGTGATGGGCGAACACGATGGAATGCCGCCGCGGCGAGTACTCGCCGCAGGCAGCGGGGGGAGAGGGCCGGAGCCGCCGGGGGGCAGCTCCGGCCTTCGCTTTTTCAGATTGCTATTCTGGCGCTCGGCCTGCCCGCCAGGCGCGCGAGCCAGCGCGATCGATGGCCCGCCAAGCGCAAGCGTCGGCACGATCGATGGGATGTGGGGCGCTAGGGTGCGATCGCACTTTGATTGGATCGCTTTCGCGCTTCCTCAAAGTCGTCAACAGGGCGCTGAAACATGATCCAAGGGTGCTAATCTCGCTCTCGAAGGAATTGCCCGGCACTTCCTTCTCAACCGATCACACCCTAGGTCAGTTCTGGCGGTCGCCGAACACGTATCCGGCGCTGCGCACCGTGCGGATCGGATCGCTCTCCTTGCCGCGGATCAGTGCTTTCCTCAGGCGGCCGATATGAACGTCGACGGTACGCTCATCGACGAAGGCGTCGCGCCCCCATACGCCGTCGAGCAACTGAGCGCGCGACAGGACGCGGCCCGGGCTCTGCATCAAGAACTCGAGCAGACGGTATTCGGTCGGGCCGAGCCGCACTTCGCGCGTGCCGCGCGTGACGCGATGGGCCGCGCGGTCGAGGGTGATGTCCTCGGCCGAGAGCACCTCGGCAACGCGCTCGGGGGAAGCGCGGCGCAACAGCGCCTTGACCCGCGCCATCAGCTCCGGCAGCGAGAACGGCTTCACCACATAATCGTCAGCGCCGGTGGCGAGGCCACGCACGCGGTCGGCTTCCTCGCCGCGCGCCGTCAGCATGATGATCGGCACATGGCGCGTCTCGCTTCTGTTGCGCAGGCGCCGGCAGATCTCGATGCCCGACACCGACGGCAGCATCCAGTCGAGGAGGATCAGGTCCGGGCGCTCCTCGGCGACGAGCAGCTCGGCGTCGTCGCCGTTCGCCGCATGCACCACCAGGAAACCGGCCGCTTCGAGGTTGTAGCGAAGGACCTCGGCGAGCGGCGCCTCGTCCTCGACGACGAGAACTTTCGCCCCGAGTGAATGCGGCACGATATCGGCGCGCGCGTCGGCCATCGTCGTCATCGATCGCCCTGCTGAACCAGCATCTGACTCGTGGTGTCGCTCTTCGGCCTTTCCTCACCGATCGGCTTGCCGGTGACGAGGTAGTACACCGTCTCGGCAATGTTCGTCGTGTGGTCGCCGACGCGCTCGAGGTTCTTCGCACCGAACAGCAAGTGCGTGCTGATGCCGATGTTGCGCGGGTTTTCCATCATGTACGTCAGCAGCTCGCGGAACAGCGAGTTGTACATCGCGTCGATCTGCTGATCGTCCTGCCAGACTTTGAGCGCGCGCTCGGCGTCACGCTCGGCGTAGGCGTCGAGCGCGAGCTTGAGCTGCTTCAATGCCATCTCGACCATGTGGCCGAGCCCCGAAATCACCGGCTTGGGATGCGGCTCGTCGGCGATCGCGCCGGCCCGCTTGGCGATGTTCTTGGCGAGGTCCCCGACGCGCTCCAGATCGTTGGCGAGACGCATCGCGGCCATGATCTGGCGCAGATCGTTCGCCATCGGCTGGCGTCGCGCGATAATCTGGATGACGTGCTCCTCGACTTCTTTCTCGAGCACGTCGATTGCGTGATCGGCGACGATCACGAGATCGGCGAGACGCGGATCGCGCTTCTGCAGCGCGTCGAAAGCCTGACCGAGATTGTGTTCGGCCAGCCCGCCCATCTGCGCGATCTTCTTGTCGAGCAGTTGGAGCTCCTCGTCGTAGGTCTTAACGGTATGCGGATTCATACGTGCAGCTCCTGCATCCTGCGATTTCTCGCCGAAACCGAACAGTCGACCGATCTGTGACATCAGCCGAACCGCCCGGTGATGTAGTCCTGAGTGCGCTGTTCCTTGGGGTTGGTGAAGATCTGCCGGGTGTCGCCGACCTCGACCAGGTTCCCGAGATGGAAGAAAGCAGTGCGCTGCGAGACGCGCGCGGCCTGCTGCATGGAGTGAGTGACGATGATGATCGTGTAGTTGGCTTTCAGCTCGTCCATCAGCTCCTCGACTTTCGCCGTGGCGATCGGGTCGAGCGCGGAGCACGGCTCGTCCATCAGGATCACCTCGGGCTTCGTCGCGATCGCGCGAGCAATGCACAGCCGCTGCTGCTGGCCGCCGGAAAGACCGGTGCCGGGCTCGTGCAACCGGTCGTGCACCTCCTTCAGCAGCGCCGCCTTCTCGAGGCAGTAGTGGACGAGATCGTCCAGCTCGCTCTTCGACTTGGTCAAACCGTGGATGCGCGGGCCATAAGCCACGTTCTCGTAGATCGACTTCGGGAACGGGTTCGGCTTTTGAAACACCATGCCGACGCGCGCGCGCAGCTCGACCACGTCGAGATCGGTGTCGTAGATGTCCTGGCCGTCCAGCTCGATGCGCCCCGTCACCTTGGCAATGGGGATGGTGTCGTTCATGCGGTTGATGCAGCGCAGGAACGTCGACTTGCCGCAACCCGACGGGCCGATGAAGGCCGTGACTGCGTTCTTCGGAATGTCGACGCTGACGTTGTGCAGCGCCTGCTTGGCTCCGTAGAACACGCACACGTCGCGGGCGACGATGGTCGGGATTGCTACGGACGGGGCCTTTTCCATTGCCGCGACGACCTGATGATCCATGTTCATGGTCCTGTTACCACTTTCTCTCGAACTTGCGGCGCAGATAGACGGCTGTCGCGTTCATGAGGAACAGGAACATCAACAGCACGATCGTAGCACCAGCAGTGCGCTCGACGAAGCCCCGCTCGGCCGAGGTCGCCCACATGTAGATCTGCACCGGCAGCGCCGTCGCCGGCTCGAACGCGCTGCCCGGAACGTCCACGACGAACGCCACCATGCCGATCATCAGCAGGGGAGCAGATTCTCCGAGTGCGTGAACAAGAGCGATGATCATGCCCGTCATGATGCCGGGGAACGCGAGCGGAAGCGTGTGATGGAAGAGCGTCTGCATCTTCGAGGCGCCGACACCGAGGGCCGCCTCGCGGATGGAGGGCGGCACCGCGCGAATGGCGGCGCGCGTCGCGATGATGACGATCGGCAGAGCCTGTAGCGTCAGCACGAGGCCACCGACCATGGCCGCCGATCGGGGAAGGCCGAAGAAGTTGATGAACACCGCGAGCCCCAGAAGACCGAACACGATGGAGGGGACGGCGGCAAGATTGTTGATGTTGACCTCGATGAGATCGGTCCAGAAGTTCTTCGGCGCGAACTCCTCGAGGTAGGCAGCGGCGGCGACACCGAGAGGCACCGCGAGCAGCGCAACGGTGAGCATCATCAGGAACGAGCCGATGAGCGCCACCGCGAGACCCGCACTCTCCGGTTGGCTCGACGCGCCGAACGTGAAGAGGCCGGTGTTGAACCTCTTGGCGAGTACACCCTCGCCGTGGAGCTTGTCGACCCACCCGACCTGGCGGTTGTTCAACTGCCGGCGCTCTTCGGGGATCTTGCGGTCGATGGCCCCCTTGAGCAGGGCATCGACGTTGCCGTGCGCGAGGAGCCAGAACGGTACGGTCTTGCCGATCAAGCTCGGATCGGCAAGCACGGCATTCCGCATCGGCACATCGACGCTGCGAGACAGCAGGCCGCGCAGTTCGCGGCGCTCGACCTTGGAGGCGTTGCCGAGCCCGAGCGACTTTTCAAGCGCCGTGCGGGCAAGCTTCTCGTAATCCGCCGAGCGGATCGCCTGCTCGCTGACGCCACTGCCGTTGGCCGGGAACTCGGCCGGATCGAGAAACACCTCGAGCTTGTAGTGCGACTGCAGGAAGGCCGACCAGCCATTGGAAATGATGGTCGTGAACAGCACGACGAGAAAGCCGAGCGCGGTGAGAAGTGCGGCCATGCCATAGGCACGGAAGCGCGCCTCCGCGGCATAGCGGCTCTTCAGCCGGGCAGGATCGTTTAACCGAGGCGCGTCCGCCGCGGCGGCCGCCTGAACGGTGGCGTTGGCTTGCTGCATTATTCGTACTGCTCCCGGTACTTGCGGACGATGTAGAGCGCGTAGACGTTGAGTGCCAGCGTGATGAGGAACAGCGTCAGGCCGAGCGCGAATGCGACCAGCGTCTGCGGGCTGTTGAACTCGAGGTCGCCGGTCAACTGGCTTACGATCTTGACCGTGATGGTGGTGACTGGCTCGAACGGGTTGAGCGTGATGTTCGCCGCGATGCCGGCGGCAAGCACGACGATCATCGTCTCGCCGATGGCGCGCGAGGCCGCGAGCAGGATCGCACCGACGATACCCGGGAGAGCCGCCGGGATGACGACGCGCTTGATCGTTTCCGATTTCGTCGCGCCGAGACCAAACGACCCTTCGCGCAGCGACTGCGGCACGGCGTTGATGATGTCGTCGGACAGCGACGACACGAACGGGACGATCATGATCCCCATAACGATACCCGCGGTGAGCACGCTGGTCGCCGCGATGTCGAGACCGATGGCCGCGCCCGTGTCGCGCAGGAACGGACCGAACGTGATGAGGGCGAAGAAGCCGTAGACGATGGTCGGGATACCGGCCAGGATTTCGAGCACGGGCTTGGCCCAGTCGCGCACGGTCTTGCTCGCGTACTCGGCCATGTAGATCGCGGCGAAAAGACCGATCGGAACCGCGACGAGCAACGCCACGAACGAGATGAAGAGCGAGCCCCACAGCAGTGGCAACAGGCCGAACTGCCCTTCGCTGCCGCCGCCTCCACCACCCGCGGCAGAGAAGCGCGGATCCCACACCGTGCCAAAGAAGAACTCGGCCGGCGGCACCATGTGGAAGAAGTGCAGGGTTTCGAACAGCACCGATGAAACGATGCCGAGCGTGGTCAAGATCGCGACGGTGGAGCCCGCCATCAACATGCCGAGCATGACCCGCTCGACGGCGTTGCGGGCCTTGAGCCGCGGACGGACGCGCGACATGCTGTAGGCGAAGCCGGCTAGAGCGATGAGGCCGGCAACACCCGCCAGAAGCAGACGGCTCGTACCCTTCCACTCGACCAGACCGACGGCGGCCGTCACGACATAGGGAGCCGGCGCGGAGCCGAGGGCAACGCCCTTGTCGCGCAGCACGCGCTGCGCATCGTCGATGGTGGCGAAGCCATAGCGCGACTTCATCACCGTCGCGTAAGATTCCTTGTCGAGCTTGGGAAGTCCCTCGGCGACCGAATGGATCTGCCCGAGCACGAGCGACCGTTGCGCATCCGTCTGCTCGCGAACGCTTTGCGGAAGGTCTGCGGCGACCAGCTTGGTGAGCACCATCGGCTCACCGGCCGCCCAGAGCGCGCAAATGATGAGCGCCGGCAGGCCCGTCCAGATGGCTGCGTACCATCCGTAATAGCCAAGGCGCGAGTGGAACTTGACACTCCCGTCGCCCTGCGCGGACCGCGCGCGCGCAAGTCCGGCGATGAAGGCAACGACGGCAAACGCGAGGATTGCCAGCATGATCGTGAGTATCGACAAGGGAACCTCGCCACCGCGCACACGAAACGAAAAAGCATCGCGGGGCCCATCGATGTGGGCCCCGCGACGGCGTCATTACATGGTCTTCGCGGCCTTGATGTCGGCCTGGAGCGCATCGAGCTCGGCCTTCGGCAGCGGAACGAGGCCGTACTCGGCAAGCGGGCCGTCAGCGCCGAGCATCTTCGTCGAGGTGAAGAACTCGACGTACTCCTTGAGGCCCGGGACGACGCCGATGTGCGCCTTCTTCACGTAGAAGAACAGCGGGCGCGAAACCGGGTACTTGCCTTCGGCGATGGTGGCGACCGACGGGGCGATGCCCGACATGGTGGCGACCTTCAGCTTGTCGGTGTTGTTCTCGTAGAACGACAGACCGAACACGCCGACGCCCTTCGGGTTCGACTTGAGGCGCGCGAGCGTCTCGGTGTAGTCGCCGTCGATGTCGACCGTGCCGCCGTCCTTGCGGACCTTGACGCAACCCTTGTCGGCGGCCTTCTTCTTGGCAGCCTCGTCACCCTCGGCCGCAGCCTCGAGAGCCTTCAGAGCGCCCGTGGCCTTGCAGCCCGTGTGCATGACCTTCTCTTCGAAGACTTCGCGCGTGCCGTGCTTCTCGCCCGGGATGTAGGCGACGATCGGCCAGTCGGGGAGCTTCGCGTTGACCTCTTTCCAGGTCTTGGCGGCGTTGGCGACCATCTTGCCATCGGCGCCCGGAACCTTCTCGGCGAGGGCGAGGTAGACGTCCTTCGGCTCGAGAGCCCAGGCCTCACCCGAGGCATCGGTGGCGAACACGATGCCGTCGTAGCCGAAGCGGACTTCCATGACTTCCTTCACGCCGGCTTCGGCGCAAGCCTTGACCTCGGCGTCCTTGATCTTGCGCGAGGCGTTGGCGACGTCGATCGTCTTCTCGCCGAGGCCCTGGCAGAACTGCTTGAGGCCGGCCGACGAGCCGCCCGACTCGACGACGGGCGTCTTGAACTGCGAGAACGCCTTGCCGAACTGCTCGGCAACGATGTTCGCGTAGGGGAGCACGGTCGACGAACCGGCGACCTGCACCTGGTCGCGAGCCGACGCGGCATTGGCGAAGCAGCTCAGAGCGGCGACGGCCGCCGTGAGGGCGAGAAACTTATTGGTCACGCTGATCTCCAATGGGTTCGAGGAGCCGCGATCTTCAGCATGCGCCGCTCCGATCCAGCCGGCAGCCTCTGCCGGTGCCGGAGTCTTAACGGTTGCGTGCTTCCCTTTTGCGACAGATCAACTAGTTGAAATAACTAATTTATCTAGAAATGAGTATTACCGACGTGCTTCCGCGGCGGATACCAGCTCGTCGAAAGCCGCTGTGAACGTCGATCCTTGCCCGAGCCGCGAGACGACGTCGAGGTCTCCGCGGTGGCGTGCCACGATGTGCTTGACGATCGCGAGGCCGAGGCCGGTGCCGCCCTTGGCCCGGCTCGTCGCGGCATTGGCACGATAGAAGCGTTCGGTCAGCCGCGGCAGATGTTCGGGTGCGATGCCCGGACCGCGATCACTGACGGCGACGGAGACCCGCGGCACGCGCCCGAGCCCGGAGTTCACCTTGGCGACGCGCACCTCGATCCGCCCCTTGTCGCCGCCATAGATGATCGCGTTTTGCACCAGATTGAGGATAACCTGGACGATCTCGTCGCGGTCGCCGCGGATGCGCGCCGGCGCATCGTGAGGCACCAGCACGACCTCCGCTCCCGCAGCCACCGCCTGCGGCTCGAGCGTCTGGATCGCATAGCTCGCGACCTCGTTGAGATCGACGATGCCACGCGGCGGAAGATGGGTGCGCATCTCCACGCGGCTGAGCGACAGCAGGTCGTCGATCAGCCGGCTCATGCGTTCGGCCTGGCTCGCCATCAGACCGAGAAACCGCTCGCGCGCTTTCGGATCGTCGCGCGCCGGCCCCTGGAGCGTTTCGAGGAAACCCTTGAGCGACGCCAGCGGCGTGCGCAATTCATGGCTGGCATTGGCGATGAAATCCTCGCGCATCTGCGCCAGCTTGTCCTGCTCGGAGAGATCTCGAAACGTGATGAGCAGCGTCGGCTGCTGCGCGCGCGCGCCGCCGCGTTGCGCAAAACGCGTCACCGTTGCCGCCGTCCGCCGCTCGACGGGAATGCGTTCGACCAGCAGCACCACGGCCGGCTCGCCAACCGTGACGGCGCGATCGATCGATCCCATCAGCTCTGGATTGCGCGAAACCCGGCTCAAGGGCTGGCCCGCTTTCAGGCTCGGAAACAGCTCGACGGCAGCGGGATTGAAGTGAAGCACCCGGCCATCGTCGTCGAGCACCATCGTGGCTTCGGGCAGAACCTCGACGAGGCTGCGCCAATCCCCGTCCCGCAGGCTGCGGCCAAAGGCATCGTCCATCCGACGCACCGACGTGCCACCGGCCGCCATCTCCTCCCGCGCGACGGCGACCGCGAGCCCGCCAGCCAACGCCGTGAAGAGAGCCGCGGCGACAGGCGTCGACACCGCTCCAGCGAGCGCGAGCACAAGCAACAGCAGCAGCGCGGGCAACACCAGAGGCAGCCGCGGGCGAGCGGCACCGAAGAGAGCCCGCGCGCGCGCGACGGCCGCGGCCAGGACTCCGGCCCCCATGTCCTTCAGACTTCGCGCGGTGTGACTCATCCTTGGGGCCCGGCCCGTGATCTCGTGACCTGTCTCTCGACACTACATGACTGAATGGTCGCGCGCCGCAAGGCCCCGCCGGTCGCGTCGTGAATATGCCCCCGCAGTCGCGGGGCGCCGGCCAATTCGACCAACGGAAAGAAACGGCATAGAACATCAGTTCGACGACGGTTCGATGACGCCAGCCACCAGGAGGCAACATGGCGACGGACAAGCCTCAAAAGGCCGGGAAGAGCGGCAAGAACGGGAAACCGGACAAGGCCGAGAAGGCCGAAAAAGGGGCCGCTGCCAAGACACCGGCCCCAGTCGAGGGCCCCGCGTCACGATTCGACATCGACAACCCGCGCCTTCCCGAAGGTCTCGAGGACATGGCGCTCTCCGCGGGCGGCTACCCGTACGAGAAGGAGATGAAGCGCGAGAAGTACGAGGATGCGCTCGAAGCGTTGCAGGTCGAGCTGCTCAAGCTCCAGTCGCACATCCGCAAGAACGGTGAGCGCCTCGTCGTGCTGTTCGAGGGCCGCGACAGTGCCGGCAAGGGCGGCTGCATCACCCGCTTCATGCAGCACCTCAACCCGCGCCACGCCCGCGCCGTCGCTCTCACCAAGCCGACGGAGACGGAGCGCGGTCAATGGTACTTCCAGCGTTACGTGCCGCACTTGCCGACCGCCGGCGACATCTTGCTGTTCGATCGTTCATGGTACAATCGCGCCGGCGTGGAGCGCGTCATGGGTTTCTGCACCCAGCGTGAGCTTGCCAACTTCCTGCGCGACGCGCCGCTGTTCGAGGGCCTGCTCGTCCAGGACGGCGTCAAGCTCATCAAGATCTTTCTTACCATCGGCCGCGAGACGCAGATGCTGCGCTTTCACGAGCGCCGGCATGATCCGTTGAAGCAATGGAAACTCACCGAGATCGACCTCGCCGCGCTCGGCAAGTGGGACGACTACACCGAGGCGCAACACGAGATGTTTCGCTTCACCCATACGCCCGAGACGCCGTGGACGGTGGTCCGCGCCAACGACCAGCGGCGTGCGCGCCTCGAGGTCATCCGCTACGTGCTTTCTCAATATGAGTACGAGGGCAAGGATCGAGACGTAGCCGATGCGCCCGATCCGAAGATCGTCGGCAGCACCGACGAGTTGCTGTACGGCGCGTGACGCCCGCGCCGCTCAACGCACCACGAGCAACGGGCAATCGAGTGCGGCGGCGAGCGCGCCGCCGCCACTTGCCACCGGCACCGCGAGGCCGCCGAACTCGGCGATCACGAAGCCCGGCCGCAGGCGACGCAGGCCCTCCGTCAGCACCGCAGGACCGCCACCCGGCTGCGCGAGTTCAACGACTTCGACACGCCGGTCGCCGCCGATGCCCTGCCGCACGTTCTCGGCGAGCCAGGCCATGCCTGAGCGACTCTGCGCGGCGAGTGCGACGACGACATCACTTCCGCTGACACCTGCGAGGCGCGACGCCGTGCGGATCATTCCGGTCAGGCGGTCGGGGTCCTCGACCACGGCAACCACGGGGCCGGCAGACGCCGCCGGGCGGCCTTGCCGTGGCGAACGGTGACCGGCCACCACGACACCTGTCATGCCGGTGACGCGGTCGAACAACACTTCCAGTCGCGCCAGCAACGCCGATGTCGCGACTTCCCCCAGCGCCACGACGTTCCAAGGGCCGGCGATCTGGCAAGCGTGCGCCAGCGCGCCGAGCGGCGTATCGCGAACGTGACGCAACTCGATCGGAATATCAGCAAGTCCTGCGCGATCGGCGACACGGCGCTCGGTGGCACGTGCCGCCAGCGCCATCTGCCGCGCCAAATCGTCGAGAGACATTTGCCGTTCACCGGCGCTCTCGATCGCGATCTCGCGCGTGAAGCTGTAGGCCGCCGCGTCGTAGACCTGACGGTCCTCCACGAGCAGGCACTCGATACCCGCGCCGAATGCCTTCGCCACCGCGATCGCCGCATCGATAGCGACATCGCTGACGGGCCCGGCGCAACCGAGCCTGAGGACGACGCGACCTCGCCCCTCGCCACGCTCGGCAACATGCGCCGTCACGACGACTCTCCCGCATCCGGTTCTTCACCTGCGGAATGCCGTCCGGACGCAGGCCACTCGCGGCGCGCCCGCTGCGCGTAGAGCGCGAGCTTGTCCTCGACGAGCCGATTGAGCGTCGCCTCCGGGAATTTTCCACTCCCCCCGTGCTCGCCCGCGGGCATGCCTGTCAGCACCGCGATACCTTCGTCGATGGTCGCGACCGGATAGATCTTGAACTTGCCCTCGCGCGCCGCCGACACGATGTCGTCGCGCAGCATGAGATGCTGGACGTTGGCGGCCGGCACGAGCACGCCTTGCCGTCCGTTCAATCCGCGCGCCTTGCAGATGTCGAAGAACCCCTCGATCTTCTCGTTGACGCCGCCGATCGCCTGTACCTCACCCCACTGGTTGACGGAGCCCGTGACGGCGAGCCCTTGATCGATCGGAACCTCCGCCAGCGCCGACAACAGTGCATAGAGCTCCGCCGACGATGCGCTGTCGCCCTCGACGCCGCCATAGCTCTGCTCGAAAACGAGACTGGCGGCGAGTGCGAGCGGAGAATCGAGCGCGTAGCGGCCGGCGAGATAGCCCCACAGGATCATCACGCCTTTGGTGTGCAGCGGGCCGCCGAGCTTCGCCTCGCGCTCGATGTCCGTCACGCGGCCGGAGCCGAAGCGGACGCGCGCACTGATGCGCACAGGCCGCCCGAAGGCGAGATCTCCGAGTTGTATTACCGAGAGGCCGTTGACCTGCCCGACCTTGCCACCATCCGTATCGATCAACACGATGCCGCGCGAGATCGTCTCCTGCGAGCGCTCGCGAATGCGGTCCGCGCGCTGGCGTGCCGAGTCGACGGCTTTGACCACATCGCTCGCATCGACGACGTCGCGGTCCGCCTGCGCGGCCCAGTAGTCCGCCTCGCGCACGAGATCGGCGATCCGCCCGATCTCGATCGAGACCTTGTCGCGATCGTTGGCAAGCCGTGCCGCCTGCTCGATGACCCGCGCGACGCCCGCAGCGGTCACCGGCTTCAGCGCGTGACGCTGCACGATGGAGGCGACGAGCCCGCCGATCGCGCGATCGTTCGTCGCTGAACGTTCGATGGCGTCGTCGAAATCCGCCTGGACCTTGAACAGCCGCGAGAACTCGGGATCGGCCGCAGCCAGCAGCGTGTAGATCTCCCGATCGCCGAACAGGATCACTTTGACGTCGAGCGGAATGGGTTCGGGCTGTAGCGTTTCCGTGGAGAGCACGCTCGCAAACTCGGACGGTTGCTCGATGCGAATCTCGCCCGATTTCAACGCCCGCTTCAGCGCCTCCCACGAGAACGCCGAGAGGATCAGCTTGCGTGCATCGAGCAGAAGGTAACCACCGTTGGCGCGATGCAGCGCGCCGGGAGAGACGAGCAGGAAATCCGTGACGAGCGCACCCATCTGCGCCTTGTGCTCGATGCGGCCGACGAGGTTCGAGTAGGTCGGATTGAGTTCCTCGTGGATCGGCGCGCCCGCCTCCTCGCCGTCATGGCCGACGACGACGTTGACGAGAAAGCGGCGCAGGCGCGGATTACGCGCGGTATCGAGTGCTTCAGGCACCACCTGATCGTCGCGCGGACTGCTGAGAAAAACCGCGATATCGCCGATGAGACCTGTCCCCACCGAAGCGAGATACTGTGCCACCTCGGGCAGTTCTCCGAACGCCGCGCGCACAGGCGCCAGCGCTGCGTCGACGACGCGCTTCGACACCTCGGCATTGAGCGCGGCGAGACGCTTGCGTCGTTCCTTCTCGGATCGCGGCGCCGCCTCGATGATGGCCGCAAGCTCCTTTTGCAGCTCCTCGATCCGCCGCGCGATATCCTCGCGGTACTCCTGTGGCAGGGCGGCGAACATCTCGGGCTTCACCACCTCGCCTTCGTGCATCGGCGCCATCACGAAGCCGCCGGGCGTGCGCAGGATAGTGACGTTCTGCGCCTCGGCCCGGTGCGTCAGCTCGGTAAAGGCGTCCTCTTGCGCGGCGCGGAACTCCTCGTCCACCGCACGGCGGCGGCCCTGGTAGTCTTCTCCCTCGAACACGGCCGGCACCGTCGCCGCCAGTTCCTCGAGTGCCGCCGCCATCGCCTTGGCGAAGGGGCGAGCCCGCCCTGCCGGCAGGGGGATGGCATTCGGGGCCGCAGGCGTCTCGAAGTTGTGGACGTAGACCCAATCCGACGGGCGCGGACGGGAAGCGGCCGGCGCGGCGAGGTAGGTGCGCACGGCGGTGCTCTTGCCGGCAGCGGGCGGGCCGAGCACGAAGACGTTGAAATCGAGCGCCCGCATGCCGGTGCCGAAGGCGATGGCGTCGAGGGCCCGATCTTGCCCGACGAGGCCGGTCGCCGGCTCGATCTCCGATGTCGTCTTGAAACCGAGCGTCGCCGGATCGACGGTGCGCCGCAGCGCTTCGGCCGACAGGGCGCGCGGTGCGCCGATCGCGTCGCTCACGAATTTGAGAACGGGTACGGCCGGCGGAATGGCCGGTGGAGCCTTCGCCGGCGCCTCCTGGGCGACCTTGCCGGGCACCGTACCGTTCGTCTTCTCGCTCGCCTTGCCCGCGTCCTTCTCGGACGGGCCGGCCACCTTCTCGGTCGGACCGGCTGCCTCGGTGGACTTGGCGGACGCCTCGGCAGAACCTTCGGCGGGCGACTCGGCCGGCGCTTCGGCAGACGCATCATCTGGCGCCGGCTTGTCGCCGCGGAACCATTTCATGAGCATGGACATGACCATTGCGCGTGTTACGAAAGGGCGACCCCCGCCGGCGGCATGCCGCGGCCGAGCGCAATCCCGCTTTCCACCGCGAGATGGCGATTAAGTGACGAACGATCAGAAGCCTCGTGATAACCCGCTCGGCGAAGTGCTGCAAAGCGTCGCCGACCTGACCGCCCCACCGGACGGCCGCCAATCTGATGCCGCCCTCGACATCCGTCGCGGCGTCGGGCGGCTACTGCGCGGCCACGGCTTGGCACCGCTCTACGAGGTCGCGCTCGCCAACGGCCGGCGGGCGGACGTGATGGCAGTCGGGCATTCAGGGGAGATCTGGATCGTCGAGGTGAAGTCGTGTCTCGCCGACTTCCGCAGCGATCAGAAATGGCCGGAATACCGCGAGTACTGCGACCGCCTTCTTTTCGCGGTCGCGCCCGAGTTTCCGATCGACGTACTACCGCAGGATACCGGGCTCATCCTTGCCGACAGGTATGGCGGCGAATTGAGCCGCGCAGCACCCGAGCACAAGCTTTCGGGCGGCCGGCGACGGGCTCTCTTGTTGATGTTCGCGCGGCTTGGCGCCATGCGGCTTGCCACCGTCATCGACCCGACAACCCCGGGAGCGCTCGATATCGGCTGAATGCGATACTCAGCGCGGCGGCGGGGGCGGCATCACGAACCGTGCAACGATCCGGCGCGCAATCGGCAGCACGAACACCATGACCGGAAAGGCGACGGCCCACGAGAGCAGCCAGGCCTTGAACCAGAGCCACGTCCAGCCGGGCGTGAAGCCCAGCGCGTTCACCGTTGAAATGCCGGAGACGATGATCGTCATCAGCATGCTCAACACCAGCGGCATGGCGATGGCGTTGTAGCGCGGCGGCAGCTTGCTCATGATCGGACCCCCGGTTCGCTGGCAGCGGACCGGCGCTGCCCCAGTGCGGCCGGTTTCGCCGACGGGGCGGTCCCGGTCAATGGGACACGGATGCGCAGGGTACGTTGCGCGTCGGCGAGCGTGCCGGCGTGTTCCGGGCACGGCTCGTCGGCGATCGGGGGCGGTCGCGGCCTCTACTTCGGCGCGCGCTTGGCGAGAATTCGCTGCAAGGTCCGGCGATGCATGTTGAGCCGGCGCGCCGTCTCCGAGACGTTGCGGTTGCAAAGCTCATAGACCCGCTGGATGTGCTCCCAACGCACGCGATCGGCCGACATCGGGTTCTCAGGCGGCGGCGCTTTCGAGTTGGCCGGGGCCAGCAGCGCGTCGGTCAGCTCGTCGGCATCGGCCGGCTTGGCGAGATAGTCGACCGCGCCGAGCTTCACCGCCGTCACCGCCGTGGCGATGTTTCCGTAGCCCGTCAGAATGATGGCCCGCGCGTTCGGGCGCAGGCGGCCGAGCTCGGCGATCACGTCAAGGCCGCTGCCGTCCTCGAGGCGCATGTCGATGACAGCGAACGCCGGGGGAAGCTGACGGATGAGCTCGATCCCCTCGTTGACGGAGGCGGCGCTGCGCACCTCGAACCCGCGCAACTCCATGGCGCGAGAGACCCGCTGCAGAAACGCGCGATCATCGTCGACGATGACCAGAGTACGATCCTCAGGCAGCTCGTCCTTTTGGAATGAAAGATCTTCGGTCAATTTTTGTTTCCTCCCGAGCGCTCTTATACAAGCGTTCCTGAGCTCATGCCAACGCCCTATCGCATCAAGGAAAACACCCGCCGGACATTGTTTTGCGCTGCAATATACGAAGTTTGAATCCGCTGGCACATCGCCCGCACCCGAGCTTCAGCTTTCCTTGGAGGCCTGCTCGAACTCGGCACGCGGCCAGGCGACAGTGACGATGGCTCCGTGGTCGGGCTCGGCCCGGTTCTCGAGCGACAGCGTTGCGCCGGACCTCTCGAGCAATGTCTTGGCGATGAAGAAGCCGAGCCCAAGGCCGCCGGCCCGGCCCTGCTTGCGGCCACCGCCCTGGCGACGGGTCGAGACGTAGGGCTCGCCGAGCGTCTCGAGCAACTCGGGGGGGGAGCCCGGGCCGTCGTCGGCGATGACGATGGTAACGGTCGATGCCGACCAGCGGGCGGTGATCTCGACCCGGCTCTTCGCGAAATCGACGGCGTTCTCGATGATGTTGCCGATGCCATAGATCATGCCCGGACGGCGCAGCGCCACCGGCTCGATCACACCGTTCCCCGAGGCGAGCGTATCGGCCGCCCCCGTCACCACCACTTCCTTGCTGTCGCGATAGGGCCTCGACGCCTCCTCGAGCAACTCGCGCAGACTGAGGCGCTGATACCAGACATCGGGTTCACCCGGCTCGCGTGTCAGCTTCCGCAGGATTTCCCGGCAGCGCTTGGCCTGATCGCCGAGCAGCCGCACATCCTCCGCGTAGGGCGTGTTGGCCACCTCTCGGGCCAGCTCCGACGTGACGAGAACGATGGTCGAGAGCGGCGTGCCGAGCTCGTGTGCGGCGGCGGCGGCGAGGCCGTCGAGGGCGTGCAGCTTCTGCTCCCGCGCGAGAACCTCCTCCGTCGCTGCGAGCGCGCGGGTCATGAGTTCCGCCTCGCGTGCCAGCCGCCAAGCATAGAGCGCGATGAAGACGATGCCGGCGGTGATGGCCGCCACCATGCCGAGCTTGTAGACGAACGGATTATCGAACCGGAGCCCTTCGTACCAGGGCAGCGGCCAATAGTAATAAAGCAGGAAGACCGAGGAGGAGACAGCGAGCAGGCCGAGGAGGATCGTGCTGACGGGCGGTAAGGTCGCGGCGGAAACAGTGACCGGCGCGAGCAGCAGAAGCGAGAACGGGTTCTGCACCCCGCCTGTCAGATAGAGCAGCGCCGCGAGTTGGACGATGTCGTAGGCGAGTAGCGTCGTCGCGAGCGGGACGCCGAGGCGGTGGCGCGCCGGAAAGCGAACCGACAGCGCGACGTTGATCCAAGCCGAGAGCGCGATCAGGCCCAGGCAATAGCCGACCGGCATGGGGAAGGCCATCACCACCCACACCGCGACGACAGCAGAGAGCTGCCCCATGACCGCGAGCCATCTGAGACGAACGATCGTGTGGAGCCGCAGGCGGCTCTCTTCCGCCGCCATCGCGGAGACGGTCGCAAGTGGTTTACGGCTCGCGGAGGCTTGCACGGTGGCTTCTCGACTTGGCAATTGCACGGCTGCTACGATTCATGCTCGCGCGGCCCGCCGCACTCTCCTACAGGTTTGCGCGCGAAGGAAGCTTCTCCGCACGCTGGAGTTTATTTGCTTGGTCAATTCGGGAGCCGGCCGCCTTGCCTGAACGTTTCAAGCCGTCGGCCGCGAAGCTTCCGGCTGCCATCCTCGCGGTGCTCGCCGTCTCGGCCGGCCTTCTCGCGCTCAACGAGTGGTTCCGGCGGACGGCCCTCGAGGAGAGCCGCGTCCCGGTGACCGCGGCCGGGCCCGGCGTTGGCGTTGGCGTTGCACGGGTCGGTGCACCATTTTCCCTCCACGGCACCGATGGACGGCGTGTGACGAGCGGCGCATTCCACGGACGCAAAGTGCTCCTTGTCATTGCCGACCCGCGAGAGGCGGACCGCGTGGCGCCCGCCCTGCAGGTGGCGAGTGCCGCAATTTCCTCCCTCGGCGGGAAGGCCGCGACGCTCGCACCGGTCCTCGTGTCGCTCGACACGTCCGACGACGCCTCGCACAATCTGGCGAATGCACTTGCTGGCCTCGTCCCGGCATGGACCGGCCTTTACGGCAGACCCGAGGAGATCGCCGCGCTGGCGCACGCTTATTTCGTGCCGCTGGCGGATGGAGACGCCTCGGCGCGGCGCGGCGCGCCACCTGTCGGGCCTCCGATCGCCTATCTCCTCGACGAGATGGGAGGATTTCTCGCGCACCTCCCGATCCCCAATGATCCCGACCGCTTAGCCGAATGGTTGCAGAGAAAACTGTGAGCCGTTTGCAACTTTCGCTTGGGAACGAATCAGTGCAGCTTTTCGACGCTTGATCCGAGCCGTTCGGCTGGAACTCCGCCGACGCGACGCCACCGGCGACGCGGCGTGGTTTTCAAAAGAATTGAAGTTCGCGTCCCCATCCTTGCAGCCCTCGAATGCCTGCGCGCCGGAGGCCATCGCGCCCCCGAACGCCTGTGTTCGCACCCATTTCTGGAGGAAGACGCGTGCTGTACCACTGGTACGAGCTTGGTCATGCCGTCGTGAAGCCCGCGCGCGTTGCCGCGGATTCCTGCCGTATGCTCCTCAGCAATCCTTTCAATCCGCTCTCCGCCACGCCGGTCGGCCGCCAGGCCGTCGCGGCCTGCGAAGTGTTCGAGCGCACCACCCGGCGCTACGACAGGCCGGAGTTCCACCTGCACGAAACCACGGTCGGCGGCGCCAGGGTCGCAGTCACCGAGGAGATCGTGTGGCAGCGGCCGTTCTGCCGTGTCATCCGCTTCGCGCGTGATATTCCCGCCGATCGCGCGAGCTGCGATCCCCGCGTTCTGCTCGTCGCGCCGATGTCGGGCCACTTCGCGACGCTGCTGCGCGGCACGGTCGAGGCACTTCTGCCCGATCACGAGGTCTACATCACCGACTGGCTGGACCCGCGTGACATCCCGCTCGCCGCCGGCCGCTTCGATCTCGACGACTACATCGATTACGTCCGCGACATCATTCGCCATCTCGACGGCGACGTGCACGTATTCGCCGTCTGCCAGCCGTCGGTACCGGTACTGGCCGCCATTTCGCTGATGGAGGCCGACGAGGACCCGTGCGCCCCGCTGAGCCTCGTTCTCGCCGGCGGCCCCGTCGACACGCGCGTCAGCCCGACCGCCGTTAATAAGCTGGCGGAGGAAAAGGGCACCGCCTGGTTCCGCAACAACGTCATCACCACCGTGCCGTGGCCGGCGATCGGCTACGGCCGTGCGGTCTATCCGGGCTTCCTCCAGCTCACCGGGTTCATGACCATGAACCTCGACCGCCACATGCACGCGCACAAGGACCTGTTCCTGCACATGGTGCACGGCGACGGAGACAACGCGGAGAAGCACCGCGAGTTCTACGATGAGTATCTCGCGGTGATGGACCTCACCGCCGAGTTCTACCTGCAGACGATCGATACTGTTTTTGTCCGCCATGCCCTGCCCAAGGGCGAAATGATGCACCGCGGGCGGCGTGTCGACATCGGCGCCATCCGTGGCGTGCCGATCATGACCATCGAAGGCGAGAAGGACGACATCACCGGGCTTGGCCAGTGCCGCGCCGCGATCGATCTCGCGGTCAATCTCCCGAGCAGCATGAAGCTGCACTACGAATGTGCCGGCGTCGGTCACTACGGTATCTTCAACGGCTCTCGCTTCCGCTCCGACATCGCGCCGCGCATCGCCCAGTTCCTGCGCATGAACGATCCGCGCGGTGACGCTATCCCCGAGGTGGCGGCCGTCGATCCGGCCGTCGCTGGAGAACGCGCCGGCATGGTCGCCGCCGAAGGCAGCCGGCGACTCGCCGGACGCAGCCGCCGTGCTCCCGTGCGCACGATCGCCCCGCAGTCCGAGGCGTTCCGCCTGATGACGCTCGCCGGCCACCTGATGATCGACGGGCTGTTCCACATGCACACGCCGCCGTCGCGCGATAGCGCTGTGCGGCAGCGACCCGCACGCCACGACGGCTGAGCGCGTCGACGAGGAAGAGCGCCGCGTCTCCACCCGCCGGACTTATGTCCGAATTGAGATGCGGCGCATGACGCCATGCTGCCACAGGCCGCTTGCCATCGCGCGCGGCTTCGGCAAATGATGCTCCTCGGGTCTAGTCCGACGGTCGACATTTCCGTTATGAAGCGTCGGTCGGAGCGTCAGGCGCGAGCGCGGGACATGGGCATTGCCCGGTATCTCTCGCGAGAGCGGTGCGGCCGGCTTTCAAGCGGCATGGAGTGGGGACGAGTCGAGCGCACGAGAGCGCGTTGCGACGGGATCGGGCCGTATCAGCGGCACACGACCCGGCGGGACGAAGGGCTCTGGAATTTTCGTGCTGGAGTGCTTGCATCCGAGCATGTGATCGCCACGGCGATCGCCAAGTTTCGGAAGGCTCTCGAGCAGATGGTGCGCACGGTCGTCGCGAATTACTGCGGGGAATTACGCATGGCCCAGGCGAAAGCCTCCGACCATACGAAGATCGATGCCGATGCCATCGCCGCATCCGGGCTCTCCGAGCTCGGCGCAGACTTCCAGGTGCGGCGCCACCCCGCCGCGCGCCGTCTGACGCTGCGCGTCTCGCGCACGCGCCGCGCCGTCATCGTCACGTTGCCGATGCAGTGCGATCTGGTCGAGGCGGGCCAGTTTCTTCACCGCAATCTCGATTGGATCCGCGAGCGCCTCGGCACCATTCCCGATGCCGTTCCCTTTTCCGCAGGCGCCGTCATTCCGCTGCGCGGCGAGCCGCACATGCTCGTGTTCACGGGCAAGCGCGGCAGTGACGGGCCAGTTTCGCGAGAAGCGGCCGAAGGCGTGGGCTATGCGCGCCTGATGGTCGGCGGCATGGAGCAGCATGCACCGCGCCGCCTCACGGATTGGCTGTTCGACCAGGCCCAGCGCGATCTCGAGCAGGCGGTGCAACACCATGCCGGCAACCTCGGCCTCAGGGCGCGCCGCATCACAGTGCGCGACCAGGCGAGCCGCTGGGGCTCGTGCTCGACCACGGGAACGCTCTCGTTCTCCTGGCGGCTCATTCTCTCGCCGCCGCTCATCCTCGATTACGTCGCAGCCCACGAGGTCGCGCATCTCGCCGAGATGAACCACGGGCCACGCTTCTGGGCCCTGGTACGGCGCACCATGCCGAAGATGGACGAGGCCAAGCAATGGCTACAGATCTACGGCATGGATTTGCACCGCTATGGCCCCGCGACCGCGTCGCGGCGCTAAGGCCGAAACTCCGCGGCGGCTCTCCGAACGGGCGTGGAACTCGGTAAACGACCATGAGTGGCGCCCTTCAGAACGCGAGCGCGGCAGCCCCCGAAGCCACCATCTCGCCATGCCTCTCGTGTGGCGCCTGCTGCGCCTATTCGCACGAGTGGCCGCGCTTCTCGACCGAGAGCGACGAGGAGTTGGCACTCATTCCCGAAGCGCTCGTCGCCGAGAATCTCTCCGGCATGCGATGCGAGGAAAATCGCTGCGCGGCGCTCTCCGGCAAAATCGGCGAGAAGGTCGCGTGCACCATCTACGACGTGCGACCACACGTCTGCCGGGCGTGTGAAATCGGCGACGACGCTTGCGAGATGGCGCGAGCGCACCACGGGATGCCGCCGATCGCTTCGCTATCGACTTGAGCCGTCGCGCATTCGCATGCGGGCGCGAAGTCACCGCGCCAAGATGCTCGAACGCACGCTATTCGTCGCCGACTCCGAGCGACATCATGCCGTTGGTTTCACTGCGCATGCGGTCTCGCTCCTCATCGTATCCCCGCGACGCCGACGCCAACCCCGTCGCTCCAGCGGCGGGCGGCGTGGCGAGCACGCGCGCCAGGAACTCGGCGTTGATCGGTTCTTGCGGATGCGAGCGGGCCAGCGTCCGCTGAGCCGTCCCCGGCGACGGCGGTTCAACGAATATGCGCCGCCCCGACGATGCGCGAACCTGAGCGGCAACAGCTTGTTGGCCGCGCGCGGTCGCGGATGGTGCGCTCGACTGCTCCGGCACTCTCGATACCTGCTGGGGCGCTCTCCATGGCAGCGTCTCGGGCGCGCCCGTCGCGGCGACAGGCGTATCCGACGATGGCCATGGACCGCGCGAGGGCGAGGACGTTCCGGGCAGAGGCATCGGTTCCACGTTCTTATGCACATCGAGCATAAGCTCGCGCCACATCTCGGCAGGCAGGTTGCCGCCCATCACTCTGCGCATCGGCGTGCCGTCATCGTTACCGACCCAGACGCCGAGCGTCATTTGCGCCGTATAGCCGATGAACCAGGCATCGCGGAAATCCTGCGTCGTTCCCGTTTTTCCCGCAGCTGGGTGGTGCGGCAGCGCCGCGCGCCGCCCCGTTCCCGATGTCATCGTCGCGTTCAGCATGTCGTTCATGGCGCCGACGTTCTCCTCCGAGACGACACGGGTCTCGGCCGGCATGGCGCGGGCGAACAGAACGCGCCCGCTGCTGAGGCGAACACGGCGGATGACGTAGGGCTCTACGGCGAAACCGCCATTGGCGAACACGCCGTAGGCTCCGGTGAGCTCCAGCAGCGTCATCTCAGACGTGCCGAGTGCCACGGACGGATCGCGGCGAATCTCGGATCGAATGCCGAGGCGTCGCGCCATTTCCGCGACGGCGTCTATTCCAAAATCCATACCGAGCCGCACCGCCACCGTATTCACCGATTGCGCGAGCGCCTGACGCAGCGTCAGCGCACCGGCGTGGGTGCCGCTCTCGTTGCGCGGCGACCAACCGTCTATCGTCAGTGGCAGATCGTAGGTCACCGTATCGGGCGTCAGCCCTTTCTCGAGCGCCGTCAGATACACGAACGGTTTGAAGGCGGACCCGGGCTGACGGCGCGCGCGCGTCACGCGGTTGAACTGGCTCTTCTCGTACGACTGGCCGCCGACGAGCGCGCGGATGCCGCCTTCGCGGTCGAGCGCGACGAGCGCCGCCTCGTTGGCGCCCATCGCCTTGCCGCGATGGCCGAGCGCGTTGGCGACGATCTCGTTGGCGCGGCGTTGCAGCGCCGGATCGATACTCGTTTCGACGATCAGCTCGCCGTGGCCGTCGCCGAGCAACGCGGGAAGCTTGTCGAGCACGTGGTCGATCGCATGCTCGAAGCCGGTGATCGTGCGTTGCGGCTTCAGCTCGGCGAACTGCACCTTGTGGCGGCGCGCCTTTGCATGGTCCGCGTCCGTCAGGTGACCGGCCTCGCGCATCTTGTCGAGCACCACGTGTCCGCGCGCCCGTGCGAGCGACGGACTTGCGGTCGGCGCATATTTCGAAGGCGCCTTGAGCAGGCCCGCGATCAGCGCCGCCTCGGCGACGTTGAGTGCACGCGCCGACTTGTCGAAATAGCGCTGCGAGGCCGCTTCGATGCCGTAGGCGCCGCCACCGAAGTAGACGCGATTGAGATAGAGCTCGAGGATCTCCCGCTTACTCAGTCGAACCTCGAGCCAGATCGCCAGAGCCAATTCGTCGAGCTTCCGCCCCACCGTGCGCTCGGAGGAGAGAAACAGGTTCTTGGCGAGCTGCTGCGTCAGGGTCGAACCACCCTGCGCGAAGCGCCCGGCTCTGAGGTTGGCAAAAGCAGCGCGCGCCATGCCCGCGGGATCGATGCCCCAGTGGGTAAAGAAGCGCCGATCTTCGGTCGCCACCACCGCGTCGATCACGTGCTGCGGCAGCATGTCGATCGGCATGAAATCATGCGTCGAACCGCGCTCGGCGATCAGTGAGCCATCGCGCGCCAGAACGCGGATGACGGGCGTGCGCTCCTTGGCGCGCATCGCCAGCGGGTTCGGATACTCGGTCGTGTAGTGGACCAGCATGACGCAGATCCACACGAGACTGGCGGCCGCGCCGGCGGCAACGGCAAGGCCGGCCAGTTTGACCTGACGCGCGAGGCCAAACCTGCGTGGCCTCGGGGCAGGGCGGCCAGGCGGCCCGCCAGCCCCAGCGGCGCCAACGTTGAGCGTTGGCGCTGGTGCTTCTGTGACCGGCTTTGCAGGCGGTTCGGATGCGGGAGAGGGCCTCACGGGTGGGGCCGACGGCGGAGACACACTCGCGGGAAGCGACGAGAGAAGCGCAACGAGGGCGTGCAGCAGGTTCGCTGCCCGCACATTGTCCGGGGGATCGGTTCGCGGCGGCGTTCCGCGATCGGCAGGGGGATCGGCGGAGGGAAAGTACGCCGACGATGCGGCCGGGCGCGGCGGCCCGCCCCCGGCCGGCGCTGGTTGAAACTGTGCCGGCGAGCTGGTGGGCGGGGCCGGGGGGCCAGTCGGTGGCGCGGGGGATGGAAGCTCCGGCTCGATGGCGGGCGCGGTGCCCTCAGAGCGGTCGAAGATGCGCATTCCCAATTCCCCATTCCCCCGTCGCGAGCGACGCGGCGGCTGTCATGGCCGCAGGAATGACTCTTGTCAGCAGAGAGCTAACCAGCGGTTAACCAAGTCTGCTCTCTGAACAGGGAACACTATCGCGCGAAATTTGAAAGGGATTCAGCGCCGCTCGCGCCACAGGATGAAGGGGTAGGTGAGGATCGAGAGTGCGATGCGGGCCATGATCGTGAAGCCCATGAACACGAGTTGGCGCTCCTCGAGCAGCACGCGGATCCAGTTGTTGTATTCCGTCGAGATCCCGCGGTTGATGAGCCAGCTCTTGAAGCTCGCCGCCCAATCGAGAATCGCGCCCATGGTCTCCGGGTATCGAAGGAACACGAACCCGAACAAGATCGCGCCGAGCACCAACGACACGAAAACGTTGCCAATCGAGAACAGCAGTCTGGTCACGTCGCTTCTCCCCCCGGGGATACGTCGGGTCGGACGCCAAGCCAGCGTCGGACTTGGCGACGTTACCATCTGTTGACGTCAGTGCCATAGCGGCGTGCGTCGATCCCGAGAGCCGATGTTCCTGCCGTAACAGCGCGAAGGAACCAGGTCCGCCAAAGTGCCTCCATCGACGGCGACCACGACGGGGCCGTCCTCAACCGAGACCATGGAGCCGGCACATGACCAGGACAATCCTCATCCTCGCCGCGGCCCTCGTCGCCGGCCTCGCGCCGTTCGCCACCACTGCGGAAGCGGGCGGCTGCGGCGGCGGCGGCATCCGCGGCTACGGCAAGTACATGAGCTACAGCCGCAGCTACGCCCGCGACTACGATGACGAGGACGATTACTCTTCGCGTCGGTCGCGCTCGGCGGCGGCGAAGAGCTCGAAGGTGAAAGCGGCGGCCGCCGCCCAGCCGAAGGCCCAGCGCCCGACCGACGTCGCGTCGAAGGCCGATGACACCGCGGCACTGCAGCCGAAGAAGGTTGCCGCGGTCGCGCCGGAAAAGATTTCGAGCCAGGTGGCGAAAGCTGAGACCACGGTGTCGAGCGTCGTCGCCTCGGCGATCGCCGTCGCCGAAAACTCGGTCGACACGCGTGAGCTCGGTTGCAAGCGCTTCGTTCCTGCCGCTGGCATCTCGATCTCGGTGAAGTGCGAGTAAGGGCTTCCGAGGTCCAAGTTCACCGAACGCGACGAACTCTGAACGACAAAAGAGCGCCGGCCTTGTGGGCCGGCGCTCTCGTTTTGCGATTGGCCGAGGTCGAAGCCCCCCGCGCCTCCATCAAAAGCGTCGATCGCGGGTAGCGCCGGCTCAGAGCTTCCAGCCCGAGTGCATGGCCGCGACGCCGCCCGTCAGGTTGCGATAGCTGACGCGCTCGAAGCCTGCGGCGCGGATCATCGTGGCGAAAGCTTCCTGCTTCGGGAACTTGCGGATGGATTCGACGAGGTACTGATAGGGTTCGGCGGCGCCGGCCGTCAGCTTGCCAAGGCGCGGGATCACCTCGAACGAATGGAATTCGTACAGCTTGTCCAGGATCGGCACCTGCACCTCGGAAAACTCGAGGCACATGAAGCGGCCACCCGTCTTGAGCACGCGAAACGCCTCGGCCAGCGCACGGTCGATATGCGTGACGTTGCGGATTCCGAACGCGATCGTGTAGGCGTCGAACGAGCCATCGGCGAAGGGGAGCGCCTCGGCGTTGCCCTCCACCAGCTCGATGCGGTGCGCCAGTCCGGCATCGTTCACCTTGCGCTGACCGACGGCGAGCATCTCGGGGCTGATATCGCAGATGACCGCGGTTGAACCTTCGTAGCGAAGCGCCACGTCGCCGGTGCCACCCGCCACATCGAGCAACCGAAATGGCCGGTCTGCCTTCGGCGGCGCGAGCCAGGTGACGAAATCGTTCTTCCAGAGCCGGTGCAGACCACCCGACATCAGGTCGTTCATCAGGTCGTAGCGCTCGGCGACCTTCGAAAACACATCGTTGACCAGGCCCTGGCGCTCACCTTCACCCACCTCGCGGAAGCCGAAGCTCACCTTGGATTGGCCGCTCGTATCGCCCATGGCGTCCTACTCCTTGTCAGCCCGCGCGCGCGGCGGTTGCCGGGCCGGCTGCGATCTCCGCCTCCAGGAAGGCTAGCACCTGCGCGGGCTCGACGTCGCGGCTGACGAAAGCCTCACCGATGCCGCGCACCAGGATGAACGTGAGCCGGCCTTGGCGCACCTTCTTGTCCTGCCCCATCAAGCGCAGCAGCTCGGCCGCCTCCGCGCGCGCGCCTGGAATATCGCCGATGCGTGTCGGCAGGCCGACCGCGTGGAGATGCGCGGCGACGCGCGCCGCCGTACCCGCGGGGCAAAGGCCGAGTTGCTCGGAGAAGCGGAATGCCAGCGCCATGCCGATCGCCACGCCCTCGCCGTGCAGCAGGCGGCTCGAGTACCCCGTCCACGCTTCCAGCGCATGGCCGAAGGTGTGCCCGAGGTTGAGCAGGGCGCGGTCGCCGTTCTCGTGCTCGTCGCGGACGACGATGTCGGCCTTGGCTTTCACGCTCGTCTCGATGGCTTCCGTCAAGGCCGCGACATCGTTGCCGAACACGCCCCGCCAGCGGTTCTCGAGCCAGGCGAAGAACGCCGCATCGCCGAGCAGGCCGTACTTCGCGACCTCGGCATAGCCGGCGCGCAGCTCGCGGGCGGGCAGCGTCGAAAGCACATCCGTATCGGCGAGCACGAGGCTCGGCTGATGGAACGTTCCGATCAGGTTCTTGCCCTGGGGCGTGTTGATGCCGGTTTTGCCGCCGACCGAGGAATCGACCTGCGCCAGCAGCGATGTCGGGATCTGCACGAACCGCACACCGCGCCTCAGGATGGACGCCGCGAAGCCCGCGAGATCGCCGATCACGCCACCGCCGAACGCGACGACGAGATCGCCCCGCTCGAGCCCCATCTCCAGCAGCCGCTCCGAAAGCGGTGCGAGCTGACCAAAGCACTTCGTCGCCTCGCCCGCAGGCAGAACCACCGAGCCGCGCAGCTTCCCGCCCTTGGACAAGCTCTGTTCGAGTGTCGCCAGATGGTAGCGCGCGACGTTCTCGTCGGTGACGATGCCGTAGCGCGCCTCGCCGAGCCGTGCCGCAATGATCTCGCCCGCCATGTGCAGCAGGCCGGGCCCGATCATCACCTCGTAGGCGCGATCTCCCAATGGCACCGGCACGATGCGCTTCGCTGTTGCACTCGGACTGTTCACGATTGTCGGCATCGCTGCTCCTGACGACGGGAATTCGGCCGCACGCGCCGCCTTCTGGCCCGCCCCTTCCGATGCACCTATCAGACCGTCGCCGGCGGTGCCAGCCGGCCGCTCGCGATCAATGCCGCGATGATTTCGTCGACGATCACGTCGTGGGCCACGTCGCGGCTCTCGACCGTGATGTCCGCCTCCGCATAGACCGGATAGCGCTCGGCCATCAGCCGGCGCATCACCGCTTCGGGATCGTCGGTCCTGAGCAACGGGCGCGTCGAGCGCTTCGAGACGCGGCGCATCAACACGGGCAGTTCCGCCTTGAGCCAGATCGAAAGGCCACTCTCGCGCACCGCCGAGCGCGTGTCCGGGCTCATGAACGCTCCGCCGCCGGTCGCCAGCACCTGCGAGCCTTGCGTCAGCAGCCGCGCGATGACCTTCGCTTCACGGTCGCGGAAATGGGGCTCCCCGTACTTGGCGAAAATGTCCGAGATCGACATGCCGGCGACGCGCTCGATCTCCTCGTCGGCGTCGACGAAGGGAACGGAGAGCTTGGCCGCGAGCCGCTTGCCGATGGCGGACTTGCCGCAACCCATGAGGCCGACCATCACCAGCGAGCGAGATTGCAGGCCCTTGATGATGTTCTCGATGTCCGCCGGACCGTAGCTTGTACTGCGACGGCCAAAGCCGAGCCGAATCATGTCAAACCCTCGACAGTACGGAAGCCGCGGCTTTTCGGTGCGGGCGGATATGTTGCCATGTCTCTCGGCGGCGCGGTGATCCGTGCGGTTGTCATGGCCTGTCTCTGCGTTGTCGCTGCGGCATGATGGCGTGAAGTCGTGCCTTCGCACGAAGCTTGGTGGAATTGCTAGAACTTCATCCGACCGCCCGGCACCGCGTGACCTTACGTGCGGCTGATCGGGAAACTCCGGAATCACGAGGATAAAGCGCTTTCATCCTATCAAACGAACCGCCTGCGGTTCCGTCGGACCAGATAGCGCACTAGGCTGCCGGCGCGGGTGCGCACAAGGGTTGCGCCCGCAACCAGCCGGACGGGGGCCATAATGCCGCCATCGGAGGCCGACACATAGCAAAGGGGAGCGGAGAGGCCAAAATGCCGAGCTTGTTCCGATTTTTATTCCTGATTTCCGTGCTCACGGCGGGTGTCTACGGCGGGCTGTGGTTCCTTGCCGTCCACCACGAGCCGCCACAGAAGGAAATCAGCAAGCCCGTGCCCGGCATCAAGATCCGTCGCGAGTAGCCGAGGCGTCGCGGGCCCGGCTGCCCGCCCGCAGGACGAGGCGGTCCGGCGCGAAACCGACCCGGCAAAGGTTACCGCCACCACCCGTTTACCGTCATCGGACGAACCGAATGCTGCGCCCAACGCCGGCCAAATGCTCTGATCCGCGGCCGCCTGCCGCCGACCATCCTACCGGCGGGGCGAGGCCGCGAAGCGTCACCGCTCTCGCCTTGGCGCTTGCGACGACGGCCGCCACGTTCGGCACGACCGTCGGCCCGCTTCCCGCGGCAGCCCAGGATTTCTTCCGTCCGCCGAGAGCGACCGACGCGCAGCGTGCGCCGCGCAACACCGCCAATATCGATCGGCCGCAGCAGACCGACGGCTGGTCGCAACGCACCACCCCCGAGCCACAGGTCATCGCGCCGCCACCGTCCGACACCCTTCCGCTCGACCGCAAATCGCGTGCGGTCGAGACATTCGACCTCGCCCCTGTGATGGCAGCGGATGGCTCGTCGCTCCCGCACGAGCTTTGGCTGGGGCTCGACGTCGCGGAAATCGAGAAGCTGATCGGCTCTCTTTCCATCCCGCCACGATCTCCCGCTCTGCATGGTCTCTGGAAGCGCCTCGTCACCGCTTCCGTCGGAGCACCGCTCGGCGACCCGACGGGCGGGCATTTCGAAGCGCTGCGGCTCGAGGCTCTCTACCGATCGGGCCTTCTGCAAGAGATCGACGATGCCCTGAAGGGCGCCCAAGACCCCGGCACCGGGCCACTCGCGGCGATGCTGGTCGCACGCGCCGAGATCGGTCTCGGGCGCCGCGAGGCCGGATGCGAGCGCGCCCGCGGTCTCAGCAATATCAATCGCGACATCCCGAAGTCACTGCGCGGGGAGGCCGTTCTGGTGAGCGGTTATTGTGCCGCGGCGGAGGGTAATGCCGCCGCCGCGGGGCTGCTCGCGGAGCTGGCGCGCGAGGAGGGCATCACCACCTCGCCAGGGCTCGCCGCGCTCGATCAGATCGCCGTGGGAG
>CALMPK010000272.1 GCA_937873575.1 uncultured Hyphomicrobiaceae bacterium
CCGAGCCCTCCTTCGTCCACGGAGCCCCGGACGCGAACGTGCCGTGCACCAGCGTGACGACGATCGGCGCCAGCGGATCGACACCGCCGCCCGCACTTCCCGGAACGTCGCTTCGTGTCATCGCACCCGAGCCCCATTGCGCCCTAGAGCATCATTCGACAGCACCGAATCGCGTTCGCGATGAGCGGTCGGATAAAGATGCTCTAGAATCTGACAGATAGAGCGCCTTCATCCGATCAGGGGAGCCGCGCGCTCTTCCCCTGATCGAATAGCACTCTAGGCCCCGCCGTCTCGGGGCCATTCACGGCCCACTTTCGCCGCCGAGCGGCCAGCTCGCAACCCATGGCTGCGCGAAAGCTCCGCCGCAGCCGAGACCCTGTCCGTGCGTTCAGCTCGTGGATCGGATTTTTCCGGTGTCGCTCGCGCTACTCGAACATCTCGCTCGTCAGCACGGCCCGCAGGCTCTGCGTCAGCGGGGGGCGCTCCAGTAGCCGCAGCCGGTCACCGGCGACGAGTTCGGGCCGGGCGACCTCGATCCCCGATTCGAGAAGCTGCGCGTGCTCCTGCGGCGACATCTTGCGTAGTTGGGCGGTCACGTCGCACTGCGAGCCGAGAACGTAGAGCAGCTCGCCGGCCGCGTTGAAGATCGGCAGCAGAAATACGATGTTCTCGAACTCGCTGCCATCACGGCGGTAATTGGTGATCTGGACCAGGGCTTCGGTCCGCTGCTCGACAGCCGCGCGCAACTGGCCACGCGCCTTCGGGTCGGTATTGCGGCCCTGCAGGAAACGGCAATTGCGGCCGATGACGTCGTCGCGCGCATACCCCGTGAGCTCGAGGAACGAGTTGTTGCACAGAATGATCGGGCAATCGTCGAACACCGGCGACGCCAGCGTCAGCGGTATCGGCGACGCATCGATGTAGGTCTTTAGCGTCTTGGACGTGATCTCGGAGAACATCGCCGCACCCCTCGCCTCAAATCACTGCCTCATTCCCTCGAACGTACCGACCGCGGCGGCCCCCACCCCGCGGCGCGAATTTCGACGGCTCCGGGCGCCGAACGCGCCGCGAGCCCAAACGCTCCCGACGCGACCTGCGACCGAACGGCATCGGGCGAACAGCGCCCTCGCCTCGTATTGCACCGTGAAAGTGGCGCATCGGAAATTGTTCGATGGTCGCAGAACGACTGTTTCGTTGTTGTTCTTAGGTGCCACTTGAAATCACCATTGCGTGAACGTGGCATTCGAAAGTGTGAATTTTGCTTGGCCGTTGGGCAGTCGCCCGGCAACGGAGCAGAATCGGGCTCACCGCGACTGCCGCACTTCGGCCCGCGCGCCTTTTTCGGTTGGCAGCATGCCGCAAACCGTGAATTGAAGGCCGAAGTGGTGGAAGATTCCGGGAGCGGCCATGTCATCGAGACGCACGATCCTCATCACCGGGGCGTCCTCCGGCATCGGCCTCAGCGCCGCACGGATACTGCGGGAGCGGGGCTGGCACGTACTCGCGACGGCGCGGCGGCCCGAAGACCTCGAGCGGCTGCGGCGAGCGGTCGGTGTCGAGGCGCTCCCGCTCGAGCTCGGCGACCCGCGCTCGGTCGAGGCCTGCGCGCACGAAGCCCTCGGGCTCGCGGGCGGCACCATCACGGCTCTGTTCAACAATGCGGCCTTCGGTCAGGTGGGCGCCATCGAGGATATCGAGCCGGGCGCGCTGCGCCACCAGATCGAAGTGAACGTCATCGGCACACACGACCTCACGCGGCGGCTGATACCGGCGATGCGGCGCAACGGCCACGGCCGCATCGTGCAATGCTCGTCGGTGCTCGGCCTCGTCGCGGTGCCTTACCGCGGCGCCTACTGCGCATCCAAGTTTGCGCTCGAAGCCTTGAGCGACGCGATGCGGCTCGAGCTTGCCGGCAGCGGCATTTCCGTGTCGCTGATCGAGCCCGGTCCCATCCGCACGCGCTTCGTCGAGACGGCCCTCGCGAACTTCCGCGCCAACGTCGACATCGAAGGCTCGGCGCACCGCGAGCGCTACCTCGCCCGGCTGCAGTCGATGGAAAAGGGCGGACAGCAGCGCGGCAAGCTCGAGCCGGAGGCGGTCGTCCGCCGCCTCGTCCACGCGCTCGAGTCACGGCGTCCGAAGGCCCGCTACTTCGTCACCAACCAGACCCATGTGGCCGCCGCCACCCGGCGCGTCCTGCCGACAGTCCTGCTCGACCGCATCGTCGCGAAAATCTGAGCTCACGCGCCGCGCCCGCCGGCTCAGGCACGGTGGTAGGGATGCCCCGCCAGGATGGTGATCGCCCGATAGAGCTGTTCCGCCAGGATCACGCGAGCAAGCCCATGGGGCAGCGTCATCGGCCCGAGGGTCAGCTTCGTCGCGGGAAGGGCCTTCACCGCGGCACCGTGCCCGTCCGGCCCGCCGATCAGGAATGCGATCTCGCGCGCGCCCTGGTCACGCTCGCTGGCGAGCCAACGCGCGAACGCCTCGCTCCCCATGGACTTGCCGCGCTCGTCGAGCACGACGCAGACATCGGCGCGCCCACTCGCCTCGATCAGGCGCGCCGCCTCGTCGGCAGAACGGCCGGGCGCATCGCTCAGGCGGGATTCGGGGAATTCGGTAACGGAAAGGGGGCCGAGTGCCAGGCCCCGGCCAGCTCCCTCGATCCGCTCGCGATAGCGCGCGACGAGTTCAGCTTCGCCGCCGTCCTTCAAGCGGCCGATGGCGACGATCGAGAAGCGCATACGAGATACCCTTGCGCCGAGCGGCGCCTCTCCGACGTCGCTCGTGCCGATGGCCCCCACCTCGAGTGCGATTCACGTTTTCGATGAAAGCGCGAAGGCACTTTCATCTCGAACGATCGCACCCTAGGCCCTGGCTTCAATGGGCCGTCGGGTCACTCGGGCGATCCATGCTCCACATCTTCTCGAGGTTGTAGAAATCTCGCACCTCGGGACGGAAGACGTGGACGATGATGTCGCCCGTGTCGATCAGCACCCAGTCGCAGGCTTCCATGCCCTCGACGCGAACGCCGGACACGCCGCCTTCCTTGAATTTGCGCTGGACCTGATCGGCAATGGCGCCGACGTGACGATCTGTGCGACCCGAGGCGATCACCATGTAATCGCCCATCGTCGATTTCCCTTCGAGATCGATGGTGACGATCTCTTCGGCCTTGGCCTCGTCAAGCCAGTGGCACACCATCTCGAGAAGGGCCTTCGAGGAGTCCTTGTCGGACAGCGCCTCGGCAGGAGCGATGCCGGTTCCGGCACCCGCTGTTGCGGTTCTCATCGTGTGGTGGACGTCCTTTTTCGCTTGCTTCGGTGGATCGGGAAAACAGGCCGGGCGGCCTCGAGCAGACTCGCCCGCATTAAAGATAGGCGCGTGGATACCCGTCCGGCAACCCGTTTGCGCCACTGCCGTTACCAGCATCGCTCGGCAGCCACACCATTTCAGCTCCCTTCACGGCCTCATCCGAGCACGGATGGCGCTCGACGACTGGGGACTCAACCTGATTGAGAGGTAGGTCCAGGCGGGTGGCTCGATGAATGGCAGTCGGGCTGCCAGGCGCTCGTCCAGACGGCTGCGGGCGAGCGTCCGCGCCGCCGGGGAAGCGAGCGCCTTGAAGCGCCAGCCGGGCCGGTCCACGACCGCGATCGCAACGAGCGAGGCGATCTCCCGCCAGTTCCGCCAGCGGTGCATCTCGGCGAGACCGTCCGCCCCCATCACCCAGACGAAGCGGGCGGCAGGGAATCTGCGGCGGAGCACAGCGAGCGTGTCGACGGTGTAACGGGTGCCGAGCCGCGCCTCGATTCCCGTCGCCAGCATGCGCCGCGAGTGCAGCAGGCGTTGCAGCGACGTGACGCGATCATCGAGGCGCGCGAGTTCGTTATGCGACTTCAGCGGATTGCCGGGGGAGACCAGCAGCCACAGGCGGTCGAGCTCGAGACGCCGCATCGCCGCGCGCGCTACGGCGACATGTCCAGCGTGCGGCGGATTGAACGAGCCCCCCATCAGTCCGATGCGCAGGCCAGCGGGAGCTGCCGGTGTCGCCACCGTAAGCGCGCTCCTCGCTTCCACGTGATGCAAAGCTGGTCCGCCCCTCAGTTCGTTAGGACGATGGCGCCATACGAGCGGCTGGAACTGACAACCGTTCCCCTGCCCCCTTGAAAGCGCTTTCGAACCGCGAATTTCAAGCGCCCTCGAGGATCGCGCAACGCACTCTCGAAGATGTCCCTAGGGTGCGATCCACGTTCTCGACGAAAGCGCCGCGCGCTTCAATCGAGACCGATCGCACCCTAGGCATGATCGAAACGACTACGCCGACTCTGCGGAGCCGCTCGCCTCAGGACTTCTTGTCCTTCACCTTGGCGATAACCTTCTTGACCTTCTTCTTGCCGGCCCGGTAGGCCGCCTTCGCCTTGCGCTTGGCGGTCGCGCCGGCCTCCTTGATGCGCTTGCGCAGCTTGCCGATCTTCGTCTCCGGCCCCTTGCCCCACTGGTCGCGCTCCTTGATGAGCTCGGCCGCGGACTTGGTGCTGAGCGCCGGGCGCCCCGCGACCGTCGGGCCGGTCGGCATCGCCGCGGCCTGAGCGCTGGTCATGGAGGGCTTGGAACCCCAGACCTCGCGCTGCTTGATCAGATCCTGCGCGGACTTGGTGACGAGCGCCGGGCGCCCAGCGACATCAGCGTCCTGTGCGAAGCTCGGGCCCGCCGTGACGGCGGCGAGCGCGGCGGCGAGGACAATGCGGCGGATCATGCGTCAACTCCCCTGAATGGCTTTCGTACTCGTGGCTCTTCTTGTTCTGGCAACTGCCGGACGGCACGTTAACGGAAATACAAATCTCGCAAAAGAGCTTTGACTTTCGATGGTTGAGAGCGCCGGCGCCGGCTGTGGTGCAACTTCTCCAGGCAAAACGCCGCCCTGCCTCGGGCGCGCCTCACTCCGTTGGCATATCGTCGCGTCACGGATGAGTGTTAGCCTGGACGGACTTGCCCGTCGCCGCGGACGACGTATTTGAAGGTCGTCAACTGCTCGACGCCGACCGGCCCCCGCGCGTGCATCTTGCCCGTCGCGATACCGATCTCCGCGCCCATGCCGAATTCCCCGCCATCGGCGAACTGCGTCGAGGCGTTGTGCAGCACGATCGCCGAGTCGACCCGCTGCAAGAACTTGTCCGCGCTCGCCTGATCGCCGGTGACGATGGCGTCGGTATGCTGCGAGCCGTAGCGCGCGATGTGGCGGATAGCGCCTTCGACGCCATCGACACTCTTCACGGCGATGACGGCATCCAGGAACTCGTGCCCGTAGTCGTCGGGCGAAGCGGCGCGGACGCGCGGATCGGCCTTGCGGGCAGCCTCGTCTCCTCGCACCTCGCAGCCGGCGTCGAGCAGAGCCGTGACGAGCGGCCCCATCAGATCCTGGCGTGCGTTCGCATCGACGAGTAGACACTCCGTCGCGCCACAGACTCCCGTGCGCCGCATCTTGGCATTGACCACGATGCGCCGCGCCATTTCGAGATCCGCGGCGGCGTCCACATAGGTGTGACAGATGCCTTCGAGATGGGCGAACACGGGCACGCGCGCTTCGTTCTGCACGCGCTCGACGAGGCTCTTGCCACCGCGCGGCACGATCACGTCGATGGTGCCGTCGAGGCCGCGCAGCATCGCACCAACCGCCTCGCGGTCGGTGGTCGGCACGAGTTGTATCGAGGCTTCGGGCAGGCCCGCCGCGGCCAGTCCCCGCTCCAGGCAAGCAAGGATCGCCACGCTCGAGGCATGGCTGTCGGAGCCGCCGCGCAGGATCGCCGCATTGCCGGACTTGAGCGTCAGGGCCCCGGCGTCCGCGGTCACGTTGGGACGGCTCTCGTAGATGATGCCGACCACACCGAGCGGAACGCGCACGCGCGAAATGACGAGCCCGTTGGGCCGTGTCCAGCGCGCGATGGTGTCGCCGACCGGATCGTCGAGCGCGGCGACGGCCTCGAGGCCCTTGGCGATGCCCTCGATGCGGGCCGGATTGAGCATCAGCCGGTCGAGGTAGGCTCCATTGCGCCCCGCCGCACGGGCCGCAGCAAGATCGGTCTCGTTGGCCGAGAGAATTGCAGGGACGCTCTCGCGCAGCGCGCGGGCCGCCTCGATGAGCGCCTTGTCCTTCACCGTCCGCGGAGCGAGAGCCAGTTCGGCCGCGGCCGAGCGCGCCGCACGGCCGAGATCGAGCATCAGCCGGTCGACGCCGTCGGCGGTTGCGGGGACCTTGATAGCGGTGGCCATGGTAGACGCCTCTTCCTCGCGAACGGATCGGGGCACGCATAGCACAAGCCCCGCCGGACCGACAAAGTCCGGACGGGGCCCATGATCGTCAAAAAGTGACAGGGTCCGGCGCAGCGATCCGCGCCGGGCCTATCAGCTATGGCGCTGCTGGCTCGCCTCGAGAACGTCCTCGAAGGTCCTGAGGCCGGTCGTCGGCGCCTGCACCAGCACGGCCATGTTGCCGGGCTTATGCTGGTTGCGCAGCATGCGCATGTGCGCCTTCGGGATCTGTGCCCACGAGAACACCTCCGACATGCACGGATCGATGCGGCGCTCGACGACGAGCTTGTTGGCCTGCGCCGCCTGCAGCAGGTTGGCGAAGTGCGAGCCCTGAACGCGCTTCTGATGCATCCAGAGGTAACGGGCGTCCATGGTCAGGTTGTAGCCGGTGGTGCCGGCGCAGATCACGACCATGCCGCCGCGCTTCACCACCTGAACTGAGACGGGGATCGTCGACTCGCCCGGATGCTCGAACACGCAGTCGACGTTGACACCCTTGCCGGTGATGTCCCAGATGGCCTTGCCGAACTTGCGCATCTCCTTCAACCAATCATTGTACTCGGGCGTGCCGACCTTCGGCAGCTGGCCCCAGCACTTGAAGTCCTTGCGGTTGATGACGCCCTTGGCGCCGAGCTGCATGACGAAGTCGCGCTTGTCTTCTTCCGAAACGATGCCGATCGCGTTGGCACCGGACGTGGCGCAGAGCTGAACCGCGAACGAGCCGAGGCCTCCCGAAGCGCCCCAGACCAGCACGTTATGGCCCGGACGCAGAACGTGCGGACGATGTCCGAACAGCATGCGATAGGCGGTCGCCAGCGTCAGCGTGTAGCAGGCGCTCTCTTCCCAGGTCAGATGCTTCGGACGCTCGAGAAGCTGGCGGTCCTGCACGCGGGCGAACTGGGCAAAGGAGCCGTCGGGCGTCTCGTAACCCCAGATGCGCTGGCTCGGCGAGAACATCGGGTCGCCGCCGTTGCACTCCTCGTCGTCACCGTCGTCCTGGTTGCAGTGGACGACGACCTCGTCGCCAACCTTCCAGCGCTTCACCTTCGAACCGACCGCCCAGACGATGCCCGAGGCATCGGAGCCGGCGATGTGGAAAGGATTCTTGTGCACGTCGTTGATCGGCGAGATCGGGGTGCCGAGCGAGGCCCAGACGCCGTTGTAGTTGACGCCGGCGGCCATCACCAGAACGAGCACGTCGTGGCTGTCGAGCTCCCAGGTGGGGAGGACCTCGACCTGCATCGCCGTATCCGGCTCGCCATGACGCTCGGCGCGGATGGCCCAGGCATACATGTTCTTCGGGACATGACCGAGCGGAGGAATCTCGCCGATCTCATAGAGATCCTTCTTGGCGGCGACGATCGCTGGCGTGCCCAGCTCGGTGTCATCGGATTTCTTCGCGGTGCTCGTGCTCGACATGTCTCGGCTCTCTCCCGGCACTCGTATCTGGTGCTATTGCCTGCTTCGTGGTCGTCTCGTGTCACCCGTCCCGGTCGCGGCCGTCCCGCGCGACCCGGTTTGGCGGCGAACGGTAGGCGGCGTCGCAAGACCGGCTGCGGCCGGAAGAGCGCGCGGCAGAGGGCGCGCACTCGGCTCCGAGGGCCGCCGCGCGCGCAATCAAGCACGATTTTGCGCTGCAATAAAGAGCCTTCCGGTAGGGTTTTTAGCGGCCTTCATCAGTTCTTCACGGCCGCCGGTTATGAATCGTCATCCTTTTGTCGAACGCTCGGCGGGCCCGACCAACCGAGGCTCCTCTGGAGGAGTTAATCCGTGGACGATTTTATTTTACATATCAAAGATCTCGACGCCACGACCCTCGTCGCCATGACACTGCTGGTCGGCTCCGGCGCTTATCTCGTTGAGATTTTCCTGGATGCGCGCCCGCTAACCGTATTGTTCGGTTTCGCCTTCATGACCGGTGCCCTCGCCTCGGAGTACTACTTCTCGAGCCAGGGAATCGTGGTCCATTCCGACCCCGACGCCAACCTCCTCCTCATCAGCATCGGCGGGATGATCGTGGCTTTGCTGATCCTCATGATCATTCAGAAGGTCATCGACGTGATGACCCACAAGAAGGCCATCGTGCGGGAATAACCCGACACCGGTTGTATCTGCCGCGGCGAATGCGCCCATCGCATCCCCGACCCCCAAATGGCCCCGAATGGCCCCGAACGTCGCCCCGGCCCTACGCTGGAAGTTGAACGACACGACGTCGATCGACCGTGGCGCGTGCGATCGAAGCGATCCTGAAAGCGCTCCGCCGGCGCCGCCAGCCACGCGGCGGGTGCCTGGATGCCGCGCCGCGCACGCCTCCGTCGGCCTCCGAAAGTCCTTTTGATCCGCCGTATATTGCTGTGCAATAAATGCAGCCTGCAACCTGCGTCGTGCCCCTTGGCGCGGCGCAGCGTGATGTTTGTTTTCTCGCCCGGCTCGCGCCGGGCAGGTCAGAGGGACATGCGAATGGCTGAGACACCGCGCGACAAATCTGTGAACGGCCAGTCCTCGGCCAAACCGGCGCGCGACAATCCCTGGCTGTTCCGGACCTACGCCGGCCACTCGACGGCAGCGAAATCGAACGCTCTCTACAAGATGAACCTGTCGAAGGGGCAGACGGGCCTCTCGATCGCCTTCGACCTGCCGACCCAGACCGGCTACGACAGCGACCACGAGCTTGCCCGCGGCGAGGTCGGCAAGGTCGGCGTCCCCGTCTCGCACCTCGGCGACATGCGCACCCTGCTCGACGGCATTCCGCTCGAGCAGATGAACACGTCGATGACGATCAACGCGACCGCCGCGTGGCTACTGTCGCTCTACGTCGCGTTCGCCGACGAGCAGGGCGCGGCGCGCACCAAGCTCACCGGCACCATCCAGAACGACATCATCAAGGAATACCTGTCGCGCGGAACCTATGTGTTTCCGCCCGAGCCGTCGCTGAAGCTCATCAAGGACACCATCGTGTTCTCGACGGCCAACGTGCCGAAGTGGAACCCGACCAACGTCTGCTCCTATCACTTGCAGGAAGCCGGCGCGACGCCGGTGCAGGAGCTTGCGTTCGCGCTCGCGACCGCCATTGCCGTGCTCGACACGGTCAAGGCGTCCGGTGAAGTGAAGCCCGAGCAGTTCGGCAACGTCGTCGGCCGCGTCTCGTTCTTCGTCAACGCGGGCCTCAAGTTCGTGACCGAAGTGTGCAAGATGCGCGCTTTCACCGAGCTCTGGGACGAGATCGCCCGCGAGCGCTATGGCGTCACCGATGCCAAGCACCGCATGTTCCGCTACGGCGTGCAGGTGAACTCGCTCGGCCTCACCGAGCCGCAGCCCGAAAACAACGTCTATCGCATCCTGATCGCCGCGCTCGGCGTCACGCTGTCGAAGAACGCGCGCGCCCGTGCGCTCCAGCTTCCGGCATGGAACGAAGCGCTCGGCCTGCCGCGCCCGTGGGACCAGCAGTGGTCGCTGCGCATGCAGCAGATCCTCGCCTACGAAACCGACCTGCTCGAATACGCCGACATCTTCGACGGCTCTGTCGCCATCGCCAACAAAGTCGCGGCGCTCAAGGAGGAGGCGAAGTCGGAACTTGCGACCATCGACAAGATGGGTGGTGCCGTCGCCTCTATCGACTACATGAAGCGCCGCCTCGTCGAGAGCAACACGGCGCGCCTCGCAGCGATCGAGTCGGGCGAGCAGATCGTCGTCGGCGTCAACAAGTGGACCGAGACGGAAGTGTCGCCGCTGTCGGCGGGCGAAGGCGCGATCCAAGTTGTCGATCCCGCCGTCGAGACCGAGCAGGTCGAGCGGCTCAAGGCGTGGCGCGCCGCGCGTGACGCGAAGGCGGTGAATGCAGCGCTCGCCGAACTCGAGCGCGCGGCGAAGGAAGGCCGCAACGTCATGGAGCCGTCGATCGCCTGTGCCAAAGCCGGCGTCACGTCGGGCGAGTGGGGCGGCCTGCTGCGCCGCATCTATGGCGAATACCGCGCGCCGACCGGTGTCTCGCAGGCCGCCGCCGCGCGCGACGGCGCGGCCCTCGACAGCGTCCGTGGGAGCGTCGAGGCCGTCTCGAACAAGCTCGGCCGCCGCATCAAGTTCCTGGTCGGCAAGCCGGGGCTCGACGGCCATTCGAACGGCGCCGAGCAGATCGCCGTCCGCGCCCGCGACGTCGGCATGGAGGTGGTCTACGAAGGTATCCGCCTGACACCGTCGCAGATCGTCCGCGCGGCGCTCGATGAGAGCGTCCACGTCGTCGGCCTGTCGATCCTCTCGGGCAGCCACGTGCCGCTCGTCAAGGAGGTGATGGAGCGTATGCGCGCGGATGGGCTCGACGACGTTCCGGTCGTCGTCGGCGGCATCATTCCGCCCGAGGACGCCAAGGTTCTGAAGGCATTCGGCGTCGCCGCCGTCTACACGCCGAAGGACTTCCAGTTGAACGACATCATGGCCGACATCGTGCGGCTCGTGGACGGTCAGGCCAAGGCGGCGTGAGCCGCAACCGCGGCACACCCGTTCCGGGCAAACGCACCAGACAGACGGGATTGGGACAGACGGGATTGACGGCATCAGAAACGCCGCACGTCTGCCCGACCTCGGCAGTGGAGTCGTTATCGGGCAGATGGCAGCGGCGCGGCCGTCATTCTATCGGCCACGCCTCGCACGTCGTCGAGCCACCATCGACGCAACAACACGCTGTCCAGGATTCGACGTAGAAGCACGCCGGGTTGACCTCGCACATCTTCTCAAACAGACCGGAACGCCGCGCCAAATCCGGGTACTTCTTGGCGATCGCCGAGAGATCGTTGACGAAGCTTCTGTTCTCGGCGGGTATGTTGATCGCGCCGCTTCGCGCGGTGAACTGCTTGTCCTCGGCGGCGGCCGCAGTCGCGAAGGGCAGCAGCGTCAGGACGACAGCAAAGACGGAATACATGATAGACCAATGCGATCTGCACGGCATGGCAATGCTCCCGTAGCAAAGGCGTTGAAAAAGCTATCGATCAAAAAAATGCGCCTTGAAAACTACCACTCGGCGTGAACCAAGCTAAGTGAATTCGGCAGCACCTGCGCTGCGACGACGTGAGAGCCCGAGACGATGAGACACGAGACACGCCTGAAGCTCGACCGCGAACTGCGCCTGCGGCGACTGAAGTTCGCCGGCATCGGCCTCGCCATCCTTGCTACGGTGGTCGGCGGCTTCCTGCTCGTCGATCTCGATGCCCACGAGACGAAGACGCGCGTCGCCGGCACGATAGAGAGCGTGGCGACGCCGGCTCAGAAGGGCGCGTTGGATGGTCTCGAAGTGGGCGTCAAGCTGGAGGACGGCCGCCACGTCCGCGTGCTCGCCCAGAAGTCGCGCGATCCCCACGTCGGCGACCGCATCGAAGTGACGGAGCACCGCCACCTCACGGGGCGCACCACGTTCACGTTCCGCTGATTTTTGCCTTCGGCCGAGGCGTGCGCCGCGAGCATCGCTCACGGTTTGGCAGGCGCGCTGTAGGGCGGGCGCGCGGTCGATGGGCGTCTGCCGCGGATGGGCGCTTACCGCGCCAGATACCAGAACAGCAGCGAGAGCGGCACGGTGACGATGCTCACGCCGATCAGCGTTCCGAGAGCGTAGCTGTAGTTGCCGTCCCTCACCGCCGTCAGGATGCGCCGGTTCTCCAGAGCCAGGGCCGTCAGCACACCCAGCATGACGGCCCACAGATACCACAACTCCACTCGCACCTCCGTCCACTTTGGCTTGCACTCCCACTCGATTGCCACATCGCGCACGCCCGCGGAAGGGCTGCGACAGGGGGATGCTCTTCCTGACGCGCCCGCGCTCGGGTAGGCTCACGCCATGAGCGGACCGAGACCATCGTCGTTGCGTGACTGGATGCTGCCCGGGGCCGCTGCGGTGCTCGTCGTCGTCGCCGTCGCCGGCACCTACCTGTGGAAGCCGAAGGACGATCCGCCGCGCGAATGCGGCCTCACGCCCGCCGCGCACCATCAGGGCTCTTTCCTCAACTGGCGGCTTTCGATCGGCCCGGGCGAGGGCATGAGCGGTGAGGTTTCCGCCCTCGTCAGGCTCGACGACGGGCGCGAGGTCGTCGCCTACAACGTCACCAGCGCCGGTGGGCTTACGCCCGGCGACCGCGTGACCGTCGCGGAGATCGTGTGCGTGCACCGCGTCGTCTATACGCTGACGGCATTCGGGGCTTCGTCGACACCGACGAACTGATGGCGCCGGCCTCGCCCGGCTTGAACGAACGCGATTGACTGCCCCACGCCGCCCGCTATTAATCGCCGCTCCGATCGGGCCATCGCCCGATTGCGGCAAGCCTCTGTGGCGGAACGGTAGACGCGGCAGACTCAAAATCTGCTATCTGCAAGGGTGTGGGGGTTCGAGTCCCTCCAGGGGCACCACCTATAGTTGTAAGCTGCTGTTTTCATTAGATTTACTTGATTATCCGATTTTCGATCCACCCTTTGGTCCACCCTTTTCGGTGTGATTGTATGTGCCCTCAGGGCCTTCGGTGGACAGGTCCAGCCCCGCGCTGGCGCTTCTCCCGTCGCTTGCTACACTATCCCCTACGGAGCACCCGCTCCGGGGGCGACATGAGACTTTCAAAGACCGACTTCCTCATCTTCCGCGAGTGCGCGCACAACGCCTGGGTGAAGCTGCACCGGCCGGAAGTCTATCGCGCCGAGCCCCCTTCCGCCTTCGATCAGGCGCTCATGGAGGCCGGCAACGCCGTCGACGTGCTGGCGCGCGACCTCTTCCCCGGCGGCATGCTGATGGCGCGCGGCGATGCCGCGGCAACCGCCTCGCTCGTCGCCGATCGCATCCCAGTCCTCTACCAGCCTGTATTCGAAACCGACCAGTACACGGCCGCTTGCGACATCCTCGTCTGGGATGCCGCCTCCGAGCGTTATGATCTCTATGAGGTCAAGGCGTCGTCGTCGGAGTCCGAGAACCGCGCGCGCGACGAGGGCTATACCTACGATCTCGCCTTCCAGTCGCACGTTCTCAGGGCAAACCGGGTTCCGCTCGGCCGGCACATCCTCGTGCGCCTCGATAGCACCTACGTGCGCGACGCCGATCTCGACATCCGCGCGCTGTTCCACTTCGACGATCGCACCGAGCCCGTCGCTGCCCTGCGTGACGTGATCGCACACGAGATGGACACCGCCCACGATCTCCTGTCGAGCGCGATGCCGCTTCCCCCTCCCTGCAACTGCATGACCAAGGGCCGCAGCGCGCACTGCACGACGTTCGCTCACACCAACCCGAACGTGCCGGCCTACTCGGTGCACGACATCACCCGCATCGGCACCTCGAAGAAGAAGCTCGCTGAGCTTGTCGACCGCGGCATCCTCGACATCCGCGACGTGCCGGAGGACTTCGAGCTCTCCGACAAGCAGCGAAACCAGGTGCGCGCCGCACGGACGGGGCGCGTCTCGATCGACGAGAACGTGATCGCCGATCACCTGGGCGCACTCGCCTACCCGCTCGCCTTCCTCGACTACGAGACCTTTCCGGCCGCCATCCCCCGCTTCCCCGGCTACGGTCCCTTCCACCACATCCCCTTCCAGTATTCGCTCGACGTGATCCGCGCGCCCGGCGCCGGCGTCGAGCATTTCGAGTTCCTGCAAACGGCCCCGACATGTCCCGACATGGCGCTGCTCGACGCGCTCCGTCGCGACATGCCGGCGACAGGCT